>JBEBTI010000001.1:0-65021 GCA_040393845.1 Nocardioides daejeonensis
AGCGACGAGTGAGAACTCGCGTGCTCTGGGGTCGGTGAAAATCCGAGCCGGCGGTGAAAGTCCGCGACCCGGCCGCAGCCAGCGGACGGTTGACCAGGTGGAACTCCTGGACCGACGGTCAAAGTCCGGATGGGAAGTGCACGCAAGGTCGACGCCGTACGACGCAGTTCCGCGCCGCACCGCCGAAGCCCGATGTCTGCCCCGGAGTCCGTGATCGGACCCGGAGGACCCAGTGGACATCAACAGCTTCGAGCAGGACGCCATGCGTCGCGCTCTGGTTGTCGCTGCCACGCCCGGCGTACCCCTCGGTCCCAATCCGCGGGTCGGCTGTGTCCTGCTCGCTCCCGACGGTACGACGATCGCCGAGGGCTTCCATCGCGGTGCGGGGACCCCCCATGCCGAGGCGGCAGCGCTTGCCGAGGCCGGCGCCGCCGCCCGTGGCGCGACTGCCGTGGTCACCCTCGAACCGTGCAACCACACCGGCCGCACCGGTCCGTGCTCCGAGGCGCTGGTGGCGGCGGGGGTGCGCCGAGTGGTCTTCGCCCAGCGCGATCCCAATCCCGTTGCTTCCGGGGGTGGCGATCGGTTGCGCGCAGCGGGGATCGAGGTGACCGCCGGCCTGTGTGGCGACGAGGCCCGTGCACTCAATGCCACGTGGACGTTCGCCGTCGAGCACGGCCGGCCCTTCGTGACGTGGAAGTTCGCCACCACCCTCGACGGCCGCAGCGCGGCTGCGGACGGCACCAGTCGCTGGGTCTCCAACGTCGCCGCGCGTCGCGACACCCACCGGATGCGCGCGCTGTGCGACGCGATCCTCGTCGGCACCAACACGGTCGCCGTCGACGACCCTCAGCTCACCGTGCGAGACGAGGCGGACCAACCGCTTGCACGCCAACCGCTGCGGGTCGTGATGGGGTTGCGCGACCTGCCCGCGACCAGCCGGGTCTTCGACGATGCCGCCGAGACGCTCCTGCTGCGCACCCACGACCCGGCCGAGGCGCTGGCCCGACTGCGCGCCGCTGACCGGCAGCACCTCTTCCTCGAGGGCGGGCCCACCGTCGCGGCTGCCTTCCTCACCGCGGGCCTCGTCGACGAGGTGGTCGTCCACCTCGCTCCGATGCTGCTCGGCACGGGCCGCTCGGCTGTCGCCGACCTGGGCATCGACACCCTCGCCCGAGCGCTGCACCTCCAGATCTCCGACGTCACCGTGCTCCCGGGAGCCGGTGGCGGAGACGACACCAATGTGCGGCTGACCCTGGCCGCTCGCACCAGAGAAGGACGTTGAGCATGTTCACCGGAATCGTCGAGGAGCTCGGCACCGTGGAAGCGGTCGACCAGTTGGGCGACGCCGTCCAGTTGTCGATCCGCACCGACCAGGTCCTGGAGGACGCCACCCTCGGCGACTCCATCGCCGTCAACGGCTGCTGTCTGACCGTGGTGCGTCACGACGGCACCGTCTGGACCGCGGACGTGATGCAGGAGACGCTCGACAAGACGTCGCTGGCCGGTGTCGGCCCAGGCGACCGGGTGAATCTCGAACGGGCGGTCACCGCCGGCACCCGACTGGGTGGACACATCGTCCAGGGGCACGTGGACGGGGTCGGCACCGTGGTCCGGCGTTCGCCCAGTGAGCACTGGGAGGTCGTCGAGATCGCGCTGTCTGCCGACCTCGCGCGCTACCTGGTCGACAAGGGCTCGATCACGGTCGACGGCGTCTCGCTGACGGTCGTCGAGGCGGGCGAGGAGTCGTTCACGGTCAGCCTGATTCCCGAGACTCTCGCGCGCACCACCCTCGGACTGCGCCAGCCGGGAGAGCGGGTCAACCTCGAGGTCGACGTGATTGCCAAGTATGTGGAGAAGTTGCTGGCGCCACGCCAGCCGCGGACGGAGGAGAGCAAGTGAGCGACAAGGTGCGGCTGGACCCGGTCGAGCAGGCAATTGCCGACATCGCCGCCGGCAAGGCGGTCGTCGTGGTCGACGACGAGGACCGTGAGAACGAGGGCGACATCATCTTCGCCGCGGCCAGGGCGACCCCGGAGCTGATGGCGTTCACGATCCGACACTCCAGCGGAGTGATCTGCGTGCCGATGCCGGGAGACATGCTCGAACGCCTCGAGATCCCGTTGATGACGCCGCACAACAAGGACAAGTTGCGCACGGCGTACACGATCTCGGTGGACGCCCGCGACGGCGTCAGCACCGGCATCTCGGCAGCAGACCGCGCGCACACGGCGCGAGTGCTCGCGGACTCGGCGACCGAACCGTGGGAGCTGACCAGGCCCGGGCACGTCTTCCCGTTGCGTTACCGCGAGGGCGGGGTGCTGGTGCGTCGTGGACACACCGAGGCCGCCGTCGACCTGGCCAAGCTGGCGGGCCTCACCCCGGCCGGAGTGCTGGTCGAGATCGTCAACGACGACGGCACCATGAAGCGGGCTCCCGAGTTGCGTGAGTTCGCTGACGAACACGGTCTGGCGATGATCTCCATCGAGGATCTGGTCCGCCACCGTCGTCGCACCGAGATGCACGCCGAACGGGTCGCCGAGACCCATCTGCCCACGAAGTACGGCGACTTCCGCGCCGTCGGCTACCGGATCAGCATCGACGCCAGCGAGCACGTCGCGCTGGTGTACGGCGACCTGGACACTGCGGTCGCCGCCGGTGACTCGGTGCTCACGCGGGTCCATTCCGAGTGCCTGACCGGCGACGTCTTCGGGTCGAAGCGCTGCGACTGCGGTCCGCAGCTCGACGAGGCGATGGAGCGGATCGTCGAAGCCGGTTGTGGCGTGGTGGTCTACCTGCGTGGCCACGAAGGGCGGGGCATCGGCCTGGTCGCAAAACTGCAGGCCTACGAGCTCCAGGACGGTGGACGGGACACCGTGGATGCGAACCTCGACCTCGGCCTGCCCGCCGACGCCCGTCACTACGGCACCGCCACGCAGGTGTTGCGCGACCTCGGGGTCACCAAGGTCCGGTTGATGACGAACAACCCGGCCAAGGTCCACAACCTCGAGGACTTCGGCGTCGAGGTCAGCGAGCGGGTCCCGCTGACGCCGCACCCCAACGACCACAATCTTGCCTATCTGTTGACCAAGCGCGACCGGATGGGCCACCAGTTGCCCGACCTCCTGGTCGCGGCCGAGAACGAGGAGTGATCCGATGAGTGGAGCCGGAGCGCCGGAGGAGAAGCCGTTCGACGCGAGCGGCCTGCGCGTGGCCGTGGTCGCGTCCAGTTGGCACGACCAGGTGATGGGTGGACTGCTGGCCGGCGTCGAACGCTGCCTGGCCGCCCACGGCGTCACCATGCCCACGACCGTCCGGGTGCCGGGGGCCTTTGAACTCCCGGTCGTCGCCGACGCGCTGGCCGCCGACCATGATGCGGTGATCGCACTCGGTGTCGTGATCCGCGGTGGCACTCCACACTTCGACTTCGTGTGCAACGCAGCGACCGACGGCTTGACGCGGGTGGCCCTCGACCACGGCACACCGGTCGGCTTCGGGTTGCTCACCTGCGACACCGAGCAACAGGCGTTGGACCGGGCCGGCCTGCCCGGCTCTGCCGAGGACAAGGGCTGGGAAGCAACGTCAGCTGCGTTGTCCACTGCGACGACGCTGCACACGATCCGCGGCGGGCCCTAGGGCGTGTCCTAGCTGCTCACATCAGCGCCTCGATCGCGGGGAAGAGTCGTTGCAGCGAGCGCAGGTACGGCGCCACGCTCGGGTGGCGGTACTTCGCGGCGAGCGCACCTTCCCCCGTGGCCGCACGGGCGAGGGCCCACTCGGCTCGGTTCAGCGCGGTCAGGACTGCGGTGACCCGAGCGCCGAACTCGACCTGGTCGCGGGTCGCCGTGCCCTCGGGGAGCCCGAGCATGTGGGCATCCACCAGTGGCTGCAGGTCCTCGCGTGCGCTGAGGGCGAAGTAGCCGAGGTCGGAACCGACTGCTCCTCGCCCCAGGGTGCCCCAGTCGATCGCGACCACGTCGTCGCCGTCGCGGCCGAGCAGGTTGGCCGGCGTCGGGTCGCCGTGCTGCAGCACCTGGGGCAACTGGTCGAGTTGGTCGAGCAGGCGCGGAGCGCGCTGCCACAGCCGGTCCGCGACGTCCGCGACCGTCGTACGAGCCAGGGTCGGCCAGCCGCCACGACGGGCGACACGAGCCATCCGGTCACGCAACTGGTCGCGGGCCAGACCGGTCTCGACGACGTCGTTGATGACGAACCGCCCCAGACTCCGGGCCAGCACCAGACCGTTGTTCGCCGCGTCTTCGACCCACGGCGCGATGATGGTGATTCCTTCGGCGTCCTCGTCGACTGCTGCAGGTCCGCCGCTCCGCACGCCGACCGTGGTCGCCACGTCGCCGCGGGTCAGCACATCGGCCTCGCGCCGCCAGTGCGCGAAGTGGTGCGGATCGAGAAGCTCACCCGGATCGCCGGGCTGAGGCACGCCGAGGCGTTTCACCACCACCGCCTGGTCGCCCAGCACCGCGCGCCACACCCCGACCGTGCACGGGCTCCGTCCTCCGGGGAGCGCGTGCCATCCGGGTTGCGGCTGCCACATGGCGGCATGATTGCACCGCCCGAGCCCGGAAGTCCGGACATTCGTCCCAGCGGGAGCCGCCTGTCGTCCGACCCGCCGGGTGCACGGGGCTACCGTCATCGCATGGCCGACCACCTGCTGCTGCCTGTGACCCGTCTGGAGCGGTGGACGGACAACTTCGCCGACCGACACGGAACGACGTCGTACGCCGTGGTCGACGGCTGGCTGCGGGGGAGCGCTGCCGACGGTTCCACGTGCCGGATCGGGCTGCCCTTCGGTGCACGGTACGACGGTGCCCCGGTGCCGACTGACCTGGCCGACTCGGTGGCACTGCCGGCGACCTGGGGCGTGCTGCTGGTGCGCAAGGGCGGCTTCGCTGTCGCAACCCTCGCCGGCGCGACAACCACGGGGTCGAAGGTGGGTAGCCGGCACGTCCAGGGACGCACCAAGGCTGGCGGGCAGAGTCAGCAGCGCTTCGCACGGCGCCGCGACAACCAGGCTCGTCAGGCCAACGAAGCAGCTGCGGACCACGCGGCGCGGATCCTGCTTGCGGGCGCAGCCCTCGAGGCGCTGGTCACCGGCGGTGACCGGTCGGCGGTCGAGTCCGTCCTCGAGGACCAACGGCTCTGTCACCTGGCTGCTCGAGTGGTGCCGCCGTGGCTGCCGGTGCCGGACCCGAGGCGGGCGGTGCTCGAGCGGGCGATCGCCGACGCTCAGTGCCTCACCGTCGAGGTCACCAACGCCGACTGACGGGCCACCGGCCTTCGCGCCGCTCAGCGCCAGATGTCGCAGGCGTCGTAGTCGCCGCTCTCGTAGCCGGTGCGGAACCACTCGATCCGCTGCTCGGAGGAGCCGTGGGTCCACTGGGACGGGTCCACCCGACCCTGGCTGACCTTCTGGATGTGGTCGTCCCCGACCGCCTGTGCGGCGGCGACGGCCTGCTGCAGGTCGGCACGGTTCGGGCCCTCGGCGAAGAGCGGTTCGCCCGAGGCGTCCTCGGTGGTCACTGCAGCCCGGGTCCACAGCCCGGCGTAGCAGTCGGCCTGGAGTTCCAGTTTCACCGCGTCGCTGTCGGGCCCGCGCTGGGTGCGCACGTTGCCCATCTGGCCGGTGATGTTCTGGATGTGGTGGCCGTATTCGTGGCCGAGGACGTACCACTCGACGAAGCTGCCGTCCGGTCCCTTGAGTTGGCCCTCCAGGACGTCGTCGAAGAAGCTCGGGTCCAGGTAGACGCTCATGTCACCTCGGGCCGGGCAGTAGAACGGCCCGACCTCCGAAGTGGCCCGGCCACACCCGGTGTCGACCGATCCACCGAAGGTCACCGTGGCCGCCGGCACGTAGTCGGTCCGCGCTGTCCGTGGGAGCTCGTCGGCCCAGTAGGACTGGATCGAGTTCACCACCGCCACCCGGCCGCAGTCGTGGTTCTCGGCTGCGTCCGCTCCGGTCCGGCAGTCGTCGTAGCGGGACGAGTCCATCGTGCCCCGCGCCTGCAGCTGCGTGGTGTCCAGTCCGAGGCTGCCGAGTCCTCCGCCACCGCCACCGAGGCACTGGGTGACCACGAAGAACACCACGACGATCACCAGCCCGACTCCGCCGCCGGCGCCTGCCCTGCCGGTGGGGATGGGCAGCCGCATGCCGCCGCCTCCCGAGCCGCCTCCACGACCCGCGTGACGGACCTGACCTGCATCGAGCTTGGCTCTGGGATTGAAGCGCATCGTCAGCCTTCCTTGCTGCGCCCGTGCTGGTGCAAGGGTCCGAGTTGGCACACGTAGACTAGCGAGCACGATGATCACCGCCCAGCAACTCGAGGTCAGGGCCGGTGCGCGGCTCCTCATGGAGAACGTCAACTTCCGGGTCGCCGCTGGCGACAAGGTGGGGTTGGTCGGGCGCAACGGAGCCGGCAAGACGACGCTCACGAAGATCCTCGCCGGCGAAGCGCTGCCGGCGAGCGGTCAGGTGACCCGCAGCGGCGAGGTCGGCTACCTGCCCCAGGACCCCCGCGCCGGTGACCCGGAGGTGCTGGGGCGCGACCGGATCCTGTCGGCCCGCGGCCTCGACGACGTCGTACGCCGACTGCGAGAGGCCGAGCAGGAGATGGGCTCGTCCGACCCGGCGGTCGCCGAGCGCGCGATGAAGCGCTATGCCCGCGCCGACAACGAGCTCCACGCAAACGGCGGGTACGCCGCGGAGTCCGAGGCCGCCACCATCGCCAGCAGTCTCGGCATCGAGGAGCGGATCCTCGCCCAGCCGTTGCGGACGCTCTCCGGTGGTCAGCGCCGGCGGGTGGAGTTGGCGCGCATCCTCTTCTCCGACGCGGAGACGATGCTGCTCGACGAGCCGACCAACCATCTCGACGTCGACTCCATCGTGTGGCTGCGCGGATTCCTGCAGAACTACAAGGGCGGGCTGATCGTGATCAGCCACGACAACGAACTGCTCGAAGCGACGGTCAACAAGGTGATGCACCTCGACGCCAACCGCGGTGAGATCGACATCTACAACATGGGATGGAAGAACTACCTGACCCAGCGCGAGACCGACGAGCGCCGCCGCAAGCGCGAGCGTGCCAACGCCGAGTCCAAGGCCAAGACGCTCACCGACCAGGCGAACCGGATGCGGGCCAAGGCCAGCAAGGCCACGGCCGCCCAGTCGATGCTCAAACGGGCAGAGAAGATGATGTCGGGTCTCGAGGGCGAGCGGCAGGCCGACAAGGTGGCCCGGATCAAGTTCCCGTCACCGGCGCCGTGCGGCAAGACGCCGATCACGGCACGCGAACTGTCCAAGTCCTATGGTTCGTTGGAAGTCTTCATGGACGTCGACCTGGCCATCGACCGGGGCAGCCGGGTGGTGATCCTGGGCTTCAACGGCGCGGGCAAGACGACCATGCTGCGGATCCTCGCCGGCGTCGACCGACCCGACACCGGTGAGGTGGTCCCGGGCCACGGCCTGAAGGTCGGCTACTACGCCCAGGAGCACGAGACGCTCGACGTGGAGCGCACGGTGCTGGAGAACATGCAGAGCGCCGCACCCCAGCTCACCGACACCGAGGCGCGAAGCGTGCTGGGCTCGTTCCTGTTCTCCGGCGACGACGTCCACAAGCCGGCCGGTGTCCTCTCCGGCGGCGAGAAGACCAGGTTGGCGCTGGCCAGCCTGGTGGTGTCGAGCGCCAACGTGCTGCTCCTCGACGAGCCGACCAACAACCTCGACCCCGCCTCGCGTGAGGAGGTGCTCGCCGCGATCCGCACCTACGAGGGCGCGATCATCCTCGTCACCCACGACGAGGGCGCGGTCCGCGCACTCGAACCCGACCGGGTGCTGCTGCTTCCCGACGGCGACGAGGACCTCTGGTCCGAGGACTACGCCGACCTGGTCACGCTGGCCTGATCAGGGTCGCCTGACCTGCTCGGGAGATGCCTGCCGTGGCATGCTCGCTCCATGCAGCGACCCGAGTTTGCCCAAGCCGGACTGGACGTCAGCGTCGACGGAGCATTGGCCACGCTGGTCATCGACCGGCCCGAGGTGCGCAACGCCCAGCACCCGGCCCTGTGGGCAGCGATGGCGGCTGCACTCGAGTCCTTCGGCGAGGAGATCCGGGTCGTGGTGGTGCGCGGAGCAGGGCACACCTTCTCCGCGGGCCTCGACCTGTCGTTGCTCGATCCGTCGCGTAGCAATGACCCCGACAGCCTGCTCGCACTCGCCGGCCGTGGCGAACAGGCGATCATCGACCAGATCGACGTCTACCAGCGACCCTTCGCGATGCTCGCCAACGAGACCCGCTTCATCTCCGTCGCGGTGGTGGAGGGCTTCGCGATCGGTGCCGGCTTCCAACTCGCGCTGTGCTGTGACCTCCGGATCGTGGCCTCCGACGCCCGATTCTGCATGAAGGAGCCGGTGCTGGGCCTGGTGCCCGACCTGGTCGGCACCAAGCCACTGGTCGAGGCGGTCGGCAGGGCGCGGGCCCTGGAGATCTGTGCCACTGCGCGCTGGGTCGACGGGGAGGAGGCCGGCCGGATCGGCCTCGCCCAGACCGTGGTCCCGGCCGCGGCGATCGACGACACCCTGGCTGCCACCACGGCAGCGCTGACGGCGCACTCGGCCGCGGCGGTCCGCGAGACCGCGGCGTTGTTGCAGGAGGCACCCCGTCGCACCGTCGAGGAGCAGCGACTCGCCGAGCGGATCGCCCAGGCCCGTCGGTTCGTCGACATCGTCGGTCAGCGCGGGGCAGAGAGGTGACCGGGCGGTGACTTCGTGTCGGGCATGACCGGCATGGGTCCGGCCTTCCGGAACCTTCGCACCGACCGGAGCGTGGTGGCCAACCGCCTCGAGCGCGGCACCCTCCGACGGGTGCTCGGCTTCGCCGCGCCGCACCGTCGTCTGATCGCCGTGTTCCTGGCGATCACGGTGGTGGATGCGTGCCTGGTGGTGGTCACGCCGTTGCTCGTGCAGCGGATCGTGGACGACGGCATCCTCACCGGCGACACGGCACTGGTGGCCTGGCTCGCCGGCGCGATGGCCGTCACCGCGGTCGTCAGTGGCCTGCTCGCCGTCCTGTCGGGCTGGTTCTCCTCCCGGATCGGCGAGGGGCTGATCTATGACCTGCGCACAAAGGTTTTCGGCCACGTGCAGCGTCAGTCGGTCGCCTTCTTCACCCGGACCCAGACCGGCGCCCTCGTCTCGCGGCTCAACAACGACGTTATCGGCGCGCAACGTGCCTTCACCTCGACCCTGTCCAGCAGCGTGTCCAACGGCATCTCGGTGGTGGTGGTCGGCATCGCCATGCTCGCGCTCAGCTGGCAGGTCACCCTCGCCTGCTTGGCGTTGTTCCCGGTGCTCCTGCTCGTCTCGCACTGGGTGAGCAACCGACTGGCCGGCCTGACCCGCGAGCAGATGGACGGCAACGCAGACCTGGGCAACCAGATGACCGAGCGGTTCAACGTCGGTGGCGCGATGCTGCTCAAGCTCTTCGGACGCCGGGAGGTCGAGGATCGCGAGTTCGCCGTACGCGCCGCCCGGGTGCGCGACCTCGGCGTGCGCATCTCGCTCGTCACGCGGATCTTCACCGCCGCGATGATGACCGTGCCTGCGCTGGCCACCGCGCTGGTCTACGGCGTGGGTGGGGCGATGGCGATCCAGCAGGACCTGACGGTGGGGACGGTCCTCGCACTGGCCACCCTGCTGCTCCGACTGCTCGGGCCGTTGCAGGGGTTGTCCAACATCCGCATCGATGTGATGACCGCACTGGTCAGCTTCGAGCGGGTCTTCGAGGTGCTCGACCTGGACCCGCTGGTGCAGGAGTCGCCGACCGCCCGCGCGGTGCCGGCCGGCCCGCTGCGGGTCGCCTTCGACCGGGTCGGGTTCAGCTATCCCGCAGGTGACGACATCTCGCTGGCCTCCCTCGAGGTCGCCCGCCAGACATCCGGAACCGCGGACGTCGCGGTGCTCGACGACGTCAGCTTCGTCGTCGAGCCGGGGGAGATGGTGGCCCTGGTCGGGCCGTCCGGCGCCGGCAAGAGCACCGTCACCCATCTGGTCGCCCGCTTGTACGACGTCACGTCCGGCAGCGTGCGGGTCGGTGCCGACGACGTCCGCGACCTGCAGCTCGAATCGCTCGAGGACGCGGTCGGCTACGTCACCCAGGACGCCCACATGTTCCACGACACGATCGCCGCCAACCTGCGCTATGCGCGGCCCGCAGCCAGCGACACCGAGATCTGGCAGGCGCTCGACGACGCCCGGGTCGCCGACCTGGTCCGCGCGCTCCCGGACGGTCTCGACACGGTCGTCGGCGACCGTGGTTACCGGCTCAGCGGTGGCGAACGTCAACGGTTGGCGATCGCGCGGCTGCTGCTGAAGGCACCTTCGGTCGTGGTGCTCGACGAGGCGACCGCGCACCTGGACTCCGAGTCGGAGGTGGCCGTGCAGGCCGCACTCGAGCGTGCCCTGGTCGGGCGCACCTCGATCGTGATCGCGCACCGGCTCTCCACGGTCCGCAACGCCGACCAGATCCTCGTGCTCGACCGTGGTCGGGTCGTCGAGCGTGGCACCCACACCAGCCTGCTCGAGGCCGGGGGCCTGTACGCCGAGTTGCACCGCACCCAGTTCAGCCAACGACCTGCCCACGCGCTGACCACGGAGGACTGAGATGGACCTGGACCTTGCCGGACGTGCCTACCTCGTGACCGGTGGCTCCGGCGGACTCGGGCGGGCCACTGCCGAGTGCCTCGTTGCGGACGGTGCGCACGTGCTGATCTCCGGACGCACCGAGGCGTCGCTGCGTCGTACCGCCTCGGAGCTGGGTGAACGGGCCACCTGGTCGGTGGCGGACAACGCCGATCCTGCCGCGGCTGCCCGACTCGTCGACTCGGTGGTCACCGACCGGGGCAGACTCGACGGCGTCCTCGTCTCCGTCGGCGGTCCACCGCCGGGCACCGTCACGCAGGCGAGTGACGAGCAGTGGCGCGGCGCCTTCGAGTCGGTGTTCCTCGGTGCGGTCCGCCTTGCCCGGACCGCAGCAGCGGCGATGGAGCCGGGCGCCTCGATCACGTTCGTCCTCTCCACGTCGGTGAAGGTGCCGGTGTCCGGGTTGGCGATCTCCAACGGACTGCGTCCGGGGCTGGCCATGGTGGCCAAGGACCTCGCCCACGAGCTGGGCCCCCGGGGGATCCGGGTCAACGCGTTGCTCCCGGGACGGCTGGCGACCGATCGCGTGGCCCAACTCGATGCGGCCACCGGCGACGCAGCCGGCTCGCGCAGTCGGGCGGAGCAGGCGATCCCGCTGGGACGCTACGGACAGCCGGAAGAGTTCGGCCGGGCGGCCGCATTCCTCATGTCACCGGC
Source organism: Nocardioides daejeonensis (assembly GCA_040393845.1). Classification (GTDB taxonomy): domain Bacteria; phylum Actinomycetota; class Actinomycetes; order Propionibacteriales; family Nocardioidaceae; genus Nocardioides; species Nocardioides daejeonensis_A. The sequence goes on from JBEBTI010000001.1 coordinate 11,369, forward strand.
CGCGTCCTACCTCAACGGTCTCGTCCTCCCCGTCGACGGGGGGCTCCTGCCCAGTCTGTGATGCGGGCCGCTCGCGCCACTCGTCGTACGCCATCCAGACGAAGCCGACCACCGCGAGCAGGCCGAAGAACCACCACTGGAGGCCGTAGAAGAAGTGCGGACCGTCGCTCTGGTCGGGAAGTTCCACCGGCTCGAGCGCGGTGTCCGGCGCAGGGTTCTCGGACTTCAGGTCTGCGAATCCCCGGTAGGTGGTCAGCCCGGTGGCCGCGGCGATCTCCTGGCTGTTGATGGACCGGGTCGAGTGGTCACTCACGTGGGTCGAGTCGCCGGCGGCGTCCTGGCGCACCCACGCGGTGACAGTCACCACGCCCGTGGGCGGGGCCGGGACGTCCTCGGGCCGGGCCCCCCGGTTCTCGGTGGCCAGCCAGCCGCGGTCGACGACGAGGGCGGTCCCGTCCGAGGTGACCAGCGGCACCACGACGTCCACGCCGGGAGCGCCGTCGCGGGTGCGGTAGCGCACGATGACCGTGTTGGCCACGTCGTAGGTGCCGGTGGCCGTGACGGTGCGCCACTGGAGCTCGTCGGACGGGCCCCGGTCGGTGCGCAGCAGGTCCTCGACCGCAGTGGCCGGGGCCTCGATGTTGCGCTCGATGATCGCGTTGCGCTCGTGGCGTTCGTCCAGACGGTGGAACTGCCACTGACCGAGGATCCACGCCAACCAGGAGAGCAGTCCCACGACGAGGAGGAAGATGATCCACCGGCGGCTGAGCAGGAACTTCATGGATCGCACCTGACCGAGGGTAGCCGCGCGGACCAGTGAAACCGGCCCCGGGTCGGGGTCGGGCACGTAGACTCTCCGCATGAGGCAGCTGTCAGACAGGCACGGACGGATCGCCACCGACCTTCGCGTCTCGTTGACCGATCGGTGCAACCTCAGGTGCAGCTACTGCATGCCTGCAGAGGGTCTCGACTGGTTGCCGACCGACGAGGTGCTCACCGATGACGAGGTGGTGCGCCTGATCGGCATCGCGACGACCGACCTCGGCGTCACGGAGGTCCGGTTCACCGGCGGCGAGCCGTTGGTGCGCCGTGGGTTGGTCGACATCGTGCGTCGGGTCGCCGCACTGCCCCACCGCCCGGAGATGGCGCTCACCACCAATGCACTCGGACTGCAGCGGGTCGCGGGGGCGCTTGCCGAGGCCGGACTCGACCGGGTCAACGTCAGTCTCGATTCGGTACGTCCCGAGACCTTCGCCGCGATCACGCGGCGCGACCGGTTGGACGACGTCCTCAGCGGGCTGGCCGCGGCGCGCGACGCGGGTCTCGGACCGGTCAAGGTCAACGCCGTGCTCCTGCGCGGAGTGAACGACGACCAGGCTGCGGAGTTGTTGCGGTGGGCCCTGGCCGAGGAGTTCCAGCTGCGGTTCATCGAGCAGATGCCGCTCGACGCCCAGCACGGTTGGAGCCGCGAACGCATGGTCACCGCCGATGAGATCTTTGCGATGCTCGACCGCGAGTTCGACCTCGAACCGGCGGGGGAGCCGCGCGGCAGCGCGCCGGCCGAACTGTTCACCGTGGACGGCGGCCCGGGCACCGTGGGCGTGATCGCCTCGGTGACGCGACCGTTCTGCGGCGACTGCGACCGGGTCCGCCTGACGGCCGACGGTCAGGTGCGCAACTGCCTCTTCGCCCGGAGCGAGTCCGACCTGCGCGCTGCGTTGCGTGCGGGCGCGAGCGACGAAGAGATCAGCGACCGTTGGCAGGCGGCCATGCTCACCAAGGCGCCGGGCCACGGCATCGACGACCCGACCTTCCTGCAGCCGACCCGACCGATGTCCGCGATCGGTGGCTGAGGGCTCGGCCGGTCCCGCTACTCGTGGGGTACGACGTCACGCAGGAACTGCCGCGCGCCCAAGAACTCCGAGAGTGACGTGCGGTGCTCGTCGCAGGCGAGCCAGATCTTGCGCCGTTCGGGCGTGTGCAACTTCGGGTTGTTCCACAACAACTGCCAGGCCGCCGGGTTGTGGCACCCTCGTGCCGAGCAGGTCTCGCCCTCGCCCACCGCTGCACTCCTCGACGACACCTGCAGATGAAACGACAATGCCGGACAGCTACGGGGGGAAGCCGTCCGACATGCCGAGAGGCTCTCGGGAGCCTCCGGCCCCGATCATGCCACGCGGCCGATCGGCATGCACAAGTTTCGGCGCGACTTCTCAGCTGTCGCGAGTCTCCGGTTCGGAGCGGGTCGGCGCGGCCGTCGTACCGAGTTCGCGGCCCAGTCCAGCGGTCGGAAGCGCGGGTGAACTGCTGGTCGGCATTCGGCTGGCCAGGACCACCGCCACGTAGGGAAGCACGACGGCACCGATCACCAACGCCCACCTGAGGACCCCGGGGCCGACCGCGACCGCGCCGATGAAGCACGCCGTGCGGATCGCCATCGAGAAGAGGTAGCGGCGCTGTCGGGCACTGACGTCGACGCTGTGCCCCGGCTCTGCAGTGGTGATCCGGATCGGTGTGTCGTGTCGGTCAGCGCGGGACGCCATGCCTCCACCCTACGCCTGCAGTGCACGCTGAGTAGGGTGGGTGACAACGACTTCCAGGAGGACAGATGAGCAACCGCACCTACCGCGTCACCGAGATCGTCGGCACGTCGCCCGAGGGCATCGACCAGGCCGTGCGCAACGGGATCGAGCGCGCCGCGAAGACGCTGCGCCACATCGACTGGTTCGAGGTGACCCAGGTGCGTGGCCAGGCCAAGGACGGCGAGGTCGAGCACTTCCAGGTCGGCCTCAAGATCGGCTTCCGGCTCGAAGACGAGTGAGGTCGCTCTCACCTGCGGTGCCAACTGGGTCTACCCACTGGTAGGCACTAGCGTCTCAGAGCGTGAGCAGATCCGTACTCGTCACCGGTGGCAACCGCGGCATCGGTCGCGCCATCGCTGAGGCGTTCCTGGCCCAGGGCGACAAGGTCGCCGTCACCACCCGCAACGGCGGCGCACCCGAGGGCGCACTGGACCTGCGTTGTGACATCACCGACCCGAGCGCGGTCGACACGGCCTTCACTGCGGTCGAGGAGGCCCACGGTCCGGTCGAGGTCCTGGTCGCCAACGCTGGCATCACCCGCGACACCTTGGTGCTGCGGATGAGCGACGAAGACTGGGACGACGTGATCGCCACCAACCTGACGGGCTCGTTCCGGGTTGCCAAGCGGGCCGCGAAGGGGATGCTCCGTCTGCGTCGTGGTCGGATCATCTTCATCTCGTCCGTCGTCGGGCTCCTCGGCTCGCCCGGTCAGGTCAACTACGCGGCGTCCAAGAGCGGCCTGGTCGGGATGGCCCGTTCTCTCTCCCGTGAGCTCGGGTCCCGCTCGATCACGGCCAACGTGGTCGCACCGGGGTTCGTCCAGACCGACATGACCGACGTGCTCCCCGAGGAGCAGAAGAAGGCCTACCGGGCCCAGATCCCGCTCGGTCGGTTCGCCTCCGTCGACGACGTCGCGGGCGCAGTGACCTTCCTCGCCGGCGATGCCGGCGGCTACATCACCGGCGCCGTGATCCCGGTCGACGGTGGCCTCGGCATGGGTCACTGACCCCCACCCTCCAGCGCAGAACAGGAACATCACATGGGCATTCTCGAAGGCAAGCGGATCCTCGTCGGCGGCGTCACGATGGACTCGTCGATCGGCTTCGCGGTCGCCAAGGTCGCCCAGGAGCAGGGCGCCACGGTGCTCATCTCCAACTTCGGCCGGGCGCTCAACATCACCAAGCGGATCGCGAAGAGGCTCCCGGTCGAACCTCCCGTCCTCGAGTTGGACGTCACCGACCCCGAGCACCTCGAGCGGTTGCCAGACCTGGTCCGCGAGCACGTCGACGCTCTCGACGGCGTGGTCCACTCGATCGCCTACGGCAACCCCGAGACGCTGCTCGGCGGCAGGTTCATGACCGGCCCCTGGGACGACGTGGCGCAGGCCGTGCAGGTCTCGGCATACTCACTGAAGTCGTTGGCGGAGGCGACGCGTCCGTTGATGGGACCCGGGGGTTCTGTGGTCGGGCTCACCTTCGATGCCACGGTCGCCTGGCCGGCCTACGACTGGATGGGCGTGGCCAAGGCCGCCCTCGAGTCGACGTCGCGCTATCTCGCCCGCGACCTCGGTCCCGACGGGATCCGGGTCAACCTCGTCTCGGCCGGCCCGCTCCGCACGCTCGCAGCCAAGGCGATTCCCGGGTTCGAGGACCTGGAGGAGATGTGGTCGACCCGGGCCCCCCTCGGGTGGGACAACACCGACCAGGTCCCGACCGCCAAGGCGGTGTGCGCCCTGCTCTCCGACTTCTTCCCGGCCACGTCCGGCGAGATCGTGCACGTCGACGGCGGTTTCCACGCGATGGGTGCCTGAGCGACTCCGTCCGTTCGGACTGGTGCGACAATGGGAACCATGGACCACGCTCCCACGACCCTGGTCCTGCTGCGTCACGGCAAGGCCAACGCTTCCGGCCCTTCCGACCACGCGCGTGACCTGGCCGTCTCGGGCCGCCGCGACGCCGCTGCGGCAGGCGAGTGGCTCGCGCGCCGCGGCCTGATTCCCGACCGGGCGCTGGTGTCCGATGCGCTGCGCACCCAGGAGACCTGGTCGGCATGCGCCGCAGCGGGTCGGTTCGTCTGTCCCGTGGACCACTCTGCGGCCCTGTACGCCGCGGAGGTGGAGGGCGCCCTGGGCCTGATCCGCAGCACGCCTGCTGATGTCGGCACGCTCGTCGTGGTCGGTCACAACCCGACGATTGCGCTGCTCGCCCAGCTCCTGGACGACGGTGAGGGCGATCCGGAGGCGGCGGACGGCATGGCGATCGGGTTCCCGACCGCGGCGCTGGCCGTGCTGACCGTCACCGGTGCGTGGACGGGGCTCGACCTGGGCTCGGCCCGGCTCCGCGGCTTCCACGTGGCGCGGTCCGAGGGCCACTGACCTGCCCGCCAGCGATCTCAGACCGGGGGAGCCGGGGTGACGATGCCCGCGGCGGCGTCGGCAGCCTCGACCTCCTCGCGGGAGATGCCGAGCAGATACATGATGGCGTCGAGGTAGGGCACGTTCACTGCCGTGTCGGCAGCAGCCTGGACGACCGGCTTGGCGTTGTAGGCGATGCCCAGACCTGCCGCGTTGAGCATGTCGAGGTCGTTGGCGCCGTCACCGATCGCGATCACCGCCGACTCGGGGACACCGACATCGGCGGCGAACCGACGCAGGGCCGCGGCCTTTCCGGCCCGGTCGACGATGTCGCCGACGACGCGACCGGTGAGCAGGCCGTTCTCGACCTCGAGTTCGTTGGCCTGGCAGTAGTGGATGTCGAGGTCATCGGCGATCCGTTGGGTGATCTGGCTGAATCCGCCGGAGACCAGAGCAAACCGATATCCGAGCCGACGCAGGGTCCGGACCAATGTACGTGCACCGGGGTTGAGTTGGATGTTGTCGTAGACCTGGTCGAGAGCCGAGACCGGGACGCCCTTGAGCAGGGCGACTCGACTGCGCAGGGACTGGGTGAAGTCGAGTTCGCCGCGCATCGCCTGCTCGGTGACCCGCGCGACCTCGGCCTCGCAGCCGGCGTGTGCGGCAATCATCTCGATCACCTCGCCCTGGATCAGGGTCGAGTCGACGTCCATCACCACCAGTCGCATGCTGTGACGCAGCAGGCTGGCCGGCTGGACGGCGACATCCACTCCCAGGCGCGCCGCCTCCTTGGACAACGCCGTACGGAGTGCGGTCGCCTCGGCGCCGGACACGTGGAACTCGAGCGCGGTCACCGGATAGCGAGCCATCCGCACGATCCGGTCGATGTTGGCTCCGGAGTCGGCGATCCGTCCCGTGATGGCGCCCACGGCCGAGGCCTTGAGTGGCGAGCCGAGCACTGTCACGTGCAGTCGCCCGTCACCGCGGGCCCGGTTGTCGCCGTGTCCACGCTCGACCTCGACCTGCATCCCGATGGCGGCCGCAGTCTCCTCGACCTGGGCGCGCAACTTCTTCCAGTCCCGCGGTGCGGTGACCAGCACACCGAGCACGAGCCGGCGTCGCAGCACGATCTGCTCCAGGTCGATGACCTCGACGCCGGCCTGGGCCAGGGTGCGGAAGATCGAGGACGTGACCCCCGGCCGGTCCTTGCCGGTGACGGTGATCAGCAGGGTGCTCGGGACTTCGGGCTGTTCGCTCATGTCACGGGAGAGGGTATCGCTGTCGCGACCGACGTCAGTGCGGCGGCCAGACCTCGGGAGAGCACGCCGCGACCAGAGCGACGCGTGCAGCCCGTCCGAGCGGCATCAGTGCAGCTTCTCGGGCCGTGGCCTCGCCTGCGGTCACCGCGCCTCCGTCATCGACCAGAGCAAGCTCGACAACCCGACGAGCGACCTCGGCCCGGACTGCCAGCGCCACCGCATCGGCCGGAGTTCCGGGCGGGGCGTCGTACGGCGACGAGTGACGCAGGTTCATCAGCTCGTCGGCCACCTCGGGGCGCCACCGTGCGACGTCGAGGTCGGCGAGCGCTGCAGCGGTCGCCGTGAAGGCCAACCGAAGCGTCCGGTCGGCCTCGCCGATGTCGACCAGTTGTCGGGGGTGGGCAAGCGTCAATTGCCACACGACGCCCGCGCCGGCGCGGTGCGGCACCAGGCCGTGACCGGCCCCGTCGAGCACCACCGCCTCGCCGGCGGCAAGGGCGAGGTTGTTGAACGTGGCCGGTCCGCCGAGGCCCACGAGCTGTCCCGGCGCCGGCAGCGCCAGACCTGCTCCGGTGGCGCCGAGGGACCGCACGGTGCCGAGCGCAGCCATGAGCGCGACGGCCTCGTCGGTGCCGGGGAGTCCGACCACGTGGTGTGCGGCATCGCCGTCGAGGACAGCGTCCAACAGGTCGTCCGGACTGGTCGTGCCACGCAGCCATGCGGTCATCCACCACGCCATGCGGGCTGAGTCCACGGGTGTGCGGGGGGCCATGGCCCAGCACCCTACGCGTCGGCTCGATAGGGTCTCGTCCATGAGCGCCGTACTCGACTTCGCCGACGTGACCGTACGCCGCGGGGGCACTGCCCTGCTCGACCGTGTCGACTGGCGGGTCGAGGAGGGCGAACGCTGGGTCGTGCTGGGTCCGAACGGCGCCGGGAAGACCACCTTGATGCAGGTGGCGTCGGCCCAGATGCATCCCACTGACGGGGTTGCGGGGGTTCTCGGTGAGGTGTTGGGCGCGGTGGACGTCTTCGACCTGCGGCCGCGGATCGGGGTCACCAGCGCGGCAGTTGCCGAGCGGATCCCGCGCGACGAACTGGTGCGGGACGTGGTCGTCTCCGCTTCGTACGGCGTGCTGGGCCGGTGGCGCGAGGACTACGACTCGCTGGACCACGAACGGGCCGAGAACCTGCTCCGGGAGCTCGGCGCCGGGCCGTTGCTCGACCGCACCTTCGGCACCCTGAGCGAGGGTGAGCGCAAGCGGGTGCAGATCGCTCGCGCCCTGATGACCGACCCGGAGTTGCTGCTGCTCGACGAGCCGGCCGCGGGTCTCGACCTCGGCGGCCGCGAAGACCTGGTCTCCACCCTGGAGGTGCTGGCCACCGACCCCACGTCGCCGGCCCTTGTCTTGGTGTCCCACCACGTCGAGGAGATCCCGCCCGGTTTCACCCATGCGCTGTTGCTGGACCGGGGCCGCGTGCTCGCCTCCGGACCGATCGACGAGGTGATCACCGGCGACGTGCTGGCAGTGGCGTTCCAGATGCCCCTGTCGGTGATGAAGCAGGACGGACGTTTCACGGCGCGACGTCGGACCCGCCACCGGAACTGACCGGGTCGCGAGCGGGAGGATAGGGTCGGGCCATGGACTGGTTGCACGACAACGCATGGACGGTGTGGCTCGGTGCGTCCATCCTGTTGGTGATCGGCGAGATGCTCAGCCTCGACCTGATCATGATCATGTTGGCCACCGGCGCCGGCGTCGGCATGATTGCCGCACTGCTCGGCGCGCCGGTCGTGCTCCAGGCCCTGCTCGCCCTCGGCACCGCGCTGGCCGCGCTCGCGCTGCTACGACCGCCGATCCGCCGCCGCCTGCACTCCGGCCCGGACCTCGCGATCGGTCACGAACGCCTGATCGGCAAGCAGGCCAAGGCTCTGAGCCGCATCACGTCGTTGGAGCCCGGTCTGGTCCGGCTCTCCGGTGAGGACTGGACCGCACGCCCGTACGACGAAACCGTCGTGATCGAGGCCGGTGCGACGGTCGACGTGCTCGAGATCCGCGGTGCGACCGCAATCGTCCACCCGTTGCCGTCCATCGAGTGAGCCAGACCCTCCACGAAAGGAAACCTGCATGGTCGTCCTGATCCTGTTGGTGTTGTTGCTGCTCTTCGTCGTGATCGTGTTGGCGAAGACCGTGCGTATCGTGCCGCAGTCACGTGCTGGCATCGTCGAGCGCTTCGGCAAGTACAAGACCTCCCTCCCCGCCGGCCTCAACGTCCTGGTGCCGTTCATCGACAAGGTGCGCTACATGATCGACCTGCGTGAGCAGGTCGTCTCGTTCCCGCCCCAGCCGGTGATCACCGAGGACAACCTGGTCGTCTCCATCGACACGGTGATCTACTTCCAGGTGACCAACCCGGTGGCTGCGACCTACGAGATCGCCAACTACATCCAGGCCGTCGAGCAGCTCACCATGACGACGCTGCGCAACATCGTCGGTGGCATGGACCTCGAGGAGACCCTGACCAGCCGCGATGCGATCAACAGCCGGCTCCGTGGGGTCCTCGACGAGGCGACCGGCAAGTGGGGCATCCGCGTGAACCGGGTCGAGCTCAAGGGCATCGACCCGCCGCCGTCGATCAAGGACTCGATGGAGAAGCAGATGCGTGCCGACCGTGACAAGCGTGCGGCCATCCTCACCGCCGAGGGCCAGCGGCAGTCCGCGATCCTCACCGCCGAGGGCGCCAAGCAGTCGGCGATCCTCAACGCGGAGGGTGACCGGGAGTCGCAGATCCTGCGGGCCCAGGCCGACCGGGAAGCAGCGATCCTGCGGGCCCAGGGTGAGGGTCAGGCGATCCAGACCGTGTTCCAGGCGATCCACGACGGACAGCCCGACCAGTCGTTGCTCGCCTACCAGTACCTCCAGATGATGCCCAAGATCGCCGAGGGCGATGCCAACAAGGTGTGGATCGTGCCGTCCGAGATCGGCAAGGCGCTCGAAGGTCTGGGCTCCACGATGACCAACCTGCAGGGCATTCCCAAGGACGCCAGCCCGCGGGTGCGCGTCGACATGGGTGAGCCCGGCGGTACGACGCTCGACCGCCCGGCTGCTGATCCGGCGGTCAGTGGTGCGCACGACGCGGTGGCGGAAGCGATTGCTGCCGCCCAGAGTGCCGAGCAGATGGGTCGTTCGGTGCCGCAGGAGCCGGAGGCTCCGGACGCGGGGCCTGCGCCCCAACCGTGACGCTGTTGGAAATGGCGGCCATCCTCCTGGCGGGGGTGGCCGCCGGCACCATCAACACCGTGGTGGGGTCGGGAACGCTCGTGACGTTCCCGACCCTCTTGGCGTTCGGGGTCCCGCCGCTGACTGCCAACGTCTCCAACACGATCGGACTGGTGCCCGGTTCGGTCAGTGGCGCGATCGGTTACCGACGCGAGCTGGCCGGTCAGCGGGGCAGGGTGCTCCGTCTCGTCCCGGCCACCGTGCTCGGTGCGCTGGCCGGCGCCGTGCTGCTCCTGAAGCTGCCGCCCGGAGCCTTCGAGGCGATCGTCCCGGTGCTGATCCTGCTGGGGTGCGTCCTGGTCTGGTACGGACCGCGGATCTCTGCGTGGGTGGCCCGCCGCCACGAGGCGACCGGTGGCCTGCCCGAAGCCGGCGCGTGGTGGGTGTGGCCGCTGGTGCTGGGCACCGGCGTGTACGGCGGCTACTTCGGCGCCGCCCAAGGGGTCCTGCTGATGGCGGTGCTGGGGATCGGCGTCAACGAGACGCTCCAGCGACTCAACGGGGTCAAGAACGTCCTCGCGGCGGCAGCCAATGCCGTGTCCGGGCTGATCTTCGCCGTCGTGGCCGATGTCGACTGGCAGGTGGTGCTGCTGATCGGCATCGGCACCGCGATCGGCGGGCAGGTCGGAGCCCACTGGGGCCGTCGCCTGCCGGCGCCGGCCCTCCGCCTGTTCATCATCGCGGTCGGGGTGCTGGCGATGGTCGTGTTCCTCGTCTGAGGGCGTCAGTCGGCCAGCAGGACCCGGGTGCCGGCGAACTTGTCGTGCCAGCCCTGCTTGTCGTCGTCGGTGGCGATCGTGACCGCGCTCGCCACCCCGGCGACTGCCTGGGCGATGCCGGAGACGGTCGTGACCCCGGGGATGCCGCTGAACGCACCGAGCAGGATCCACGCGTTGCGCTGCAGCGCCTCTCCGACGGTCGGCACCGCTCCGTGCGTGTTGACGATGCGCATGCCGAAGACCCGCTTGCCCGGCGTCCGGCCCTCCTTCGACTCGAAGTGCACGTGGTAGACGACCATGGCAGTCATCGACACCAGCGACATCAACACGACGCCCGATGTCTTTCCGGCGATCCCGGCGAACCCGAGCACCAGACTGAGCACGATGCCCAACGGAAGCCCGACGATCAGGGCATCGAGCAGGCGGGCGAGAAAGCGGGGGAACAACCCGGCCGCCGTGGTGGTGCCGGAAGGGGCGTCGGGCATGGAATCTCCTGGTCTGGGCGGTGCATCCATCCTCCCAGACCAGGACCGGTCGATCAGCGGCGGATCCCGAGGTTTCGGCCAGGCTGCCGGTTACGGTGCGAACCCTCCTCACAGATACGCAGAGGTCCACCGGGCGAGTTCGTCGTACGCCGTGGTGCGTGCCGGCGCGCGTGAGAGCCAGACGTCGTGGCGCGCCCCGTCCACGGCCACATTGGTGACGTGGCGCCCGAGGGCAGGGGCCCATCGCCTGATCTGTTCGACGTCCAGCACGATGTCGGTGGAGTGCGCCACCTCGTCCACCTCGGCAGGGTTCCCGGAGCGGAGCGACGACAGCACCAGAGCAGGAGCGTGGAGATCCAATCCGCGATGCAACGTCGCGTGCCCCCGACGGACGGCCCGCAGCCAGCCGGTGTAGACCGGCCAGGAGTGCAGTGGCTTCCAGTCGAGGTTGAAGTCGAACTCGCCCTCGTGGTCACGGTGCAGGCTGCGCGCGTAGACGCCTGAGACCTGCCTGGGGATCTCCCGCTTCGGGGACCGGGCGCCGAGTTGGTCGATGACGCTGGTGCCGATGGTGCGCATCCACCACGCTCCCTGCATGTCGAACCACGGAGCGTTCAGGACCAGTCCGCTCGGTTCGTGGTCACGGCTCGCCAACCACAGTGGCACGATCAGGCCGCCGGTGGAGTGGGCGGAGAGCACCACCTGCTGGTGGCCCGCCGAGACGAGTTCCCATGCGAGGTCGAGTTCCTCGGCGTAGGTGGCGAGGTCGGTGACGTAGTTGGCGGTCTGGTGGGGGAGCAGCGAGCGGCCGTACTTGCGCAGGTCGAGCGCATGGAAGTCCCACCCGCGCGCGGTCCACCACTCGGCGTACTCGGTCTGGAAGAAGTAGTCGGCGAAGCCATGCACGTGGAGCACGGCCCCGCGGGCCGGACCCCGGTCGCTCGGCCGGTGCACGAGGGAAGCGACCACCGGCCCCTCTTCGTCGTCGGCGAGGGCGAGTGTGGTGCAGCTGTACGGGGCGCCGAGGTGGTCGGGCAGCGTCATGGCGGTCAGTCTCTCAGAGGGGAGGGTGTGGGTCGGGGAATACCTCGCCGGGGCGCACCGTTCCCCTTATAGTTCAATCTTCAACTAGAACAGGAGTGGTCCCGTGCAGCTCGGCATCTTCACCGTCGGTGACGTCACGACCGACCCGACCACCGGTCGCACCCCCACCGAGAACGAGCGCATCAAGGCAACCGTCGCGATCGCCAGGAAGGCCGAGGAGGTGGGCATGGACGTGATGGCTTTCGGTCAGCACCACAACCCGCCGTTCGCGGCATCCTCGCCGACGACCACCATGGCCTTCGTCGCCGCGCAGACCGACAAGCTGCTGCTCTCGACCTCGACCACCCTGATCACCACCACCGACCCGGTGCGGATCGCCGAGGACTACGCGCAACTGCAGCACCTCGCCGACGGCCGCATCGACCTGACCCTGGGCCGCGGCAACACCGGTCCGGTCTACCCGTGGTTCGGCAAGGACATCCGTGACGGGATTCCGCTCGCGGTCGAGAACTATGCACTGCTGCGCCGGCTGTGGACCGAGGACGTCGTCAACTGGGAGGGCAAGTTCCGTACGCCGCTCCAAGGGTTCACCGCGACCCCGCGACCGCTCGAGGGTGTTGCGCCGTTCGTGTGGCACGGCTCGATCCGCAGCCCCGAGATCGCCGAGCAGGCGGCCTACTACGGCGACGGCTTCTTCCACAACCACATCTTCTGGCCGGCGTCACACTCCAAGCAGATGGTCGAGCTCTACCGCCGCCGCTTCGAACACTACGGGCACGGCACCGCCGACCAGGCGATCGTCGGGCTGGGTGGTCAGGTGTTCGTGCGGAAGAACAGTCAGGACGCGGTGCGTGAGTTCCGGCCCTACTTCGACAATGCCCCGGTCTACGGGCACGGGCCGTCGCTGGAGGACTTCACCGAGGCCACGCCGTTGACCGTCGGCTCGCCGCAGCAGATCATCGAGCGCACCCTCGGCTTCCGCGACTACGTCGGTGACTACCAGCGTCAACTGTTCCTGATCGACCACGCGGGTCTGCCGCTGAAGACCGTGCTGGAGCAGATGGACATCCTCGGCGAAGAGGTGTTCCCGGTGCTCCGCAAGGAGTTCGCCGCACTCAAGCCCGCTCACGTTCCAGACGCACCGACGCACGCGTCGCTGGTGGCCGCCGCAGGGGGTGCTCGCGACGTCACCGTGCATGCCCCCGCCGACGACGTGACCGGTCAGTCCCCGCACGACCCGTCGCGCCTCAACGCTGCGGCTCTGGCCTGACCCCCACAACTGAGAAGGAGCTCGTCCCATGCACATCGCCGTGATCTCAGCAGGTCTCAGCGACCCGTCGTCGACGCGGTTGCTGGCCGACCAGCTGGCAGCTGCGGCTGTCGCCAAGCTGGCAGGGTCCGGCGTGCAGGCGCAGATCGACGTGATCGAGCTGCGCCCGCTTGCCCATGCCCTGGCCGACAACCTCACCACCGGATTCGCCACGGGCGACCTGGCCGACGCGATCGACACGGTGGGCCGGGCTGATGCACTGATCGCCGTGACGCCGGTGTTCACTGCCTCCTACAGCGGCTTGTTCAAGACGTTCTTCGACGTCCTCGACCAGGACCTCCTCGTCGGGATGCCGGTGCAGATCGCCGCCACCGCAGGCACGGCCAGACACTCACTGGTGCTGGAGCATGCGCTCCGACCGATGTTCGCCTACCTGCGGGCGGTGGTGCTCCCGACCGCAGTGTTCGCAGCAAGTGAGGACTTCGGTTCGACGGCCGGTGGCGAGTTGGCTGGACGCGTGGCCCGGGCCGGTGACGAGTTGGCGCAGCTGCTGCTCGGGACCAGTCGTCGTGTGCCGGTGCGCGACGAGTTCGCCGACCCGGTCCCGTTCGCCGAGCTGCTCGACGCCGTCGGTTGAGCGACCGGTTCAGTGCTGGTAGGTGCCGTGCAGGATCGCGCGGCCCAAGGTCTTGAAGGCCAGGTTGAACGACACCACGGCAGGGGAGGCGCTCGCGTCCACGCCCAAGCTCTCTTCGCCGACCGCGTGCACGACGAAGTAGTAGCGGTGCACCTGGTCACCCTGCGGCGGCGCCGCGCCCATGAACCCGGCGTCGCCGCCGTCGTTGCGGACGTGGAAGGCGCCGCCCGGCAGTGCGGCCGCCGCAGCCCCGGTGTTCAGCGACGTGACATCGGCGGGAAGGTCGACGAGGACCCAGTGCCAGAAGCCGCTCGGGGTCGGTGCATCCGGATCGAAGCACGTGACGACGTACGACTTCGTGCCGTCGGGCGCCCCCGACCAACTCAGTTGGGGTGAGGTGTTGCCGAAGGCAGCCACCTGGTCGTCCTTCAACGGCTGGCCGTCGGCGACGTCCGCGCTCGTCACGGCGAACGACGGCCGAGACGGCAGCAGGTCGTAGGGGTTGGGGGAGACGGGGCGCTCGATGCTCATGGCCACAGGCTACCGAGATGTCCATCCGCCGAGGCGGTGCACGCGGACGTGCCTCGGACAAGGGAGAATCAGTGGGTGACCTCCGCAGCTGAAGACCTCGTCCGCACCACCGTCGCCGCGATCCCGAAGCTCGACCCTGCCGCGGTCGCGGCCGCCGAGCAGCGCCAGTCATCCCTGACCAAGCCCGCCGGCTCGCTGGGGGCGTTGGAGCAGGTGTCGGTGCAGTTGGCCGGCATCGCCGGGGCCTGCCCGCCACCCATGCCCGAGCCGGTCGCGGTGGCGATCTTCGCCGCCGACCACGGCGTGGTGGCCAGCGGCGTGACGCCGTGGCCGCAGGAAGTCACCCGGTCGATGGTGGAGAACTTCCGGGCCGGCGGCGCCGCAGTCAATGTGCTCTCGCGTCAGATCGGTGCCGATGTGGTCGTCATCGACATCGGAGTGGCCGGAGACGTCGTCGCCGACGCCACCGTGTGGGACCGCAAGGTGAAGCCCGGCACCGCCGATCTCGCCACCGGCCCGGCGATGACGCGCGACGAAGCGTTGACGGCGCTGGCCACCGGCATCGGCGTCGCGGATGCACTGATCGATGGCGGCCACCAACTCCTGGTCACCGGTGACATGGGCATCGGCAACACCACGGCGTCGGCCTGCCTGATCGCCCACTTCACCGGCCGGCCTGCCGAGCAGATCACCGGCCGTGGTGCCGGTGTCGACGACCAGATGCTGGCCCACAAGACGCAGATCGTGGCCGCCGCCGTGGCTCGCGCGCCGAGCAACACCGACCCGATCGACGCGCTGGCCGAGTTCGGCGGTCTCGAGCACGCCGGCCTGGCCGGTCTGCTGCTCGGCGCAGCGGCCCGACGGGTTCCAGTCCTGCTGGACGGCGTGATCGCGGGCGCCGCGGCGTTGGTCGCCCAAGCCCTTGCGCCGCCCGCAGTGGAGCACTGTCTCGCCGGTCACCGCAGCGTTGAACCCGGACACACCGCAGCCCTCCAAGCCTTGGGCCTGCGGCCGCTGGTCGATCTCGACCTGCGGCTCGGAGAAGGCAGCGGCGCCGTGCTCGCGGTGCCGATCCTCCGCTCGGCCGTGGCGGTGCTGACTGAGATGGCAACCTTCGAGAGCGCTGGAATCGAGGCGTCGAACGACGGAGGCGGTCACGATGAATGACGCGATCTACCCGGCCGGACTGAGGCTCACCGGTCGCAAGGTCGTTGTCGTGGGTGGCGGTCACGTGGCCCAGCGCCGGGTTCCGT
This sequence comes from Nocardioides daejeonensis, assembly GCA_040393845.1. Classification (GTDB taxonomy): domain Bacteria; phylum Actinomycetota; class Actinomycetes; order Propionibacteriales; family Nocardioidaceae; genus Nocardioides; species Nocardioides daejeonensis_A. Next base: position 26,783 of record JBEBTI010000001.1, read on the forward strand.
CACTGATCGCTGCCGGCGCGCTCGTCCATGTCGTGGCGCCGGAGGTCACTCCCGCGCTCGAGGGGATGAAGGACGAGATCACCCTGCACCTGCGCCGCTTCGAGGCCAGCGACCTCGACGACGCCTGGTATGTGATTGCGGCGACCGACGACTCGGACGCCAACAGTGCAGTCACCCGGGCCGCCGAGGAACGCCGGATCTTCTGCGTGCGCAGTGACGATGCCAGTCGGGCAACAGCCTGGACGCCGGCGGTCGGACGGCACGGCACGGCGACCATCGCCGTCCTCGGCAACCGTGAGCCGCGACGCTCGGCCCACCTGCGCGACGAGATCCTCCACGTCCTGCGCGAAGGCCTGATCCACTTCGAGCACGACACCACGCCGGGCGTCGTGCTGGTCGGCGGAGGCCCTGGTGACCCTGAGCTGGTCACCATTGCGGCGCGCAACGCCCTGGCCTCCGCCGATGTCGTGGTTGCGGACCGGTTGGCACCGCGCGAACTGCTCGACGAGCTCGGCGCCGACGTCGAGCTGATCGACGTCGCCAAACTGCCGCGCGGGCGCTCGGCGGCCCAGGAGTTCATCAACGAGGTGATCGTCGACCGGGCCCGGGCCGGCAAGCGGGTGGTGCGCTTCAAGGGAGGCGACAACTTCGTCTACGGTCGCGGTTTCGAGGAAGTCATCGCCTGCCGCGAAGCAGGCGTCCCGGTCACCGTGGTGCCGGGGATCACCTCGGCCATCGCCGTGCCGGCCCGCGCCGGCATCCCGGTCACCCACCGCGGCGTGACCCATGAGTTCACGGTGGTCTCGGGCCACCTGCCGCCGGGACACCCGGAGTCCCTGGTCCGGTGGGACGCGCTCGCACGACTCACCGGCACTGTCGTGCTGATGATGGCGGTCGAGAACGCGCCCGCCATCGCTGAAGCTCTGGTCGCGGGCGGGCGGGCGGCCGACACGCCGGTCGCGGTGATCCAGGACGGCACGATGCCGGGGGAGACGAAGGTGTTGAGCACGCTGGGTGACCTGGCTGCCGACCTGGCTGAGCACGGTGTCCGACCTCCCGCAGTGATCGTGGTCGGCGACGTGGTGGCCGTGGCACATCCCGAACGTTTCGTCGTCCGCTGATGGTGCGCCTCGTCCCGGTTGCCGACCCGACCGATCCGCGACTTGCGGACTACCGCGACCTGCGCGACGTCCAACTGCGCAAGAGCCTCGAGAGCGAACACGGGCTGTTCATCGCGGAGGGCGAGAAGGTGGTCAGGCGGGCGCTGGAAGCGGGCTTCGTGCCGCGTTCGTTCCTGATGGCCGAGCGGTGGTTGTCGGGGCTCTCCGACCTGCTCGATGCGACCGATGCACCCTGCTATGTGCTCTCCGAGGACCTGGCCGAAGAGGTGACCGGCTTCCACGTGCACCGGGGCGCTCTCGCCTCGGTGCAGCGCCGGCCCCAGCCCGACCTCGACACGGTGCTGGCCGGCGCCCGCACGGTGCTGGTGGTCGAGGACGTCGTCGACCACACGAATGTCGGCGCGATCTTCCGCAGCGGTGCGGCCATGGGCTTCGATGCCGTGCTGCTGTCCCCGCGGTGCGCCGACCCCTACTACCGCCGCTCCGTGAAGGTGGGGATGGGCGCAGTCTTCAGCACACCGTGGACCCGGCTGCCCGACTGGTACGACGCCCTGCCCGACCTGAGTTGCCGGGGTTTCACCACGGTCGCACTCACCCTGGCCGCGGATGCCGTGCCGCTCGAGGAGGCGGTCGCAGGTCTCGAGCGGGTTGCCCTGGTGCTCGGTTCCGAGGGACACGGGATCTCGTCACGTTGGCAGCAGACCGCCGATCGACGTGCGATCATCCCGATGCGGGAGGGAATCGACTCGCTCAACGTGGCCGCCGCGGCGGCCGTTGCCTGCTATGTGACGACGCGCGCGGTCAGCTGACGTCTGCGGGCCAGTGTGGCGGATAGTCCTCCGCGACCTTGTCGTGGATCTTCTGCAGCTTCTTGCGTGCCTTGGTCGGGAGGCGGTCGCCGAAGACCGTGCCGACGGTGTGGTCGGTCTCGTGCTGCAGGCAGCGTGCGAGCAGTCCGTCGCCACTGAACTCGACCGGCTCGCCGTCGAGACCCTGGCCCGTGACGGAGGCGAAGTCAGGTCGGCTGCAGTCGACGAACGCACCGGGCAAGGACAGGCACCCCTCCTCGTCGGTGTCGAGGCGGCGGTCCTTGCCTTCGGGGAGCGTCAGCACCGGGTTGGCGACCACGCCGAGCACGCGCTCCCCGGAGGCGTCCGGACAGTCAAAGATGAACAGGGCCAGGTCGACGCCGATCTGGCAGGCGGCCAGGCCGACTCCGTCCGCGGCATACATCGTGGCGGTCATGTCGGCGACCAGTGCGCGCAGGTCCTCGTCGAACGCCGTCACCGGCTGCTGGGGGGCGTGCATGACCGGCGTCCCCCACCGAGTCATGGCGCGGACGGTGCCACCTTCCGGGAAAGTCATGTCGGAATCTTCTCTCACGCCTCGTCCATGTCGTCGAGCAGGCGCTGGTACGACGCGCGGTCCTCCTGACGGAGCCGGGACTCCCATGACTGCGCGGTGTGCTGCAGCCGGAGCACCAGGTGGGTGAGTTCGGCGCGTTGGTGCAACAGCTCCTCGACGACCTGACGGTGGGCGGGCACCTGGGGCTCGGCGGACAGGTTGCCGAGATCGTCGAGCAGGCCTGCACGCCGCGCAGCGACCTCCACCGACTCGACCGCTCGAGCTGCACCGTGGACGCGGCCCAGCAGGGCTTGGGAGGTACCGCTGTCGAGGGCAGCATGTGCGCCGACCAAGAGGTTGGCCCGCGCCGCCAGGGCGGCACCGCCGTGCACGGTGTGCTTCCGGTCCCGGCGAGCCACTCGTGGGCGCCAGATGCTCCCGGTCGCCGCGGCCGACAGCCCGGCCACTGCGGCCACCGCGATCACCTCCACGGCGCCGGGCCACGGGCCGGCCACCACCACTCCTGCGCCGCCGGCTGCCACCGCCGCCGTACTCCACGGCGCCACCGGGTTGACCCGCACCCGGTTCCGGCGCTCGACGACCTCGGGCAGGCTCGCCGGGTGCGCGACCTGCGCCGCGGTGGCCGACCACTGGCGACCGAGATGCAACAGGTCGTCGCGGACGTCGGTCCCACCGGTGGCGTCGTGCGCCGGCGCCGTCTCGAGCAGCTGGGTGAGGAACTCCGGCAACGGGGTCGGCCGACGCAGACCCATCCGCTCGGCGATGCCCGACTGTTGGACAAGGGTGACGGCCCGACGCAGTTGCGCGCGGGCATGGTCCTTCCCGCTCCGGCTCGTCCTGCGGGACTCGCGCTCGTCCACCCTCTGGCCTCCTGCTGACTGTGCGGACGACGCTACCGTCGTACGTCGTGACCCGCGACATACCGAACAGTTGTGGCGTGATGTGTAACTCAGAGTTACATTGCTTTCATGTCCCTTCTCAGAGCAACCAAGGACGCGGTCTCGCCCGGTGGCAAGCACGGGCTGAGCAACCGCGAGAGCCGTGACCCGATCGGGCTCGCCGTCGCAGCGCTCAACAAGCTGGCCCAGAGCGATCTGATCGACCGGGTGGGCCTTCGCAAGCAGACCGAACGCAGCGTCTTCACGGTCACGCGTGGTGGCTTCAAGGTGGCCGGAACCGCCAGTCGTGCCTTCGCCCGCAAGGGCAGGAAGGGCACCGACGGGGTTCGCGTACCCCCAGCCGATCCGAGTGGGACATTCGACCTCACTCCGAGCGAGGACGAGCAGATGCTCGTCGACGTGGTCTCGGAGTTCGCAGCCGAGGTGGTGCGTCCCGCCGCTGCCGCGGCCGACGACGCTTGTGCCGCCCCGGCCGAGCTCCTGGCGTCGAGCCTGGAGATCGGCCTGCCGATCCTCGGTGTGCCGGAGCAGCTGGGCGGCATCTCCGAGGAGCGCTCCGCAATGGCCGGCACCCTGGTCGCCGAGGCATTGGCCAGGGGCGACATGGGTCTCGCCGTGGCGGCACTGGCGCCCGGTGCCGTCGCCACGGCACTCTCCCTGTGGGGATCGGACGAGCAGCAGGCGACCTACCTGCCGGAGTTCACCGGCGACGCCGTGCCGGCCGCGGCGCTGGCACTGTCGGAGCCGACGATGCTCTTCGACGCGCTCAGCCCGGCCACCACCGCGGTGCGTGAGGGTGGCGACCTGGTTCTCAACGGCGTGAAGTCCATGGTGCCTCGTGCTGCCGAAGCCGAGTTGTTCGTGGTCGGCGCCCAACTCGAGGGCAAGAACGTCCTGGTCCTGGTCGAATCGGGCACCGAGGGTGTGCTCGTCGAGGCGGACCCGTCGATGGGTGTCCGGGCGGCATCGCTGGCTCAGCTCGAACTGACCGGTGTCCGCGTCCCGGCTTCCGCGGTGCTCGGCGCGACCGACGGCACGACGTACGTCGAGTGCGTGCGGCTGTCCCGGCTGGCCTGGTGCGCTCTCGCCGTCGGGACCGGGCAGGCGGTGCTCGACTACGTGACCACCTACGTCAACGAGCGCGAAGCGTTCGGCGAGCCGATCAGCCACCGTCAGGCGGTGGCGTTCATGGTGGCCGACATGGCCACCGAGCTCCAGGGCATGCGGCTGCTCACCTACCGCGCGGCGTCGCGTGCGGCTCAGGGCAAGGACTTCTCGCGTGAGGTCGCACTGGCTCGCAAGGCCTGCGCCGAACATGGCATGCGGATCGGTCTCGACGGCGTACAACTGCTCGGTGGACACGGTTTCGTCAAGGAGCATCCGGTCGAACGCTGGTACCGCGACCTGCGGGCCGTCGGACTGGTCGAGGGGGGAGTGCTGGTGTGAGCGCCCCACGACGTCCTGCTCTCCTCCACACCGTCCCTCCGTGCATGCCGCCGCGGGGACCGCGACACGACACGGGTGATGAATCATGATCAATCTCGAGACTCCCAAGAAGCACCGGGCCCTGGTCGACCAGGCGCACCAGGTGGCGATGAACATGCTGCGGCCGATCTCCCGCAAGTACGACCGGGCCGAGCACGAGTACCCCAAGGAACTCGACATGCTGGCCGCGATGATCGACGGCCTCTCCGAGTCCGGTGCGTCCGAAGGCGCCGGTGCTGCCGGTGTACGACGTGACGAGAGCGAGAGCAAGGGCGTCAAGAACGGCGCCAACCTCGCCTCCGTGCAGTCCGTGGCCGAGATGTGCTGGGGCGACACCGGCCTGTTGCTGTCGATGCCGCGCCAGGGACTCGGCAACTCGGCGATCGCCTCGGTGGCCAACGACGAGCAGCTCGAACGATTCAAGGGCACGTGGGCGTCGATGGCGATCACCGAGCCGTCGATGGGCTCGGACTCTGCCGCACTGACCACCACCGCGACCAAGGACGGCGACGAGTACGTCCTCAACGGCGAGAAGATCTTCGTCACCTCGGGCGAGCGTTCCGACAGCGTGGTGGTCTGGGCGACGCTCGACAAGGCACTGGGGCGGGCCGCGATCAAGTCGTTCGTGGTCACCAAGGGCACGCCGGGGATGAACGTGGAGCGACTCGAGCACAAGCTTGGCATCCGCGCCTCGGACACCGCGGTGATCACCTTCACCGACTGCCGCGTCCCGGCCGAGAACCTGCTCGGCAGCGCGGAGATCGACGTCAAGCAGGGCTTTGCCGGCGCGATGGCGACCTTCGACAACACCCGCCCCCTGGTCGCGGCGATGGCGGTGGGCTGTGCCCGCGCCGCGCTCGATCTGACCCGCGACCTGCTCGAGCAGGCCGGCATCGAGATCGACTACGACCGCCCGGCGGCGGCGCAGTCGGCGGCAGCGGCCAAGTTCTTGCAACTGGAGTCGGACTGGGAGATGGGCCGGCTGCTCACGCTGCAGGCTGCGTGGATGGCGGACAATCGCCAGCCGAACTCGCTCGAGGCGTCAATGGCGAAGGCGAAGGCCGGACGGGTCGGCTCGGACGTGACCCTGAGTTGCGTGGAGTTGGCCGGTTCGATCGGCTACTCCGAGAACGAGTTGCTGGAGAAGTGGTCACGCGACTCGAAGATCCTCGACATCTTCGAGGGCACCCAGCAGATCCAGCAGTTGATCATCGCGCGCCGCCTGCTCGGTCTCACCAGCGCCGAACTGAAGTGAGCTGACCGCACACATGCCGCGAGGCCCGGTCCCCGATGGGGCCGGGCCTTGCGGCTTCTGGAGGCGGGTCGTCCTCAGGCGACCTGACGGAAGGGATCGTGCTCGGCGAGGATCCGGTCGACTCGCGCCTGATCGAGGCGTGCCGCGACCGACTGGTTCTCCTGGGCGTCGCGCACGCACTTGGCGAGGGTGAAGGTGGACGTGGTCAGGTAGAGGGTGCCGAGAGCGAGGAAGGCCCGAATCCACGGCTCGACGGGCAGGTAACAGACGGCGAGGACCATCGTGAGGAGTGCGACCCCGAACGAGATGCCGGCCTGGATGAAGAAGGCACTGGTGGACTTGGCGGGAATGTTGTTGTTCGTCATGATCACAACCCTGCTGTGCAGCCCGACCGACGGGATCCGTGCAATCACTCGACCTGTCTGAGTATTCGACACCAATCGTCTGGTTCTGTTCGGATGTGTGCCATGAGGTTGTACTCAGACGCCCCGGCACGACGGCGCCGTCAGCAGATCTCCGACGGGCTGGTCGGGTTGTGGGTGCTCTTCTGGTGCTGGCAGGGATGGAGCGTCGGGGCGGCGGTCCACGCCGGCGCCCGGCCCACCCGACGCGCCGAAGCGCTCACCGAGGACATCGGCATCGACCTCGGCCGGATCGCGGACTTCATCGGTGGCGTTCCGCTGATGGGACAATCGCTGGGCGACCTGGTGGTCTCCGCGCAGCTCAAGGTCCAGCAGCTGGCAGTGCTCGCCGGTGAGGCCACCGCCACCATCGAGGGGATCGGTTGGAAGGCCGGTCTGGGCGTGGCGGTGACGCCGAGCGTGCTGTTGCTGGCCAGCTACCTTCCGGCCCGGATCAGGTTCGTCAGGCGGGCGAACCACGACGGTCCGGTTGACGTCGAGTTGGAGGCGTTGCGCGCCCTGGTGCAGCAACCGGCAGCGGTCCTGCACTCGCTGGTCGACGACCCTGTCGGTGGCTGGCAGCGCCGGGATCCCCATGCGGTTGCGGCCCTGGCTGCGCACCAACTCCGCCACGACGGCGTACGACCGCCCCAGTAGGCACCCGACCGGTCAGATGTCGACCGGACCGGCCCGCCGCCCGCCCAGTCCGGCGTGCACGAACCGCGGCGCCGCCCACCCCATTGCGGCGAAGTGCTGGCCGACGGCAGCGCCCACCCCTGCCACCAGAGCGGCCGGCACCAGGGCCAGTGCCGAACCACCGAACCCGCCACCGACCATGCGGGCGCCCAGAGCACCGGCGGCGACCGCGACCTCACAGGCCGCATCGAGCTCGGCGCAGCTGACAGCGAAGTCGTCGCGCAACGAGCGATGGGACGCGTCGAGCAGGGACCCCAGTACGGCGGTGTCCCCGGCGCGGAGGGCAACGACGGCCTGTCGCACGCGGTCGTTCTCGCTCAGCACGTGCCGCGCACGCGCCATCGGCACCGGGTGCGTTCCGGACAGGTCGGACACCTGCGCGGGATCTGCATCCGAAAGCGTGGCCACGCCCAGCAGCGCCACAGCGGCGAGGCACTGGGCCCGGCGCTCGGCGTACCTGCTGTCGGCCAAGGCATGCGACACCCGCGTGTCGATCACCAACAACTCATGGTCGGCCAGCGCGAGCGGTACCGCGTCGCGTCCCGGAGGATCACTGCCGAAGTCGAGGCGCAGGGCGCCGCGGTCGGGAGCGAACAGGGCCGCCGCCTGGTCGAGGCCACCTGTGGGCACACCGACCACCTCGTTCTCAGCCCGGATCGTGGCCGTGAGCAGCGTGTCCCTCACCTCGTCGGTCAAGGGGTCCGGCGTTGCGGCGACGGCGACGGCACAGGTGAGGGCAGCTGAGCTGGAGAGACCGGCGCCGACCGGGACGTCGGAACTGATCAGCAGGTCCACACCACGGTTGACTGCCAGCGTCCACAGGGTTCCGGCCGGGTAGGCCGCCCATCCGGTCGCGTCGCGAAGGTCGTCCACGGTGCCGGTCCACCGGTCGTCCAGATCGGCGCTGGTGATCCGGACGACCCCGTCGGTGCGCGGACGCAACGCTGCGTACGTCGAGTGGGGGAGCGCCAACGGAAGGCACAGGCCGCCGCTGTGGTCGGTGTGCTCGCCCAACAGGTTGACCCGGCCCGGCGCCCGCCCCACGCGGGTGGGCGCCTGCCCGTGGATGTGCGCGAAGGCAGTGACGACCTCGGCGAGTGCGACGGGCTCGGAGCGGTAGGGGTGGACGAGCACGGGGTCAGGCTATGCGGTCGCGAAACGACGCCACGTAGATTGTGTTCCTGTGCGCTTCCTCAATGACGTGACCCCCACCCACGACCTCACCTATGACGACGTGTTCATGGTGCCGCGGCACTCCACGGTGGCTTCGCGCTACGACGTGGACCTGACCACCGAGGACCACACCGGCGCGACGCTGCCGATCGTGGTGGCCAACATGACTGCGATCGCCGGCCGTCGAATGTCCGAGACCGTCGCCCGCCGCGGCGGTCTCACCGTGCTGCCGCAGGACATTCCGGTCGAGGTCGTCAGCGAGGTGGTCGGCTGGGTCAAGCAGCGACACCTGGTCCACGACACTCCGATCACGTTGCGTCCTGACGCCACGGTCGCGGAGGCTCTGACTCTGATTCCGAAGCGGGCCCACCGTGCCGCGGTGGTGGTGGACGCCGACGACCGCCCGGTCGGGGTGCTGCTCGAGAAGGCGTGTCTCGACGTCGATCGGTTCAGCCAGGTGCGCGACGTGATGACCCAGAATCCGGTCACGGTTGCTGCCGACGCCGACCCGCGGGAGTCCTTCGACGTGCTCGACCGAGCACGGGTCAGGCTGGCTCCTGCCCTTGACGCAGACGGACGACTCGTCGGCGTCCTCACCCGGCTGGGTGCGCTCCGAGCCACGGTCTACCGGCCGGCGGTCGACCGCGACGGGAGGTTGGCGGTGGCAGCTGCGGTAGGTGTCAACGGCGACGTCGCAGGTCGGGCCGCGGCCCTGCTCGATGCCGGCGTCGACGCGCTGGTCATCGACACCGCACACGGCCACCAGGACCGCATGATCCAGGCGCTGCAGCAGGTGCGGGCGCTGTCACCGACGGTGCCGGTGGTGGCGGGCAACATCGTGTCGGCCGAGGGCACCCGCGCGCTGATCGAGGCGGGCGCCGACATCGTCAAGGTGGGCGTCGGTCCGGGTGCGATGTGCACCACCCGGATGATGACCGGAGTCGGTCGCCCCCAGTTCTCGGCAGTGCTCGAGTGTGCTGACGCAGCGCGCGACCTCGGCAAGCACGTCTGGGCCGACGGCGGCGTCCGGCACCCCCGTGACGTGGCGCTGGCCCTGGCAGCAGGAGCCTCCTCGGTGATGGTCGGATCGTGGTTCGCCGGCACCCACGAGTCACCCGGCGACCTCGTCCTCGACAGTGACGGACGGGCCTACAAGTCGTCGTTCGGCATGGCATCTGCCCGCGCGGTCGCCAACCGCACGGCGTCTGAGTCCGCCTTCGACCGCGCCCGCAAGGGGTTGTACGAGGAAGGGATCTCGTCCTCGCGGATGTATCTCGACCCCCACCGCCCGGGGGTGGAGGACCTCCTCGACCAGATCACCGCTGGAGTGCGCTCGGCCTGCACGTATGCCGGTGCTGCTGATCTCGCCGAGTTCCGCGAGCGTGCCGTGGTCGGCGTCCAGTCGGCGGCCGGCTACTCCGAAGGTCGACCCCTGGCCACGTCGTGGTGAGGTATCTCGTGGTGACCGCGGTTGCCGAGGAGGCGGCGTACGTCCCCGAGGGAGTGCCGGTGCTCGTCACCGGGATCGGCAAGACCGCGGCGGCCGTTGCCGTCACCCGGGCGTTGTCCGCCCAGACGGACCTCACCGACCTCGTGGTGCTCAACCTCGGGACCGCCGGTGCGCTGCGCCCCGGGTTGTCCGGCCTGCACGCTCCGGTGGCGGTGATCAACCACGACCTCAGCGCCGATGCGATCCGCTCGCTGGGTCACGACCCGAAGGAACGCATCCAGCTGCGGATCGGCGAAGGGCCGGTGCTCGCGACGGGTGACGTGTTCGTCGCCGACACCGCGGTGCGGGACCGCCTCGCCCAGCGCGCCGACCTGGTCGACATGGAGGGGTACGCGGTGGCCTATGCAGCCTCGGCCTTCGGTGTGCCGGTGCGCCTGCTCAAGCATGTGTCGGACCAGGCCGACGAGCAGGCGTTGTCCTGGTCGCGCCAGGTCGATGCCAGCGCCCGGGTGCTCGGCGCTGCTTTCGGCGAGTTGCTCGGCGACTGACGGGGGTCAGCGCGACGAACGTGCGGTGCGGCCCTTGGCGACTCCGACGAAGCATTGCAGCACGTCGTCGTCCTCCTCACGCCTCCAGACGAGGGCGACGGTGGTGACCGGACCATCGTCGAGCACGACGTGGTTGACGTCCTTGCGGTGGTGCAGGCGGGCCAGCGACATCGGCAACACCACCACGCCGGTGCCGGAAGCGACCACCTCGATCGCTTCGGCCACGCCCATGGCTGGCCAGTCGAGCCGTGGCGCGGTGGCGAGTTGCTCCCATCCCGGAACCTCGCGTGGGTCCTGGATGAGTTGCTCGTCAGCCAGATCCGCCAACTGCACGGAGTCGAACGCGGTCGCGGGATGGTCCTTGGGTACGACGACCACCGGCACTTCGTCATAGAGCTTCACGACGTGGTGCACGTCGCTGTCGACCGGGAGCCGCACCAGCGACATGTCAGCCTCGCCGGTCTCGAGCACCGCGGTCTGGAGAGCGTCTTCGACAGGTAGCAGTTGGAGGGGGATCCTCGGGAACTGTTCCCGCCAACGACGGGCCCACTTGTCCGGGGTTGCTCCGGCGACGAAGGCGACGCGCAGGCGCGTGCGGGGCGTGCTCACGGGTCGACACTACGCTGCTGTCGTGCCCCGACTCCTCCCACGCACTGCCTTCGCGGCCGTGCTCCTCGTCACCGGCTTGATGGTCCCCGCAGCAGGGTCGCCCTCCACGCCGACATCTCCGGACGACGGCTGGCGGGTGGCGACCTCACGGGACGGGCTCAGCACGCTCACCTGGACGGCGCCGCACCGGTTGCCGATCACCTCTGACCGTCCCGAGGTGGTCGATGCACGCGGACGGTCGCTCGGCGCGGCGGTGGTGGCTGAGGACGGCCGGTCGGTGCAGGTCACCGTCACCGGCGCCGTCCCCGACCCGTCCACGTTGGACGTTGTGCTCTCCGGCGACCGCATCGACGAACCGGGCACGGACGGGACCGAAGCGGGTTCGGGTGAGAGTGGTTCCGGCGCCGCCGCCCGCCGTCGGCTCGCCGCGGATCCGGCGACGCCGGGCCCACACCAGATCCGCAGCGAGGACTACGTGCTGGCGCCGATCACGCTCGACGGACTTGCCGAGCCGGTCGAGATGGTCGGCCACGTCGTCGAACCGGTGCGTTCGGCAGCCACCGGCCCGCGACCGCTGGTCGTCTTCCTGCACGGGCGCCACGAGTTCTGTTACGCGCCCGAGGGCAGCAGCGCCGACACCTGGACCTGGCCCTGTCGCGGTGGCGCGGTAGACGTTCCGAGCCACCTCGGCTTCGACTACCTCCAGCGCCTCCTGGCCAGTCAGGGCCACACCACGGTGTCGATCCGCGCCAACGGCATCAACGCCCAGGACGATGCGCTGCCGGATGCCGGGGCAGGTGCTCGTGCCGACCTCGTCGATGCCCATCTCGCGCACTGGGCGGGCCTCGCCGCAGCGCATCGGGTCGACCTCGACCGGGTCGTGCTCGTCGGGCACAGCCGCGGCGGTGAGGGAGTCAACCGGCTCGCGACTCGGACCCAGCTCACCGCGCCGCACACCGTGGTCGGCCAGGTGCTCCTGGCACCCACCGATTTCGGGTCGCAGAGCACGCCCTACGTGCCGACCGTCACGGTGCTGCCGCACTGCGACGGAGACGTCAGCGACCTGCAGGGGCAGCGTTTCGTGGACTTCGGACGTGATCTCTCAGGTGCAGACACGGCGTTGAAGAGTGCCGTGCTGATGATCGGTGCGAATCACAACTGGTTCAACACCGAGTGGACGCCCGGCCTGTCCGACGCCCCGTCGAGCGACGACTGGTTCGGGAGGAAGAAGGCGTACTGCGGACGTCAGCATGCGGAACGATTGTCCGCATCCGAACAGCGTGCAGCCGCGTCAGCACTGGTGGCCGGTGCGGTGCGACTCTTCGCGGACGGTCAGCAGGAGTTCGCCCCGCTGTTCGACGGTAGCCCGGCAACCGCTGCCTCGATGGGCCGCGCGATCACGCACTCGGCGGCGGTCGGTGGGGGACGCGAACTCCGGAGACCCGGACACGACATGAACCCCCGCGCCGGTGCGACTGCCGACGCCCGGTTCTGCCGGGCGGTGGTGAGCGCCCGCAGGAAGGCCGGCGTGTGCGGGCAGGGCATCGACGGCCCGAGCCCGAACTGGCCCGGGCTCGAGGAGCGGCTGCCCGAACGCACCGACCTCGAAGTCACGTGGCAGCGCCGCGGGCAACGGGTCACCCTTGACCTCGGCACGTCCCTCGACCTCAGCACGCGTCGTCTCGACCTGCGCACCACGATCGACCCCACGCAGCGCGATCTGGGCCTGGGCTTTCGTCTGCATGACGCCTCCGGGGCGACCTCCGCGCTGCTTCCTGCGACGATTGCTGGCCTTGGCCCGCTTCCGGGTGGATCCGTGCATGCGCGGCACTGGGCGCAGACCGTCAGTGTGGCGTCCGAGCATGCCGCAGACATCGACCGCACCCGCGTCACCGCGATCGAGTTGGTAGCCGCGACCGAACTCGGCCGGATCTGGATCCATGACGTTGCCGCGACGCCTGCAACGCTGGCTCCGGTGCCCGCCGTTCGGCTTCCCGTCATCGACTTCGGTCGCACCCGGGTCGCGGAGGGTGGCGGCGCGGGACGGGGCACCGCCCAGCTGCCCTTCACCGTGCACGGAACTGTCTCGGAGCCCGCCACGGTGCAGGTCGTGGTTGCTCGGCCGTACGGCGCCCGACTGGATGTCGTCGTTGCCCCGGGAACGACCGAGGGCGCGGTGGCCGTGGAGTTCCCCCGCAACCACACCTACGACGACACGCCGGTGGTCATCCACACGACGGCGGTCGCGACCAGCGCGGCCACCACCGGCGCGTACGTCGGCAGGGTCCGGGTGGTGGACGACGAGCCGGCGCCGACCGTGCGCCTACGGGCGAAACGCAGGCAGGTGCGCGAGGGTGGCGTGATCAGGCTCATGGTGCGACTGACCGCACCGGTGACCGACCACCGGCTCTACACGTGGCGGTTCGTGCGCGGCAGGGCGCCGTCCGCCCAGGTCGGCGATCTGGCAGCCGGTTGGCGCAGACGCTGGGGACTGGACGACCCGGCTGTTTCGCTGCCCAGGAGCGGCCACTTCGGAACGGTGCTGCTCGAGCCGGGACGCCGCAGGGCCGTGATCACGATTCCGACGACGCGGGACGGCGTGCGTGAAGGCGCGGAGCACGCAGCCGTTCTGGTTCGGGGGCCAGGACTCCGCGCCCGCGCAGCAGTTCGCATCGCGGACGCGGTCGGGCGGCGCTGAGATGCGGCTCGCGGATCTGGTGGGCGCCTGGGAGGAGACGCGACGAACCCGGTCCCGCAACACCAAACGGGAGGTGCTGGCGCAGGTGCTGGCCGACTCCGAGCGCACCGCACTGCCCGTCGTGGTGTCCTACCTCTCCGGGGAGCTGCGACAACGACGTACCGGGCTGGGGTGGTCGGGGCTCCGCAACCTTCCCGCGCCAGCCGACACGACCTCGCTCGGCGTCCTCGCAGTCGACGATGCATTCGCGGCGATGGCGGCGCTGCGCGGAGCCGGCTCGGCTGCGGCCCGCAGGGACGTTGTCACACAACTGTTCGGCCGTGCCACCGAACCGGAACAGCAGTTTCTGGCCGGTCTGGTGTCGGGCAACCTGCGCCAAGGAGCCCTGGACGCCCTGATGTTGGAAGCGGTCGCGGTCGCTTTCGATGTCGACCCCATCCTGGTCCGACGGGCTGCCATGCTGGGCGGCTCCACCGCCGACGTCGCGGTGGCTGCCTCGAGCGGTGGAGGCGCGGCGCTCGCTGCGGTCAAACTCGAGCTGGGACGGCCGGTTCGGCCGATGCTTGCGGGGAGCGCGACGACGCCGCGGGAGGCAATCGACCGCTCCGGTGGAGCAGCGGTGCTCGTCGACACCAAGCTCGACGGCATTCGGGTGCAGGTGCATCGACACGGCACGCAGGTCCGGGTCTTCACCCGCAGCTCCGAGGAGATCACCGCGCGCCTGCCCGGAGTGGTGGAACAGGTGCGCGCGCTCGGTGCGCCCGGAGACCTGGTGCTGGACGGTGAAGCGCTGCTCCGCGACGAGCACGGCATGCCCCGCCCGTTCCAGGAGACTGCTGCGCGATCTGCCAGTTCGTCCGACGGTCCAGTTCTGCGGGCGTGCTTCTTCGACGTGTTGCACCATGCCGGTGCGGACCTGCTCGACGAGGTGCTCGCCGATCGCCTGGCGGTTCTCGAACGGGTCGTCCCGGCAGCGGACCGGGTCCCGCATCTCCTCACTGCTGATCCCCTCGAGGCGACTGCGTTCTTCGACGCAGTGGTGGCGGGCGGTGGAGAGGGTGTCGTCGTGAAGACGCTCAACTCGCCCTACACCGCGGGTCAGCGGGGCGCAGCATGGGTGAAGGTCAAGCCACGGCACACGTTGGACCTCGTCGTCACCGCGGCGGAATGGGGCAGCGGACGACGAGCAGGCAGTCTGTCCAACATCCATCTCGCTGCCCGCGCCGGTGACGGCACTCTCGTGCCGCTCGGCAAGACGTTCAAGGGCATGACCGACGAGGTCCTTGCCTGGCAGACACAGCGCTTTCTGCAGCTGGAGACCGCACGCGAGCGTCAGGTCGTTCACGTGCGACCGGAACAGGTCGTGGAAGTGGCCTTCGACGGCGTCCAGCGCTCGACGCGCTACCCGGGTGGCGTGGTGCTCCGCTTCGCCCGGGTGCTTCGGTACCGCCAGGACAAGACCGCATCGGAGATCGACACCATCGACGCAGTGCGCGCGCTGCTCCGGTGAGGGCGGCCACCCAGAGGAATTGGGGCATCCGAGCCAGATGTCTCGCTTTTGGACCCGGCTGAGATCCATGTCACTGTGACGCCATGGCTCCGCCCTCCGTGATCCCTGCCGTGGCCTGCTACCTGTTGGTCGATCCCACCGGCGCGATCCTGCTCCAGGAGCGTGACTCAGGAGCGCCCACCCACGCGGACCAGTGGTGCACCCCGGGTGGACACGTCGAACCGGGGGAGTCCCCGGTCGAGGCAGCTCGTCGCGAGTTGCTCGAGGAGACCGGAATCGACCTGCCGACCGGTGCCCTGTTGCCCTGGCTCGTCGAGCGGCACGACTGCCCTCGGTGCGGACCGGTCGACCACTCCTTCTTCGTCGCCCAGGTCCAACTGGGTGACGACGACGTCACCTGCACGGAGGGACGCCGGATCTGCTTCGTCGCCCCCGAAGATGTGCCCACTCTCGACCTGACCCCTTCGTCACGCCACTTCCTCGAGCTGTTCATCGACTCACCTCTGCACCGGGGCGTCCCGCCGGACCCACCCGGTCACAGGTTCGCCAGCGTGCTGCTGGTGGACCGGAGTGGCGGCATCCTGATGCAGGAGCGTGACGACCGGCCGGTCCTCGACCCGGACTGCTGGGGCTTCCCCGGGGGACACCTGGAGGACGGCGAAACCCCGGAGGCGGGCGCGCGCCGCGAGGTGGAGGAGGAGACCGGAGTGCGATTTGCGGGAACCCTCGTGCACTGGGAGGACTCGCCGGTGCACCACGTCGCCTACGGCACCGTCGATCTGGTCCATGTGTTCGCCGCCGCAACCGAGCTGACGGACGCTGACATCACCTGCGCCGAAGGGCGCCAGATGATCTTCGTCCCCGGCGACGAGTTGCTCACCCGCCCGCTCACCAACTCGGCACGTCTGGTGCTTCCGGGTTTCCTCGCATCGACGCTGTACCGCCGCCTGCAGGTCGCCGCGCACAGGCCGTGACTAGACTGTCCCGACGGCCCCGATCCGTGGGTCGCGACCGGACCGGAGGACTGCACCACATGGGCTACCTGGAGTCGATCTCGACCCCGCGTGACCTGCGTGACCTCTCCGACGAGCAGCTGGACGCCCTCGCCGCCGAGGTCCGGCAGCGTCTGGTTTCGGTCTGTTCCCGCACCGGTGGTCACCTCGGTCCCAACCTCGGCGTGGTGGAGCTGACGATCGCCGTGCACCGGGTCTTCGACTCGCCGCACGACCGGGTCGTGTTCGACACCGGACACCAGACCTACGTACACAAACTGTTGACCGGGCGGGCTGACCGCTTCGACACGCTGCGCACCGAGGGCGGTCTCTCCGGCTACCCGAGCCGCGCGGAGTCGCCCCACGACATCGTCGAGAACTCCCATGCCTCGACCGCACTCTCCTACGCCGACGGCTTGGCCAAGGCCTACCGGATCAAGGGTGAGGACCGCCATGTCGTTGCCCTGATCGGCGACGGTGCGCTCACCGGCGGAATGGCGTGGGAGGCCCTCAACAACATCGCGATCGCCAAGGACAGCCGTCTGGTGATTGTCGTCAACGACAACGAACGCTCCTACACCCCGACGATCGGCGGGCTTGCCACCGCGCTGACCACGTTGCGCACGAACCCCCGCTACGAGGCGGTGCTCGACCAGGTCAAGCGTCGGCTCAACGCCGTCCCCGGCGTCGGGCCCGCGGCGTACGACGCGCTGCATGCGATCAAGAAGGGCATGAAGGACGTGCTCGCTCCTCAGGGCCTCTTCGAAGACCTCGGTCTGAAGTACGTCGGCCCGGTCGACGGTCACGACCGTGCGGCGATGGAGCAGGCGCTCACCCAGGCCAAGCGTTTCGGTGGTCCGGTGATCGTGCACGCCCTCACCGTGAAGGGTCAGGGCTACGACGCTGCGATCCGTCACGAGGCCGACCAGTTCCACTCGCCCGGCCCCTTCGACATCGAATCGGGCAAGGAACGCCCGAAGGCCGAGATCTGGACCGACCTGTTCGCCCGGGCGATGGTCGACCTCGGTGAGCGTCGCTCCGACGTCGTGGCGGTGACCGCGGCGATGATGCACCCGGTCGGCCTCGACGCGTTCGCGCAGCGGTTCCCCGAGCGGACCTTCGACGTCGGCATCGCCGAGCAGCATGCGGCCACGTCGGCGGCCGGCCTGGCGATGGGCGGACTGCATCCCGTCGTCGCTGTCTATGCGACGTTTCTCAACCGGGCCTTCGACCAGGTGCTGATGGACGTTGCGCTGCACAAGTGTGGCGTCACCTTCGTGCTCGACCGAAGTGGTGTCACCGGTGACGACGGGGGCAGCCACAACGGCATGTGGGACATGTCGATCCTGCAGGTGGTGCCCGGTCTCCGGTTGGCGGCGCCACGGGACGGCAGTCGTCTCCGGGAGCTGCTGGAAGAGGCCGTCCGGGTGGACGACGGGCCGACCGTCGTCAGGTTCCCCAAGGGACCGCCTCCCGACGACATCCCGGCACTGCGACGCGTGGGCGACTGCGACGTGCTCGCCGAAGGCGAGAGACCGGACGTGTTGTTGGTCGGGGTGGGATCGATGGCCACGGTCGCGCTCGACGCGGCCACGCGTCTCGACGACCTCGGCGTCGGGGTGACCGTCGTGGACCCGCGTTGGGTGAAGCCCGTGGATCCGGCGCTGCTCGACCTTGCCCGCCAGCACCGGCTGGTGGTGGTGGTGGAGGACAACGGTGTGGTCGGGGGAGTGGGCAGCGTGGTCCTCCAGACGATCACCGATGCGGGGATCAGGGTTCCGGTGCGGTTGCACGGCGTACCGCAGGAGTTCCTGGCGCATGCCAAACGCGCGGCGATCCTCGAACGGATCGGACTGACCGGCCCGGCGTTGGCCGACAGCGTGGCCACCGAGTTGTCCGCGTTGTCCACGGACCAGGCACTGGTCGATGCGGATGCGGGGCGCTAGGCGATCCTGGGAGGGAAGATTCGCCGCGCTGCTGCTGGTCGGAGGGCTCCTCGGTGGGTGCGGGCTGGGTGGAGGACCACCTGAGCCACCCGGACATGCGAGTTCGGAGGCGATCGATGTCGCCGAGGTGTCGGCAGTGTTGCAGGCACGGTCCCGGGCGGTACGCCACGGCAACGTGGATGCGTTCCTCGAGGGGGTCGCGTCCGACCCCGGGCTGCGGCACACCCAGCGCGTGTGGTTCGAGAACCTGCGCCAGTTGCCGATCCAGCGGTTTGCGCACTCTCTCGACGCCGACGACGTCACTCGCACCGCGACCGGTGTGACGGCTGCGCTCGACGTGGTCCTGCGGCTCGACGGGTTCGACACCGCGCCCGTCCACACACCCACCGTCTACGACTTCGTGCGCGAACAGGACGGCGCACTCCGGATCAGCGCCGTCCGGCCGCCACCGGACGGGACGCCGAGCGGCACTCCCCAGCCGTGGGATCTCGCACCCGTCGAGATCCTGCACGGTGACGGAGTGCTGGGTGTGTTCGACCGCGACTCCTCCATGACGGGCCGCCAGATCATCACGGAGGTGGAGCGCGCGATCGACCAGGTCAGCGCGGTGGTGCCACTGGAGTGGTCTCACACCGTGGTGGTCTACGCCCTGTCCAACACTGACTTCCTGCGAGCGCTCGACGACCTGCCTGGTGGTGATCCCGAGCAGCTGGACGGGGTGGCGTTCCCGGTTCCGGTGCGTCCCGGTGCCACCCGGTACGCCGGCACCCGGTTCCTGCTGCACCCGCGGATCCTCGAGCGGACGCCGGACTCGAGGTCCCGCCTGATCCGGCACGAACTCGTGCACGTCGCGTTGGGACAGCGTGACGACCGGGTTCCGACGTGGCTGTCCGAGGGGTTGGCGGAGTATGTCTCGGTCCGTCCGTTGGCGCCCCAGGAGAGGTTGATCTCTCGTCAGACCGTGCGAGCTGCGGAGGAGGGGCTCGCGCGCCTCCCGTCGGATGCCACCTTCAACGGCGCCGACTCGTCCGCCAACTACGGCATCGCGTGGTACGCCTGCGAGTACATCGCCGCTGCCTACGGCGAACAGACGTTGTGGCGCCTCCTCGACGAGATGGGTGCGGACGGAGGTACCTCGAGCGACACCCAGGATGTCGTCCTCCAGCGAATGCTCGGCATCTCGTCGCGCACCTTGGCTGAAGCGACCGGCCGGCGGGTTCTGGCCACGTTCGGTTCCTGACCGGCCGCATTCGGCGCACAGGGGATGTGGGAGGCTTTCGCTCACGCACGCAGCGTCTGAGGAGGGGCATCCCGTGAAGCACGTCCACATCGTCGACGACGTCCCCGTGGAGCTCGCCGACCGACCGGGTCTGCCGCTGGTGGTCGCGCTCGACGGCTTCCTGGACGCCGGCCACGCGGCCGCCCTCACCACGCGGCACCTCGCAGCGGCCTCGTCCGGCCCGGTGGTGGCCACCTTCGATGCCGACGTCTTCCACGACTACCGCGCTCGGCGGCCGGCCGTGACGTTCTCGCGGGACCACTACACCGACTACGACGCCCCGCGGTTGGTGGTGCGACTGATGCGCGACGAGGCGGACATGCCGTTCCTGATGCTCACCGGTCCGGAGCCCGACGCTCGCTGGGAGGCGTTCGCCAGAGCGGTGCGTGCGGTGGTGACGCGCTTCCAGGTGGCGCTCGTCGTCACGCTCGACTCGGTTCCGATGACTACGCCCCACACCCGCCCGCTGCCGGTCACGCAGTACGCCAACAACCCCGCACTGATGCTCGGCAACAATCTGTGGAACTCCGACCTGCGGGTGCCGGCGTCGGCACATGCACTGCTCGCGGTGCGGCTCGAGCAGTGGGGGCATGACCTGACCGGCTTCGTCGTCCACGTCCCGCACTATCTGGCAGAGTTCGACCACAGTTCGGCAGCCAGGTCTCTGCTGGAGGGTCTGCAGTCGGTCACCGACCTCGTCTGGGAGACCCACAGTCTCGACCGGGCCGTCGAGGAGCAGGATCGGCGGATCGCCCAGCACCTGGAGGAGAATCCGGATGTCGCGGGCCTGGTCGCCGGTCTGGAACAGCAGTACGACACGTTCCGTGCCGCCGAGCAGGCAGGCAGCAGTCTCCTCGCCGAGGGCAGGGAGTTGCCGACCGGCGACGAGCTCGGCGCAGAGTTCGAGCGCTTCCTCGCCGGCCTCGACGATCCGGACGAACCCCGAGAAGGGAACTGAGGGTGCCACGATCAGCAGCTGAGTTGGTCGACCTCCTCGACCTCGAGGACATCGACGGCAACCTGTTCCGCGGGCGGCAGCCGACCACCACGCTGCAGCGGGTGTTCGGAGGCCAGGTGGCCGCACAGGCGTTGATCGCCGGAGCTCGCACGGTCGAGGGCCTCGACGTGCACTCGATGCACTCCTACTTCCTCCGGCCCGGAGACACGGCCGTGCCGATCGTCTATGACGTCGAGAATGTGCGCGACGGCCGTTCGTTCGCCACCCGTCGGGTGGTCGCCCGCCAGCACGGTCGTCCGATCTATGTGCTTTCCGCCAACTTCCAACGGCACGAGGTCGGCCTCGAACACCAGGACACGATGCCGGACGTCCGCCCTCCGGAGGAGGGGCTCACCCTGCCTCAGTTGTTCTCCAGCAGGAAGGCCCACGACGACTCCGAGACGATGCGGCAGTGGACCGAGGAGTGGGCGGCGCTCGACGTCCGCTACCTCGGCAACACGCTGCTGGGCGGCATCCCGGACGACCCCACCCGACCCTCGCGGGCGATGACCTGGGTCCGTGTGGACGGTCGTCTCTCGGACGACTCGCTGGAGCACGTCGCGACCTTCACCTACGCCAGCGACATGACGCTGATCAGCGCGGCGTTGGTGCCCTACAACCTGCGCACCGCGAGCCCCGGCATGCAGGTTGCGTCGTTGGACCACACGATCTGGTTCCACCGACCGTTCCGCGCGGACGAGTGGTGGCTCTACGACCAGCACTCGCCCTCTGCGTCCGGTGGCCGAGGTCTGGTGCTGGCCCGGGTGTGGAGCCAGACCGGCGAACTGGTGGCGACGGTCGCCCAGGAGGGCCTGATCCGCAAACACCCCGCGCCCTGACGACGCGGGGTGTTCGGCGGAGCTGCTCAGAGTGGCGTGGTCCGTCCCACGACGTGGGGCGCGCCCTTGCGGGGATCGGTGACCGAGAACCTGATGCCGTCCTCGGCGCCGCGGAAACCGAAGGCGACGGTGCCGGGCAGGAAGATCGGCTTCTTGAACCCGACCTCGACGCGGACCTGCTCAGGAAGCCTGTTGTCCAGTGCGGCGAGGGCACGGGCCTTGGTCCACATGCCGTGCGCGATGTGGCGGGGGAAGCCGAACGCCCTGGCCGTCAACGGGTGCAGGTGGATCGGGTTGCTGTCACCGGAGACCCGGGCATAGGTGCGCCCGAGGCTGCTCGGCAACCGCCAGGACGCCACGCCCGGGACGGGCTCACCGAACTCGGTGCCACGGTCGCCCCGTTCCCGGTCACCCTTGCCGACCCGCAGGTAGGTCGAGGTGCTGCGCCAGACCTCGACCCCGTCAGCGCTCACCGACGCCACCATGTCGTACGCCGTCCCATTGGCGTGGGTGCGGAGGTTGGTGGCGTGCACGGAGGCATCGACGACCGCGCCCGGCCCCAGGTGGGCCAGCCGCTCGATGCGATTCTCCAGGTGCACGGTGCCGATCGCCGGGAACGGAAACTCACTGTCGCTCATCACGGCCATGTGCAGCGGGAAGCAGAGCATGTGCAGGTAGGTCGGTGGCAGAGCGTCGCTGCGCGCGAATCCGCACACCTCGGCGTACCTGCGCACGTGCTCCGGATCGACCGCGACCTGCTCGGTCCGGAGCACCAGGTCGGGCAGGGTGCGGCTGGTCCGCTTGATCCCGGGCAGTTGGTTGACCACCGGCACGGTCGGCAGCGCCGCCCGGAGCAGTTGCCCGATCCCACCTGCCGCGCCGGTGATGACGCGGGTCTCCGTCACGTCAGGCTCCCAACATCATCTGGCCACAGACGCGGACCACGTTGCCGTCGACCGCGCTGGAGGCGGGACTGGCGCACCACGCAATGGTCTCGGCCACGTCGACCGGAAGACCGCCCTGGCTCATCGCGTTGAGCCGCTGGCCGACCTCGCGGGTGGCGAAGGGCACGGCCGCGGTCATTGCCGTGACGATGAATCCGGGAGCCACCGCGTTGATGGTGATCCCCTTGGGGAGCGTGCCCGCGAGGGAGTCGACGAAACCGATCACGCCGGCCTTCGACGCGGCGTAGTTGGTCTGGCCGACGTTGCCCGCGATGCCGGCGATCGAAGCGACGCCGATCACCCGTCCGTTCTCGTTGATCGCATCGGCATCGAGCAGTGCTCGCGTGATCAGCTCCGGTGCAGTCAGGTTGACGGCGATGACCGAGTCCCAGCGGTCCTTCACCATGTTGGCCAACTTCTTGTCCCGGGTGATGCCGGCATTGTGCACGATCACGTCCACCCCGCCGTGCTTCTCCTTGACGTGGTGGGCGATCCGCTGCGGAGCATCGGCGTGTGTGATGTCGAGGGTGAGGGAGTCACCGTTGAGTTCGCGCATCACTGCCTGGAGCTCGCTGGCGGCCTGCGGTACGTCGATGCCGAGGACGGTTGCGCCGTCCCGGTGCAGCACGCGGGCGATCTGCTCGCCGATGCCCCGGCTGGCGCCGGTGACGATCGCCAACTTGCCGGCCAGCGGGCGCTGCCAGTCGACCTTCGGCGCAGTCGTGGCGCCGGTGGTGCCGATCCGGACCACCTGGCCCGAGACGTAGGCGGACTTCGGTGAGAGGAGGAACGCGAGCGTCGAGTCGACCGCGGTTTCGGCGCCGACTCCGACCTGCACCAACTGGACGGTCGAGCCCTTGCCGATCTCCTTGCCGAGGGATCGGGTGAAGCCTTCGAGCGCACGTTGGGCGACGCGCTCCGCACCGGAGACCGCGGTGGGCGGGGTGCCCAGGACGACCACGCGGGCGCAGGCCTCGAGGCGCCGCAGCAGAGGGGTGAAGAACTCCTGGAGAGCGACCAGCTCGGCGCTCGAGCTGATGCCGGTGGCGTCGAAGACGAGGGCCTTCGCGCGGGCCCCGTCCGCAAGTGAGGTGGTGTGGGTGATGCCGAGGCCGTCCAGACGGGCCGGGAGCACGTCGGCAAGACGGCCGTTGCCGCCGAGCACGACCACGCCGTCGACCAGCGGTGCCCCGTCGGTCCAGCGCTCGAGCACCGTCGGGTCGGGCAGACCGAGGTTCTTGACCAGCAGCTTGCCGATCGGGTTCTTCGTGAAGGCTTGGTAGCGATCGCTCATCGTGAAGTCCTTGCTGAGGTCGGAAGTCGGGCGGATTCTGATCGATGGTATGCAACATATGTTGTAACTCGGAGTTCAGGTTTCGTGATCTCCGCCTCATTGCTGTACCAACGAGTAACAAAGCGCAAGGATAGTGGGAGACAGGAAGGTGGACCCAGTCCACTTGTCATACCGCTGCACACCGAAGCCAGGAGTCACCACATGCAGGCCACCACTCGTCGCGTCGCCGTCATCGGCGGCAACCGCATTCCGTTCGCCCGGTCGAACACCGTCTATGCGGATGCCTCCAACCAGGAGATGCTCACCGCCGCACTCGACGGCCTCGTCGCGCGCTTCGGTCTCGAGGGCGAACAACTCGGCGAGTTCGCCGCGGGTGCCGTCCTCAAGCACAGCCGGGACTTCAACCTGGCTCGCGAGGTCGTGCTCGGTTCCAAGCTCTCACCGCGTACGCCGGCCTACGACCTCCAGCAGGCCTGCGGCACCGGCCTCCAGGCAGTCATCCAGGTGGCCAACAAGATCGCGCTCGGCCAGATCGACGTCGGCGTCGCCGGTGGCTCCGACACCACCTCCGACGCGCCTCTCGCCGTGGGCGAGAAACTCCGCAAGAAGCTGATCAAGGTCAATCAGGCCAAGGACACGAAGGCCCGGCTCGCAGCCCTGGCCAAGATCCGACCTGGCGACGTCAGCCTGGCCGTTCCGCAGAACTCCGAGCCCCGCACCGGACTCTCGATGGGCGACCACCAGGCGCTGACCGCGCTCGAGTGGGGCATCACCCGCGAGGCGCAGGACGAGTTGGCCGCGGCCTCCCACCAGCACCTCGCCGCGTCCTACGAGGCCGGGTTCCAGGACGACCTGGTCACGCCCTTCCGCGGCGTCGAGCGGGACAACAACCTGCGGCCGGACTCGACGGTCGAGAAGTTGGCCAAGCTCAAGCCGGTCTTCGGCAGGGGCGAGGCAGCCACCATGACCGCCGGCAACTCCACGCCACTGAGTGACGGTGCGTCCGTCGTGTTGCTCGCCTCCGAGGAGTGGGCCGCGGAGCGGAACCTGCCGGTGCTGGCCTATCTCACGGCATACGAGACGGCGGCCGTCGACTACGTCGGCGGTGACGAGGGCCTGCTGATGGCGCCGGCCTACGCGGTCGCCCAGATGCTCACCCGCGAGGGCCTCACGCTGCAGGACTTCGACTTCTACGAGATCCACGAGGCGTTCGCCTCGCAGGTGCTCTCCACCCTCAAGGCGTGGGAGTCCCCGGTGTTCTGCAAGGAGCGGCTCGGCCTCGACGCGCCGCTCGGTGCGATCGACCGGAGCAAGTTGAACGTCAACGGCTCGTCGCTCGCCGCCGCGCACCCGTTTGCCGCGACCGGTGGTCGCATCGTGCCGGTGCTCGCCAAGTTGCTTGCGGAGAAGGGCTCGGGCCGTGGCCTCATCTCGATCTGCGCAGCCGGTGGTCAGGGCGTCGTGGCGATTCTCGAACGGAACTGATCAGCCCCGCGCGAGAGCCAGATTGGTCACCACGAGGTAGTCGCGGACGGTCTCGACGGCGAGTGGACTCGTCGTCGGGATCCCCGGCGCCAACTCCTTGACATAGATGCCGATCCGCGCAAGTTGAAGGGCGCCCAGGCCGGTGGCATACATGTGATTGGCCAGGACCTCGGTGTCGTCGATCTTGAAGACATCCCGGTCGACGCCGTCGTCCAGGGTGCGGGTGAGGACGCTCAGGCACCCGGCGATCGCGCGGCCGAGCCGGAAGAGCGCAGATTCCGAGATCTCGTCGAAGAGTTCCGGGCCGGGACGGCGCATCAACCCTTGGGCGCACTCGACGAACGCCGGGTTGGCGACGCCGAAGTCGACGAACGCCTCGACCATGCCCTGGAGGCGGTCCGCGGGGTCGTCTCCGTCGACTGCGCCCATCAGGTCGAGGAGTTCGTCGAGGTAGCCGACCAGAGTGAGGGCGAACAACTCCTCCTTGCCGGAGAAGTGTCGATAGATGATGGCGCGGTTGGTGCCGACCGCGCGGGCGATGTCGTCGATGTGCACGTCGCGCACGCCGCGGGCGTCGAAGAGTGCCCGGGTGGCGGCGAGGATCTCCTGCTCGCGCTTGCGGCGACGCGTGGCCGCAGCGGACCGGCGTCCGTCCTGCCTCGGCGCGGAGGGGGACGTGGTGCGCTCGCTCATGAGGCCGATCATAACCATCCTGTAACTGCGGGTTGCACACCGTGGTGACACGTGTTCGCACCGTTGCCGGCGGCGCTTCGGGTAGAACTGCTGGGTGGGCGAACTGGTGCGGGAGTGGCGTCCGAGCTGGCCGTGTCCGGTCGGGGCCGTACTCGCGCCCCTGCGGCGCGGCACCGGTGATCCGACCCACCGGGCCGACTCCGGCGGTGGTCACTGGCGCGCCTCGTCGACTCCCGAAGGCGCAGGTGCGCTCCGGATGCAGGCGCGGCCGACCGACGGTCTGGTGGTCGGGACCGCGTGGGGTCCGGGTGCCGAATGGCTGCTGGAGGCGATGCCGGCACTGCTCGGCGCCGATGACGACTGGTCGGGCTTCGAGGCGCGGCACCCGGTCCTGGAGGAGGCCCGGCGGCGGCACCCTCACTGGCGGATCGGGCGCACCGGTCTCGTCTTCGACGCGCTCCTGCCTGCCGTCATCGAGCAGAAGGTGACCGGGCAGGAGGCCTTTGCGGGATACCGGCGGCTGGTCCGGGCGCGCGGCGAGCCTGCACCCGGCCCCGGGGGTGCGCTCGGCCTCATGGTGCCGCCGGACGCGCGGGTCGTGGCGGCGGTTCCGTCATGGGAGTGGATCCGGTTCCCGGTCGACCATGCCCGGTCGCGGACCGCGGTCGCTGCGGCGCGGGTCGCGCCGGCGCTCGAACGGACGGCTCACCGCGAGCCGGATCTTCTGGACCGCCGGCTCCGGTCCCTGCCCGGCGTGGGGGTGTGGACCAGCGCAGAGACCCGAGCACGTGCCCTCGGTGACCCCGACGCCGTGAGCCTCGGCGACTTCCACGTGGCGAAGGACATCGGATGGGCGTTGACCGGCGCCCCGATGGACGACGCTGAACTCGAGGTCTTCCTCGAGCCGTGGCGCGGGCACCGGCGTCGGGTCCAGGCCCTGGTCGCGCTCGCACGGCTGGGCAGACCGCGGCGTGGCCCGCGATTGGCACCGCGGCGTCACCTCCCGCGTTCTTGATCGTTCGAAGGGCGAGGCGATGTGGGTGGCGGGCCGCCTCCTGGCAGTATGACGTAACTAACGTTTACGTTACGCGTTGCATGAGGTGGGCAGCCCAGCCGACCGGAAGCGGGGGTTGATGACATCGCAGGTGAGCAGTGGCCGATCAGTGGGCCTGTCGACCCGGATTGCTGTCGATCTGGTCGGGCGCGGACGGACCGCGCTGGAGACCGCGGGCGCGATGATCGTCCTCGGCATCGAGGCGCTCGTCACTGCCGCGCGTGACATCGTCACCCGACGTTTCTCCTGGTCGGAGTTCCTCCTCCAGGCGTGGTTCATGAGCCGTGTCTCGATGTTGCCGACGATCCTGGTGGCGATCCCGTTCGGCGTCATCGTGTCGATCCAGATCGGCGGCGTGGCAGGCCAGATCGGGGCGGAGTCGTTCTCCGGCGCGGTGAACGGCATCGGCGTCCTTCGCCAAGGTGCTCCTCTGGTCACGTCGATCATGATCGCGGGAGCAGTGGGTTCGGCGATCACTGCCGACCTGGGTGCTCGCACGATCCGTGAAGAGGTCGACGCGCTGCGGGTGATGGGCATCAATCCCGTGCAGCGGCTGGTGGCGCCGCGGGTGGCCGCGGCGCTGTGCGTGGCTTTCTTCCTCAACATTGTCGTCGCCTCGACCTCGATCATCACCGGCTACACCCTGAACGTGGGCGGGGGCGCGGTCAGCTCCGGAACCTACATCGCTGCGTTCGTCTCCTTTGCCCAACCGACCGACCTGTTCCTTGCCAGCTTCAAGGCACTGATCTTCGGTTTCATCGCCACCATCGTCGCCTGCCACAAGGGACTCACCGCCAGCGGCGGGCCCAAGGGCGTGGCCGATGCGGTCAACGAAGCAGTCGTGATCAGCGTGATCTCGCTCGCCGTCGTCAACGTCGCTCTCACCCAGGCCTACGTGATGCTCGCCCCGGCCAGGATCGCCTGAGGGGCCCGGATGGCGAAGATGACTGCAGGCCTGCAGGAGAACCTGATCCGGTTCGGTGACTTTGCGTGGTTCTCGTGGACGACCTTCATGGGCACCCGTTTCACGCTGCGTCGTTACTATCGCGAAGTGTTGCGCCAGCTCGCCGACATCAGTTGGGGCACCGGTGCCCTCTTGGTCGGCGGCGGCACCGTCGGCGTGATGATTCTGCTCTCGCTCTCGGCAGGTACGTCGCTGGGCATCGAGGGATTCAACGGTCTCGAACTGATGGGCCTTGCGCCCCTCACCGGCTTCGTGTCCGCCGGGGTCAACACGCGTGAGCTGGCCCCCCTGGTCGCCGCTCTCGCCCTCGGCGGACAGGTGGGCTGTCGGTTCACCGCGCAGATCGGTTCGATGCGCATCTCCGAGGAGATCGATGCCCTCGAAGTGATGGCGGTCGAGCCGATGCGCTACCTGGTCACCACCCGCGTGTTGGCGGCGATGTTCGCGATCCTGCCGCTCTACCTGATCGGGCTGATCGGTGCATGGGCGGCGTCCGAGTTCTCGGTGGTCGTGCTGTTCGACCAGTCCCGCGGCACCTATCAGCACTACTTCTATTCGTTCATCGATGCGAGAGACATCCTCTATTCGGTGATCAAGATCCTGGTCTTCGCACTGATCGTCTCGCTGATCCACTGCTGGTTCGGTTACCGCGCCAGCAGTGGTCCGCAGGGCGTGGGAGAGGCGACCGGCCGGGCGATTCGAGCAAGCATCGTGTCCGTGGTGTTGTGCGACATGCTCCTGACCTTGGTGTTCTGGGGTTCGGATCCGGGCTTCAGGGTGGCCGGCTGATGCGCGGGCAGCCCAGTTCCCGGGTGCTGACCGCCCGGGCGAGCGTGATCCTGGTCGTCGTGGTCGCCCTGGTCGGCCTGCTGTTGATGAAGTCGTTCGGTGTGTTCGACGACAAGGTCCAGGTGGTGGCCAGGGTCGACTCGGCCGGCGGCGCACTGACAGTTGGCGCAGAGGTCAAGCTCGACGGTGTCGTGGTCGGTGAGGTCGCCTCGATCGATCCGGCTCGGAAGGGGGTCGAGCTGGCCCTCGACCTCGACCCCGACAAGACCGACCGGGTCCCCTCGAACGTGACGGTCAGGATCCTGCCGATCAGCATCTTCGGTGCGGCGTACGTCGAGTTGCTGCGTCCGGAGCAGCCCGCTTCCGCGGTCACCGAGAACGCGGTCCTGCGTCAGGACGAATCGTCGGCGACGATCGAACTCGGTGACCTCCTCGAGGAGACCGAGGCGCTGGTCGACGCACTCGGGCCCGCCGAGTTGGCCACCGCGTTGGAGACCTTCGCGGGCACGCTCGACGGCCGTGGCG
This sequence comes from Nocardioides daejeonensis, assembly GCA_040393845.1. GTDB lineage: Bacteria > Actinomycetota > Actinomycetes > Propionibacteriales > Nocardioidaceae > Nocardioides > Nocardioides daejeonensis_A. Next base: position 55,794 of record JBEBTI010000001.1, read on the forward strand.
ACGACATCGGCAAGATGATCGAGACCGCGAATCGCGCGGTGCAGCGGCTCGATCCGCTGATGCCACTGATCCGCGAGGACCTGCGACTGGCGACCATCGTCTCCCAGACCGTCTCGCGAATCACCCCCAACCTCTTCACAGCGCTGGAAGGTCTGGTCGCGGGCGCTCACACCCTCATCGACCGGGAGGAGGAGTTCGTGAAGGTGCTCGAGGGATTCAGCACCGCCAGTGACTCCGTCGAGTCGATCGTCACCGACAACGACCAGGCGTTGCGTGCCGGTGTGCCTTACCTGCGGCGGGTGGTCAGCGCCCTCTACATCGCTCGTGGAGACCTGCCGAGCAACTTCACCGCGATCATCGCGCTGGCAGCCGGAGCGATCCCCGCACTGAGCCACGGTCCCTACATGCGGATCGATGCAGACCTGCGGCTCCGGGACAAGCCCGAATACACCCGCAGCGACTGTCCGTCGTACGGCGGGCTCCGTGGGAAGGGGTGCTGATGGAGAAGGGAGTCAAGGCGATCGCGGTCAAGTTCGCGATCTTCGGCCTGATCTCGATCCTGTTGTTCGTCGCGCTCTACAACACGATGACCAACAATGTCGCGGGCAAGCAGCACACCCTGCAGGCGGACTTCACCAACGTCAGCGGGCTGCGTGAGGGTGACGACGTGCGCATCTCCGGTGTCAAGGTCGGCCGCGTCGAAACGGTGGAGGTGAAGGACAACCATCTCGCACAGGTCACCTTCACCGTTCAGGCCGCCCAGCAGATCACCGACACCACCCGCGTCACGATGCGCTACCAGAACCTCCTCGGCCAGAAGTACCTCGCGTTGACTCCCGGGAAGGACCGTGGGGAGCGACTCGTCGACGGCGACACCATCGAGCTGCGCAACACCGACGACGGGTTCGACCTCACTGCGCTGCTCAACGGTTTCGAGCCGCTCTTCAACGTGCTGTCGCCGGCCGACATGAACACGCTGGCGGAGAACATCGTGGCGGTGTTGCAGGGTGAGTCGGGCAGCGTGGAGTCGTTGCTCGCGCAGACCGGAGACTTCACCTCCTTCCTCGCCGATCGCGAGGATGTCTTCGACGAGGTGGTCACCAACCTCACGCCGGTCGTCGAGAACCTGGCCAGCCAGTCGGACCAGTTCGACACGGCTCTCGTCGAGATGCGCAAGCTGGTGGCGGGCCTCAACGACGGCAGTGACGAGTTCTTCTCTGCAATGCGTGGCATCGGCGGCAACCTCGATTCCACGAGCCAGTTGGTCAACGACCTTCGGCCGTCGGTGACCAGCGCGATCCGACAGATCCACGCCTTCGGCGACACCCTGCGGCGTGGGACCCCGATCATCGAGGATGCCTTCTCAGTGCTCCCCGACATGGTCGGCGCATTCGTCCGGTCCATGTCCTACGGCAGTCACCTGCAGGTCTACAACTGCGCGTTCGGTATCCGACTGGTCGGCGAGAACCCGATCTGGCTCGGCCGCGCTGACGGACCGCATTCGGAGGCATGCAAGTGAAGATCGCAAGGACCCCTCAGGGCTATCGACGGATCGGGGTCGTCGGCGCTGCACTCGTCGCGGTGATGGCCGCGTTGATCGCTGCCACGTCGGCATTCCCGTTCGGCGAGAACAGCTATGTCGCTGAACTCGAGCACACTGCGGGTCTCCGGGTCGGCGAAGAGGTGCAGGTCGCCGGCGTCGGAGTCGGCGAGGTGCGCAGCATCGAACTCGAGGACACGCACGTGCGGGTCGAGTTCACCGTCGACAAGGACATCGATCTGGGCCGTGACACCACCGTCGAGGTGAAGGTCGCCACTCTGCTCGGCACGCACTTCCTGCTCGTCAACCCGCAGGGTGGCGGCGGTCTGGTCGACGACACCGTCCCGCTCTCGCAGACGCGGGTGCCGTTCAACCTGCAGGACGTGATCAACGAGACCGGTGATCTGGCCGAGGATCTCGACGTCGACACCATCAGCAGCGCCCTCAACGAGGTGGCACGTGCGATGACCGCCTCGAGCGAGGAGTTCCTGCCCGCGTTGGAAGGCATCTCGTCCTTGTCGAAGGTGCTGGCACGCCGTTCCACGGAGATCGGTGAACTGCTGGAGTCGACGGCGACGTTCAGCGAGGAGTTGGCTGGCAACACCGACGACATCACGGGCCTGATGAAGCAGTCGAACACGCTGCTCACCCAACTCCTGCAACGACGCGACGACCTGCACACGTTGTTGGACGATCTCCGTTCGGTGGGCGAGGAACTCAGCAGCCTCTTCGAGGAGAACGAGGGCAGGGTCGGACCGATGCTCACGAGTCTGAACAACACGATCGACCTGCTGACCCGCAACCACAAGACGTTGGGTCAGGTTGCCGACCTGCTCGGGCCGGCAGCGCGTTACCTGGCGAACGCGACCGGCACCGGAAGCTGGCTCGACCAGTACATGCAGGAGATCACTCCGGACGGACTTCGTTGCCTCCAGGAAGGGAACTGCAAATGAGGGCGCGGTTGAGGTCTGTTCTCGGCCGTGGACTGGCCGGCGCACTGCTGGTGCCCGTACTCGCCTCGTGCGGTGTCTTCGGTGAGGACATGATCACCGTGAAGGTCGAACTGGCCGACAGCTCCGGCCTGTTCGTGGGCAACGACGTCGGCGTGCTCGGCGTCGCTGTCGGCGAGGTCACCGAGATCGAACCGAAGGGGGACCACGTGCTGGTCACCCTCGAGGTGGAGGCCGACGTCAAGGTCCCGAAGGACGCTGGAGCGGTCGTGGTCTCACGGTCGCTGGCGACCGACCGTTATGTCGAGCTCACCCCGGCGTGGTCCGAGGGGCCGACGATGTCGGACGGGGCGGTGATCGCGCAGGAGCAGACCCGGACCCCGGTCGAGTGGGACGAGGTGTTGGGTGCGATCGACACCCTCGCCGAAGGGCTCAACGGCACCGGCAAGGACGGACAGCCGATCAGACGGCTGATCAACCGGACCGCCAAGCTCTTCGACGGCAACGGGACCGTGGTGCGCGACGCGATCCGTGACCTGGTCGCCGGCACCGGAGTCTTCGCCGACCACCGTGACGACTTCGTCTCGGCCCTCGACAACCTTGACCTGTTGACCGCCGACATCGCGGACAACCAGCAGGTCGCCCACCGGTTCATCGACAACATCGCGCAGGCGACACAGTTGGTCGATGACGAGAAGACGAACCTGCGCGAGGCGACCGAGAACATCGCGGAGACGATCAGGCTGCTCGGTGTGTTCGTGGAGCGCAACGAGGAGCGACTCGGTGGCACTGCTGACCGGATCGAAGACCTGTCTGCTCGGATCCTGAAGCACCAGGAGTCGTTCACCGAGGGCCTCCGGGTGTTCCCGGTCGCGATGGAGAACGTCGGCAACGCCGTGAACGCCCGCGGCCGGATGGACATCAAGTTGCCGATCCTGATGACCCTTCCCGGCGCCCAGGTCATCGACAGTCTCTGTGGCCTGCTGCCGGCCGGGCTCTGTGCCGAGATCGGACCCGACCTGAACCTGGTCGCCATCTTGCAGGCGCTCCTCGACAACGGGGGTCGGAGATGATGAATCGGGTGCAGCATGGTTGGCACGTGGTGTGCCTCACCTTGGCCATGGTGGTGATGACCGGATGCTCGGCGCTCAACGCCGAGAACATTCCGGTCCGGAGTGGAATCGAGGACGGCTACCCCGTCACTGTCTTCTTCCCCGACGCACTCAACCTCGCGGTCGGCGCAACCGTCAAGATCGACGGCGCCAAGGTCGGCAAGGTCGAGAAGGTCACCACCGAGGACTTCCAGGCCAAGGTGGAGTTGGTCATCGACGGAAGGACCGAGTTGCCGGTCGGGACCACCTTCCGACTCCGGCCGACCACCGCTCTCGGAGAACTGTTCGTCGACGTGCTGCGTGCCGACAGCACCAAGATGATCGCCTCGGGTGCGGTGATCCCGGCCGAGGAGACGCGGAGCGCGCCCACGGTGGAGGACGCGCTGGCTGCGGCGTCCCTGTTGATCAACGGTGGTTCGCTGAGCCAGATCAAGACCATCGTCAATGAGGTCAACGAGTCGCTCGACGGCCGCACCGGCACGGTCAAGGACTTCCTGCACGGCGCGAACCGACTGCTCGAGAGCCTCAACGACGGCCGCCAGGACCTCGACGGTCTGTTGCGCGCCCTCGCCGACACCTCCAAGCTGCTCAACCAGCGCGAGGCCGAGATCAACGAAGCCTTGGCAGTGGCCGGACCGGCTGCCAAAGTGCTTGCTCGCAACAGTGACGACGTGACTGCCCTGCTGACGCGGATCGAAGGGATGAGCGAGAGCGTCGACGCTCTGGTGAGCGTGACCCGGGCCGACCTGACCCGCACGCTTGCTGAGCTGAGCCCCGTGATCAGCGCGCTCAACGGAACCAAGGCCGAGGCCAAGGCCGCGCTGCTCAAGGTCATCGAGCTCACCCCCAAGCTGGACCGGGCGATCCCGACCGACTACCTCAACCTGCTGCTGGTGCTGGAGACGACGGCCGAGGGGCTGACTGACACGACCCAGCGAGCCACCGCGAAGCCCAGGAAGGCGGCCCGGCGATGAAGAACAAGGCAGCAGCCCAGGCGTCCCTGCGCAAGCTCGTCGTCGGTGCGGTCGTCCTCTTCGGTGTCTTCGTGCTCTGCGTGGCGGTGATCTTCAGCTGGATCCTGCAGGCGCCGCTGGGCAAGGAACGTGCCGAGATCACGGTGCAGATGCCGCGCACCGGTGGACTCTTCGAGGGTTCCGAAGCCACCTACCGCGGTGTCGCTGTCGGACGGGTCACCAGGATCGACCTCGCCGAGGACGATGGGATCGAGGTGACGGTGCGCCTGAAACCCGGCGCCGAGGTGCCGAAGGACTCCACCGCCAAGGTCCGCAGTCTGTCACCGGTGGGGGAGCAGTACGTCGACTTCCGGCCGACCAGCGCCGGCGGCCCCTACCTCGCCGACGGCGACACGATCAGCGCCAGCGCGACCGACCTGCCGGTCTCGATCGCCAAGATGGTCAGTGGGCTGCAAGCCGCGCTGAGGCAGGTCGACCCCGACAAGGTGCGCACGGTGCTCCGCGAGGTGAACACGGCCTTCGAGGGCAGTGGTGACGACCTGCGGGAACTGGTCGACAACACGGAGTTGCTCCTCGAGACGATCGACACCACAATGCCGACCTTCGAGCGGGTCCTCGTCAACGGTCGCACCACATTGCAGATCGTGACTCGCAACCGGGCCGAGTTCGTCACTCTCGCCGCCGCCGCCGCGCGGATCGGGACGTGGTACCTCGACTGGGACCCCGGCGTGCGCCAGTTGCTGACCAGGGTGCCGAAGGACCTCGCGAAGGTGCAGATCCTGCTCACCGACGTCGACCGCCGTCTGCCGAAGTTCATGAAGGAGGTCAACGCGTTGTCCAGGATGCTCGCGTTGCACGGCCCGGCTCTGACGGCAACGCTGCGGACCGTGCCCTACGGCATCGGTCAGTTCGCCTCGGTGATGCGCAACGGCTACTTCAACGTGACCGCGAACATCAACGGGCAGGAGTTGTGCGACTACGGCGTCACCCGTCGCAACCCGACCCACGTGGATCGGCAGTCACCCAACCTGAACGGCCACTGTGGCAGCGGAGCTCCGTGGCGAAGCGCCGCACACGCTCCGCCGGCGTTGACCCGCTGATCAGCGGGCGCGGTCCGGCTGGACCCTGAGCACGCCGAGCGTGGTGGCGAGCATGCGGTAGTGGCCGACCAGCATCAGTAGTTCGATGCTGGTGCGCTCGTCGAACTCGGTGCTGACGAGGGTCCAGGTCTCGTCGGTCAGGTCGTCCAGCGCGAACAGTTCGTCGGTGACACGGATCAACAGGCCGTCGCGGTGGGACCAGAGATCACCCGGCTCGCCGTCGAGAGTGCGCAGGGCAGTGATCTCGACATCGGTGAGTCCGGCCCTGGCACCCATCCCTGCATGCTGCGTCCACTCATACTCGGACCCTGCCCGGGCAGCGACGCGAAGGATCACCAGCTCCGTCTCGCGCCGCGGCAACCGACCGCCGGGCATCAGCCGGCCGGCGAAGTGCAGCCAGCCCCAGAAGAGGCGACGGTTCCGGCCGAGGGTCAAGAAGATCGCCGGCGGCTCCGTGCGCGCCACTCGGCCGGCGAGGCGGGAGAAGCCCCAGACGAAGGGACCCACTTCACGGAGTCTGCCGGGGGTGAGGCGGGCCGACGTACTCATCGAGCCGTCCGGCCCGCGCCGACCTGCGGCGTGGCGCGACGTGCGCGCTCCACGTCGGGCAGGGCCTTGTTGGCTCCGTAGTTCATCACCCGCATCGCGGCGTTGTAGCCGAACGGCAGGTAGCGCTGCAGCCAGTGGACCATCCGGATGTCGTTGGAGGTGTAGACCCAGTAGCGGTTGCGGCGGATGCCCGTGATGATCGCTCCTGCCGCGTCCTCGGGACTCACTGCGCGCTTCTTGAAGTGGCCGCGAGCGCGTTCGAACGCCTTGGAGCTGGTGTCGACCCCGGCGATGTTGATGGTCTCGGTGAGGCCGGTGTCGACACCACCCGGGCAGACCAGGCTCACGCCGATGCCGTACTTGGCGAGGTCGAAGCGGAGCACCTCCGACACACCGCGCAGACCGAACTTGCTGGCCGAGTACGCCGCGTGCCACGGCATCCCGATGATGCCCGCCGCGGAGGAGACGTTGACCAGCTGACCACCACGGCCGGTCTCGATCATCGGGGGCACCAGTGCCTCGATGACCTGGATCGGGCCCATCAGGTTGATCTCGAGGAGTTGGCGCCAGTGGTCGTGTTCGAGCGAGCGGACCGTGCCCCACGTCGAGATGCCGGCGATGTTGGCGACGACGTCCATCGCTCCCCAGCCGGAGGTGAGTTCGGCGGCCAGCGCGTTGACGGCGTCGACGTCACTGATGTCGACGGCCCGGACCAGACCGACCGATCCACCGGCAGCGCGGATGCCGGCTGCGGTCTCCTCGAGCGGCTCGGAGTTGCGGTCGGTCAGATGGACGGTGGCCCCCTCGCGAGCGGCGAGTCGCGCCGTGGCGCGACCGATGCCACTCGCCGCACCGGTCACGAAGAAGTGTTTGCCGGACAGGTCCCGTAGACGGCGACGCATTGCTCTCCTCGGAAGGTGGGTGGGGAAGACGCCTCCATCGTGCCAGAACCTACTGGGAGGTAATCGGAAATCAGAGCAGCGGTCGCAACGGAGCCAGGACCGCCTCGGTGAAGCGCCGGTAGATGTCGCGGGACTCCCACTCGCCCGAGGTGAGTTCCACACAGTTGGTGAGGTCGACCTCGAAGATCCGTTCCATCACGGCAGCGAGGCGAGGGTCGATCACCTCGACGTTGATCTCGTAGTTGCCGGTCATGCTCAGACGGTCGATGTTGGCAGTCCCGACCGTCGACCAGTTGCCGTCGATCGTCGCGGTCTTGGCGTGCACCATCGCGTCCCGGAAGCGGAAGATCCGCACCCCTGCACCGAGCAGTTGGGAGAAGTAACCCCGGGAGAGCCAGTCGGCCACGATGTGGTTGGACTTGCGGGGCAGCACGAGGCGGACGTCGACACCGCGGCGCGCGGCGGCCATCATCGCGTCCACGAAGTCCTGGTCCGGGATGAAATAGGCATGCGTCAGCCAGATGTTGCGGGTGGCCCGGTTGATGGCCTCGAGGTACATGCCACGGATCGGGAACATCCACAGGCGGGGCACATTGCGGTGCAGGCGGATCCGCGGCTCCCACTGGGAAGCAGTGTCGAGGAGCAACGGCCGTTCGCTGCGACGGAAACGCTTGCGCCGGTGCAGGTTCCAGAAGTCGGCGAAGGCACGCTTGAGGTCCCACACGCCGGGGCCGGTGATCCGGATGTGCGTGTCGCGCCATTCGGTGGCGTACGCCGTACCGATGTTGTAGCCCCCGACGAAGGCGACTTCGTCGTCGACCACCAGGATCTTGCGGTGGTCGCGGCCGTAGCGACTCAGGTCGAAGAACCGCAGGCCTGCGGTGTAGACGGGGTAGGGCAACACCTTCAACCCGGGCGGGAAGGTCTTGAAGCGGGGGCTCACCACGAGGTTGGCGAACGAGTCGTAGATGACGTGGACGTCCACCCCGCGAGCCGAGGCGTCGATCAGCGCCTGCTTGAACTGCTCACCGACCTCGTCGCCCTTCCAGATGTAGGTCTCGAGGAGGACCTGCCGCCGGGCGCTGCCGATCGCGGCCAGCATGTCGTCGTACAGGTCCTGGCCATAGGTGTAGGTGGTGATCTCACCGCCACCCACCGACGCGACCTCGGGCGGCGACACCGGGAACGGCTTCGGGCGTCGGTTCCGGCGACGGTAGGAGTCGACGAGGGTGAGGCCGACGGCCAGTGCGAACTGGAGCCCGAGCACCGTGAGGAACGTGCGACGCAGGACGCGCACGACCCGGAGACGCACGGGCAGGGGGGCAGGCACGAGGTCCATCCAAGCATGTGCTGACGGGGGCTGCTCGTAGGCTGACCGGTATGCGCCCCGTCACCGACCTCGAACGTCGTGTCGCCCCGTTCCGGGTGATCTCCGACTACCAGCCGTCAGGCGACCAGCCGGCCGCCATCGCCGAGATCAGCAAGCGGATCGACGAGGGAGTCGACGACGTCGTACTCCTGGGCGCGACGGGCACCGGCAAGACGGCGACGGTGGCCTGGGTGGCCGAGCAGGTGCAGCGCCCGATGCTGGTCCTGCAACCCAACAAGACACTCGCCGCGCAGTTCGCCAACGAGCTGCGCCAACTGTTCCCCGAGAACGCCGTGGAGTACTTCGTCAGCTACTACGACTACTACCAACCCGAGGCCTACGTCCCCCAGACCGACACCTACATCGAGAAGGACTCCTCCATCAACGAGGAGGTCGAACGACTCCGGCACTCGGCCACCAACTCGCTGCTCACCCGCCGCGACGTGATCGTGGTGTCGACGGTCTCCTGCATCTACGGCCTCGGCACTCCACAGGAGTACGTCGACCGGATGGTGAAGCTCAAGGTGGGCGACGAGGTCGAACGGGACCAACTCCTCCGGCGTCTGGTCGACATCCAGTACACCCGCAACGACCTCGCGTTCACCCGCGGGACGTTCCGGGTGCGGGGTGACACGTTGGAGGTCTTCCCGGTCTACGAAGAGCTCGCCCTGCGCATCGAGTTCTTCGGCGACGAGATCGAGCGGCTGATGACCCTGCACCCGGTGACGGGCG
>JBEBTI010000002.1:0-58786 GCA_040393845.1 Nocardioides daejeonensis
GTCACGGTGACCGGCACGGTCGCGTTGCGCCTGAGCAGCTTGCGGGCCGCCTTGTTGAGCTTCACGGTGATCTTCGACCGGGAGCTCGCCGACACGAGGTAGGTGCCGGTCGCGACCTTCTTCTTGCCTGCCTTGACGATCACCTTGCCGGCACACGGCACCTTGCCCTTGCTGCAGGTGACGGAGAGCGTGGCGCGCTTGCGGGCCTTGTCGGCATTGACCTTCTTCGAGGCCACCTTCGCCGCAGGCTGCTTGTGCGGCTTGAGTTGTGAGCCACTGCCGACATTGACGTTGGTGGTGCGCAGGGCGTCGGGGTCGACCCGGCCGATCGAGTTGCTCGACGAGTCGGCGAACCAGACGTTGCCGTCCTTGCCCCACGTCACCGAGGTCGGCTCGTAGTTGTCGACCTTGGCAATCGCCCCGCGTCCCGCTGGCGTGATGTGCCCGATTCCCTTGGCGGCGCCGACGCTCACGAACCAGACGGTGTCGTTGGCGCCGGTGACCAGGCTGCGCGGCGCTGTCCGCAGGCCGGTGCGGATCGTGTGGACCCGGTTGCTGCTGGTCACCCACCCGATGTTGCCGTTGCTCGGCGAGGTGAACGGCGTGCCTCCGCTGTCGCGGCCGAACCAGATGCTGTGGGACGGGCCCGTCGCGACCGAGTAGGGGTAGGTCGCGTCGGCCGGGAGCGGGACGGTGGTGCCGCCGCTGCCCGCATCGTTGACCTTGATCAGCCGGTCGAACTCCTGGCACCACATCAGGGAGTCGCGACCGCGGCCGAGGGCGCCGTCGCACTCGGGGGCGTTGGTGTGCCAGGTGATCGTGTCGCCGACGATCTTGGCGATGCCGTCCTCGTCGTACGACATGGTCACCCACGTGCCCGTCGGTCCGACCCGGACCTCCTCACCGTAGGGAAACGGCCCGAGTGACCAGGAGACGGCCTGGTCGGGGCGGCTCGGCGCAAACCTGGTCAGGTGCCACCCGCTGTCCCACACCACCCAGATGTTGCCCGCGGCATCGATGTCGAGATCGCGGACGCTGCCGTCGCCGGTGGTGGTCCCGGGCAGGTTGAACTCGCTGATCTGTCCGTCGGTGGTGATCCGGCCGACCTTGTTGGCGTCCTCCTCGACGAACCACATGTCGCCGTTGGGCGCGGTGGTGATCCGGCCCAGGTCGGCAGCACTGGTCGGCACCGGGAAGACGGTCATCTGCGACGTGGCCCGACGGGCCGCAGCGCGAGGAGCAGGGGTGTGGGTCACCTCGAGAGGAGTGTCCACGGCCGTGGCGGTCCGCGCTGCGCGGTCGGCCTGCGACGACTCCGACGAGTCGGCGTACGACGGCGCGAGGACACCGAGCAGGGGGATGGTGAGGAGTGCGGAGGTGAGGCCGACGAGGCCGCCCCGAGTGCGACGAGAGGTCATGGGATCGCCCTACCCGTGTGGTGGGTGCAACAAACTCGGGGGTTCTGCGGGACGGATGACGATCGACCCGTCAGACTCGGGGGAGTGGCAACGCTCGAGGAGGAGATGCTGAGTGGCTGGTCGTGACCAACGGGGTCCGATGGAGCGGTTGGTGCGGATTGCCGCCGCGTTGCGGGACGCCGGTTCCAGAGGGGTCCCGGGCGACCGTCTGGCGGATCTGGCCGGCTTCACCGGGGTGGAACGTATCGACCAACTCAGCCGCGAGCTGCGCCACCTGGGCAAGCAGGGCTGGCAGATCGAGAACATCGCTGCCGACGGCGAGGCCGCGACCTATCGGATGACTACGGTCGACAACCGGCTCCGGGTGCGTCTCACGCCGGCTCAGCAGGCGGCATTGCGACGCGCCGTGCTGCTGGCCGACCGGGAGGACCTGGCCGACCGGTTGGGTCTTGCCATCGCCGCCGTACCCGCGTCGGCCGCGTTGCGCGACCCGTCGCTGGGAGAGGGCGACCCGGCCCTCGGCGTGGTGCTCGACGCGGTCCGCAACCAGGCCCTGCTGCGGTTCCGCTATGCCGGGACCGACCGGGTGGTGCACCCGGGATCGATCCGGACCGAGTACCGCAAGTGGTACCTCCGCGGTGTCGAGGACGGGGCGTCCGCGACGAAGGTCTTCGTGGTCTCACGGATGGACGACGTCGAGGCCGGTGCGCCCGGCTCTGCCGAGCGGCCCGAGGTGGAGCGGCATGCCGGTCTGCACCCGATGGCGTGGGAGATCGACCCGCCGGTGCGGGTGGTCCTGCGCACCACGCCCGCACACCGCCTCGACGTGCACCGGTGGCTCGGCGCGCCGCTCGCGGAGTCGCAGGACGGCGCGACCGTGCTGCTCGAGTACGACGTCACACACCGGGCCGCGCTCCATGACCGGCTCTTCGAGCTCGGCGAACGTGTCGAGGTGGTCGGGCCTGACGACGTACGGGCGGCGCTGCTGGACGAGCTGATGACGATGGCTGGTGAGGTGTGATGGCTGATCCCAAGTATGTCCGCCGGATTGCTCGGCTCCCGGAGGTCTTCCACCTCCTGGGTGCCTTCCCCGACGGGCTGGCCGTGGTGGAGCTGGCGCGCCGGCTCGACATTCCCAGCGCCGAGTTGCGCGAGGACCTGCTCGCCTACTACACCGCCGACATGGTGGAGCTGTCCCGGCCCGAGGTGCTGGAGTTCGTCGGTCCCGACGGCACCGAGGACGATCCCAACGACGCCGAGATCGTGCGGATCATCGACCCGCGTCCGACCGAGGAGATCGGCGTGGAGTACGTCGATGCCGGCGAGTTGGCGCTCGCCTACACCGCCGCGCGACTGGAGTTGGATGCGGCGTACGACCAGGACCTGGCCGATGCCGTGGCGGTGCTCGAGGAGACGATGTTCGGCGAGTCCGGTGCGGCGACGCCGAGGCAGCTCCCCGCCACCGAGGTGCTGGGTCGGTTGCGGGAGGCACACGGGACCGGGCGTCGGGTCCGGATCGACTATTCGCGGGCGTGGCGACACGGGGTCAGCACCCGCGTGATCGAGCCCTACCGCTTCGTGCAGACCAGGCGCGGGTGGGAGGTCGATGCCGGCCCGGTCGACGACGGCGGTCGCACCTGGACCTACCTGTTGTCCAACATCCGCAGCGTCGAGGCCCTCGACGAGGGGTACGTCGTACCCGACGGCATCGAGGAGATCCTGGCGACGCAACGGCGCACCGAGTCGGTGCGGGTCAGAGTGCCGTTCGGCGCGCGGTGGGCGGCGGAGATGTATGCCGAGCAGGTCACCGTGGTCGCCGAGGACGAGGCATCGGTGACGCTCGACCTGGCCCTGCTGCCGCCGCTGCGCCAGCGGGTCGGTCTCCTGCTGCTCGTGGCGGGGCCGTCGGCCGAGGTGGTGGACGTGCCGGCTCTGGCAACTGCACGTGCGGAGCTGGCGCAGCGACTGCTCCGGCACCACCGCTGAAGACCACGCCGATGCCCCGGGCCCCTGCGGGCCCAGCCGATTCTTCGAGGGTTCGCGTGAATCACTTGAGGGTTCGCGGGGCGGTGGGGCGCTGTGCGCGCCCGTTCTCGCGTCCGCCGCCGAACGAGTCGGAGACCGCGCGGCCGGTGAAGACCTTGTATTCCATCGGCGACGGGCTGCCGAACGGGTCGTCGGGCACCTCGCCGCAGGCGACCAGCAGATTGCCCGGGCGTCGCCCCTTCAGGGTCGACGTCTCGGCTCCGACGGTTCTCCCGCCGAGAGCGGCAGCGCCAGCGACGAAGTTCCGCACCTGCGGGAACGGTGACCGGTCCACCAGGTTGGCCACGAAGACGCCATCCGGCGCAAGCACCCGCCGTACGTCGTCGAGGAAGGGGCGCGCGGTCAGTTCGGGCGGCACCAGACCACCGGCGAAGGCATCGAGGATGACCAGGTCCTGTGAGGCGTCCCGCACCTCGACGATCCCGCTCCGGCCGTCGACCGGACGCACCTTGATCCCGCTGCGCGGTGGCAGTGGAACCGTTGCCCGGACCTGTTCGATGATCTCGGTCGACGGCTCCAGGACGATCTGGCGTGAGCCCGGTCGCGTGGCGGCCAGGTAGCGCGGCAGGCTCATCGCCGCGCCGCCGACGTGCAACGTGCGCAGCCGCCCGGGTGGCATCGCATCGATCAGGTTGCCGATCCGCCGCATGTAGTCGAAGACCAGGCGCGTCGGGACATCCGGGTCCACGGCCGACTGCTGCATCCCGTCGTGGGTGAGGACGAAGAGTTCACGGGTCATGGCGGGCCGAGCCTAACGGTGGCCTCACCCGAAGGCCCGCTCCACCAGGGCGGGGAGGTCGGGGTAGCGGCCGAGGTGGGCGCCGCCGTTGATGTCGAGGTTTTCGCCAGTCACCCATGCGGCGCCCAGCAGGTAGGCGACTGCCTCCGCAACTTCGGACGGCTCGCCGCTGCGACCCAACGGTGTGTTGGCGACGTAGTCGTCGCGCACGCCGGGGATGTCCATCGCCGGGGCGGTCAGCGGAGTCACCACCAGGCCCGGCGAGACGGTGTTGACGCGGACCCGCCGGCCGCCGAGCTCCAGCGCGGCGACCTGCGCAAGCATCACCATGCCCGCCTTCGCTGCGCAGTAGGCCGCCATCCCGGCTCCCGCCTGCCGGGCGTTGAGGGACGCGATCGAGACCATCGCGCCGCCGTCGGTGATCCGTCGACCGCCGTGCTTGAGCACCAGGAAGGTGCCGGTGAGGCAGATGTCCACCACCCGCCGGAACTCCGCGGTGTCGTGGTCGACGACGTGGGCAAGGGTGCTGGTGCCGGCGCAGTTGACCACGCCGTCGAAGCCGCCGAGACCTGCGACCCGGTCGAAGAGGTCGACCACGGACTGCTCGTCGGTGACGTCGACCCGCTCGGCGAGGTGATCGCCGTCGAGTTCGCCGACGACCGCAGCGGCACCGTCGCCGTCGAGATCAGCCACAGCGACGCGGTGGCCGAGAGCGGCCAGGTGCTCGGCGGTGGTGCGGCCGATGCCGGAGGCGCCGCCGATCACCACGGTGGTGGGGGAGGGGAGGTCCATCGTCGTTCTCCTGACGCTTGTCCACAATGTTTGACGCGCGTCAAACTACCCCTTTAGTGTGAGCAGCGTCACCCTTTCCGGACGTCCAGGAGATCCTCGATGAACACGCCCCGCACCGCCGTGATCGGTGCCGGCATCAGCGGTCTGACGATGACCAAGATGCTCCTCGACTACGGGGTGCCGGTCACCTGTTTCGAGTCGTCGGACCGGGTCGGCGGCAACTGGGCGTTCGGCAATCCCAACGGGCACAGCAGCGCCTACCGGTCGTTGCACATCGACACGTCCAAGCACCAGTTGTCCTTCAAGGACTTCCCGATGCCGGAGCACTACCCCGACTTTCCGCACCACACGTTGGTCAAGGAATACCTCGACGACTACGCCGATGCCTTCGACGTACGTCGTCACATCCGGTTCGAGACCGGCGTACGGGATGCGCGGCGCGGGGTGGCGGGCGGCTGGGAACTGGAACTCGAGGACGGCGTGGTCGAGGAGTTCGAGTTCCTCGTCGTCGCCAACGGACACCACTGGGACCCGCGGATGGCGCACTTCCCGGGGGAGTTCAACGGCATCCAGATGCACTCGCACGACTACATCGATCCGCGCACGCCGCTCGACTTCCACGGCCTGCGGATCCTGGTGGTCGGCATCGGCAACAGTGCTGCCGACATCACCGTCGAGCTCTCGTCGCGCACCCTGGAGAACGAGGTCGTGCTCTCGACGCGTTCGGGTGCCTGGATCGTGCCGAAATATCTGGCCGGGCAGCCGGCCGACAAGTACTACAAGACGTCCCCGCACCTTCCGATGGCGTGGCAACGCAAGCTCGCCCAGTTGGGGCAGCCGCTGATCTCCGGGCGACCCGAGCGCTACGGGTTGCCGAGCCCCAACCACAAGTTCTTCGAGGCGCACCCGACCCAGTCGGTCGAACTGCCGCTGCGGCTGGGATCAGGTGACGTGGTCGCCAAGCCGAACGTGTCCCGGCTCGACGGTGACACCGTGCACTTCGACGACGGTACGTCGGCGGACTTCGACGTGATCGTCCACGCGACCGGCTACAACATCACCTTCCCGTTCTTCGACCCCGGGTTCATCTCGGCGCCGGACAACGAGATCAGGCTCTACAAGCGGATCTTCAAGCCCGGACTCGACGACCTCGCCTTCGTCGGGTTCGCCCAGGCGACGCCGACGCTCTTCCCGTTCGTCGAGGCGCAGACCCGTCTGGTGGCGGCGTACCTGACCGGCAACTACGCCCTGCCTCCGGTCGATGAGATGGAGCGGGTGATCACTGCCGACCAGGAGAAATTCACCGGACACATGGTGCCGAGCGCCCGCCACACCCAGCAGCTCGACTACTTCATCTATGAACACCAGCTGCGCACCGAGGAGTTGCCTCAGGGACGGGCCAGGGTGCCGGCGTCGACCCCGGGACGGCAGGGCTCCTGATGGGCGCCCGGGTCTCGGACCGACTCGACCGGCGTGGTCCCAAACGAGGGGACGAGACGCGTACGGCGTTGCTCGTCGCCCTCGACGACATCCTGCGGGAGGGTGTCGAACTCGATCAGGTGCAGGTCGCCGAGGTCTCGCGGCGGGCCGGGGTGACCCGCTCGGCGTTCTACTTCTACTTCGAGAACAAGGCGGTCGCCGTGGCTGCCCTGATGGACCAGCTCTACGCCGACGCCGCCGACGCCGGCGCCGTGCTCGTGGACACCACGCGTGACCCTGCCGAACGGATCGAGGCGTCACTGCGGACCCTTCTGGGTGCGGTTGACGGTCGGTTGCCGCTCTACCTGGCGATGCTCGCGGCCCGCGGTCCGAACCCCGTGGTGCGCGAGCTGTGGGACGCCGACCGGGCCTCGTTCGTGCCGGCCGTGGCCGAGATGATCCGCGCCGAGAGGTCCGGTGGCCGGGCGCCTGCCGGAGCGGACGCCGACGAGCTGGCCGCGATCCTGCTGGACCTCAATGACCGCGCTCTGGAACACCATGCCCGAGCTGGCGGTCACACCACCGACAAGCGGATCGCGGCACTCGTCGCGATCTGGGTCAGGAGCATCTACGGATCATGAGCACCGACATCGAGACCCCTGTGCAGGGGCTGACTGCGCCGCGCGAGGTCTCCTTCGACTCGGCCGTCACCCGGTGCGCTGCCTGGCACTTCCCGGCCGCGCACGACGCGTTGGGCACCGAGAGCGGTCGGCCGGTCGTGGTGCTCGGCCACGGCCTGGCCGGCACGGTCGACGCCGGTCTGGTGCCCTTCGCCAGCGCCTTTGCGGCGGCGGGCATCGACGCCTTCGCCTTCGACTACCGGGGCTTCGGCGCCAGTGACGGTGATCGTCGGCAGGTCGTCTCCCTCGACGACCAGGTCGCGGACTGGGACGCTGCGGTCAGTGCGGCAGCAGGTCTGCCGGGCGTCGATCCGCAGCGCATCGTGCTGTGGGGCGTCTCGCTCGCGGGCGGACACGTGCTCCGGGTGGCGGCCGACCGCGACGACGTGGCAGCGGTGATTGCCGTCGTACCGATGGTGGACGGACTGGCCGCCGCCAGACACGCGCTGCCGCACCACAGCACGTCGCAGCTGCTGCGTTCGACCGCCCGTGGGATCGCCTCGCGCATCTCGACCCGCACCGGGAGGCCACCGGTGATGATGCCGGTGGTGGCACGTCCGGGCGAGCCCGGCGCGTTGACCCTGTCCGGTGCCCTCGAGGACTACCTCGCGATCGCCGGGCCGACGTGGCGCAACGAGATCGCGGCGGACGTGACGCTCGAGCTCGGCACGCGGGCACCGCTCGCGGCTGCTGGCCGGCTGACCTGCCCGGTGCTGGTGCAGGTGGCTGACTTCGACCGCAGTGCGCCCCCGCAGGCGGCGATGAAGGCCGCGGCGAAGGCGCGCGCCGAGGTGCGGCACTACCCGGGTGACCACTTCGACGTCTTCGCCGGCAAGCCGTTCCACCGGCCCGCCGTCGCGCACGCCGTCCACTTCGTGCGCAGGCACCTGGGCCCGGCATGAATGGCCAGCGCTTCCCCGAGTTGGCCTGTTACGGCCTGGCCGGCCATGCCCACGACCCGCGGGTGCTGCTCGAGGAGGCACGGGCGGCCGAGGCGCTGGGTCTCGGTGCGGTCTTCCTGTCGGAGCGCTTCAACACCAAGGATGCCGGCGTGCTGGCCGGGGCGGTGGCGGCCGCGACCACCGGGATCGGCATCGCCACCGCCGCGACCAACCACAACACCCGACACCCGTTGGTGACCGCGACCTTGGCGACCACGATGCACCGACTCAGCGGGGGACGCTACGCACTTGGGCTCGGCCGTGGCTTCGACATGCTCTTCGACGTGATGGGACTCCCGCGGATCACCGGTGCCCAACTGGAGGACGTGATCGGTGTCTATCGCACGTTGTGGAGCGGCGGCGCTGTCGCCGGGCACGACGGCCCTGCTGGACGATTCCCCTGGTTGCAACAGGATTCGAGTTTCAACGAGAAGATCCCGGTGCTGATGATGGCGATCGGCGACCGCAGCCTCGACCTGGCCGGGCGGGTCGCCGACGGTGTCGTGCTGCACACCTTCTTCGCGGACGAGACGGTCACCCGCGCCGTCGAACGGGTCCGCCTCGCTGCCGAACGTGCCGGACGCGACCCCGACTCGGTGCGGGTCTGGTCGGTGCTGGCCGTCGTGGACGACGAGATCCCCGAGGAGCAGCGGTTGCGCAAGCTGGTGGGTCGGCTTGCCACCTATCTGCAGGGATACGGCGCCGCGCTGGTGCGCGCCAACGGCTGGGATCCGGCCGATCTGGAGCGGTTCCGCAACCACCCGGTCGTGCAGGGACAGCAGGGCGCCTTCGACGCGGACGGCACGGTCGAGACCCTCACCCGCCTGGCGGAGGAGGCGATCCCAGAGAACTGGCTGGCTGCCTCGGCCACCGGTTCGGCGCAGGTCTGTGCCGGTCGGGTGCTCGACCAGTTCGATGCCGGCGCCGACAGCGTCGTGCTGCACGGAGCGACACCGGCCGAGCTCGCGCCGGTCGTCGCGGCCTGGGCAGACCTACGGTCGGACGGCCGTTTCGACGCACTCCCGGTCAACCCGGGGTGGTCCCGATGAAGCTCCGCTCGGTGCCGGTGTTGGATGTGTTCGCCGATCTGGATGCCGCGTGGTTGTCCGAGGCGTTGGGCAGTGACGTCGACGCCTTCGAGGCGACGCCGGTCGGGTCGGGGCAGATCGGCGCCTGTTGGTCACTCACCCTGCAGGGAGGGGAGGTGCCCGATCGGGTGCTCCTCAAGATGCCGACGGCCGACGTCGGCACGCGCACCATGCTGAGCGGCGCCTACCGCAGCGAGGTGCGCTTCTACACCGAGCTCGTCGACACCGTGGAGATCCGGGTGCCGGCCTGCCATGCGGCGAGCGAGGTCACCGACGACGGCCGGTTCACGCTGCTGTTGGAGGACCTCGCTCCGGCGCGTCAGGGCGACCAGATCGCGGGCTGTACGCCGATGCAGGCGCGGGTGGCGGCTGAGAATCTGGCCGGTCTGCACGGCCCTCGCTGGAACGACCCGGCCCTGCTCGCCACCGAAGGGCTCACCCGTTCGGGCCCCGAGGACGCGAAACTGCTGGCCGAGGTCTACGGGCCCGCCACCGAGGCCTTCGTGGAGATCCTCGACGGGCGACTCAGCGCACGTGCGGAGGAGGTGCTCGGTCGCTGCGTCGAGATGACCGAAGCCTGGTCGCTGGCCCGTCAGGACGCGAGGTTCTCGCTCGTGCACGGTGACTACCGCCTCGACAACCTGATGTTCACCGACGACGCGAGGCCTGCCACGTGGGCGCTCGACTGGCAGACGCTGTCACTCGGGCTGCCCGCCCGCGATCTGGCCTTCCTGCTCGGTACCGGTCTCGAGCCGCAGACGCGCGCCGAGCACGAACGGAGCCTCGTGACGTCGTACCACCGGGCGTTGACGGGGTGGGGCGTCACGGACCACTCGTTGGAGGAGTGCTGGGACGACTATCGGTTCGCGATGCTGCAGGGACCGCTGGTGGCCGTCTTCGGCTGTGCCTACGGTGCGCGCAGTGACCGTGGTGACGCAATGTTTGCTGCGATGGTCGAGCGGTCCTGTGCGGCGATCGAGGAGTTGGGGACCTTCGACCTGATCAATAGGTGACCTGAAGCTCCTTGACTCCGTTGATCCACGCACTGCGCAGGCGACGCGCGTTGCCGACGCGGGCAATGTCGGGCATCTGGTCCGCGATCTGGTTGAAGATCAAGGAGATCTCCAGTCGAGCCAGGTTCGCGCCGATGCAGTAGTGCGCGCCGTGGCCACCGAACCCGAGATGCGGATTGGGGTCGCGCATCACGTTGAACGCATAGGGATCCTCGAAGACATCCTCGTCGAAGTTGCCACTGGCATAGAAGAGGCCGACCCGGTCACCCTTGCTGATCCGGACGCCGTTCACGGTGACGTCATCGAGCGCCACCCGTTGGAAGGCGGTGACCGGAGTGGACCAGCGGACGATCTCGTCGACGGCGGTCGCTGGGCGGTGCTGCTTGTAGAGCTCCCACTGTTCCGGGTGGTCGAGGAAGGCGCCCATGCCGTGGGTGATGGCGTTGCGCGTGGTCTCGTTGCCGGCGACGGCGAGCAGGATGACGAAGAAGCCGAACTCGTCGTCGGTCAGGGCCTGACCGTCGACGTCGGCAGTGATCAGCTTGCTGACGATGTCTTCGGTCGGATGGGTGCGGCGTTTCTCCGCCAGTGCATTGGCGTAGGTGAGGATCTCGACCGAAGCTGCATGCCCGTCCCCCTCGACCTCGGGATCGTCGTAGGAGAGCATCTGGTTGGACCACTCGAAGAGCTTGCGTCGGTCCTCCTGCGGCACGCCCATCAGCTCAGCAATCGCCTGGAGCGGGAGCTCCGCTGCGACGTCTTCGACGAAGTTGCCCGAGCCCTTGCGCTTCGCCCCCGCGACGATGTGTTGTGCACGTTGCTCAAGCGCCGCGTGCAGGAGGTTGATCGCCCGGGGGGTGAAGCCGCGCGAGATCACCTGACGCAGCCGGGAGTGGTGAGGCGGGTCGATGTTGAGCAACATCACCCCCTGCAGCTCGATCTGCTCGGGGACGGTCTCAGGAGCGTGCCTGATGATCGCGCCCTGTGCTGCAGTGGAGAAGTGGGTGTGGTTCTTGGAGACCGCGGCGATGTCGGCGTGGCGGGTCAGCGCCCAGTAGCCGGTCCCGGCCCGGAAGCCGGCCCGCGCCTCCGGCGGCTGCTCGATCCAGTGCACCGGGGCTTCCCGGCGGAGCAGCCGGAACTCCTCGTGCGGGACGCCTTGCTCCATGCGGGCCGGGTCGGTCGGGTCGAACCCGGTCGGAAGGGAGACAGCGGCGGGCTGAGTCAGGCTCACGGGAAAACCTCCGGGACGTCGTCGATGTGACGATCGTTACACGTCGACCGGCCGGACGGGCGGGTTTTCCAAAATTATTTTGTCGAATCCGTGTCAGTGCCGGTCGGCGACGATGGCTGCCCTGTTGACAGTGCGATTATTCAGTAATAATTTGGGAATTACTGACTCGTCAACGGGAGGAACCGGATGTCTGTCGCGGAGAACGACGGTGTGCTCGATGCGGGCGCGGTGGATCCGCTGATGTTCCGCCAGGTAATGGGGAGCTTCGCCTCGGGCGTCGTCGTCGTGACGGCGGAGGCGGAGAGCGGGCCGGTGGGGATCACCTGTCAGTCCTTCGCCTCGCTCTCGCTCGATCCCGCTCTCGTGCTCTTCTGTCCCTCGAGTTCGTCGTGGGCGTGGGGAGAGATCCGGCGCGCTGGGCGTTTCTGCGTCAACGTGCTCGCCGAGGAGCAGGACGAGCTGGCGTTGGTGTTCGCCAGTCGGAGCTGCGACAAGTTCGCCGGCATCCCCTTCGAGACTGCACCGTCGGGTGCGCCGGTGCTCACGGGTGCGGCCGCCTGGATCGACTGCGACCTGCACATGGTGCATCCGGGCGGCGACCACGACGTGGCGGTGGGCGCAGTTGCGGCAATGGGCCGCGACGCCGGGCGGCGGCCACTGCTCTACCACCAAGGCACTTTCGGAGCGCTTGCCGGCCGCTGACGGCGGGCCGGGCCGTGGCCAGGTGGAAGAAAAGAGAAAATCTTTTAGGAATACGCTTGTTCCAAAATGTTTTGTGATTTACGTTACCGATCAGCCCAGCTCTCGCCGGCGTTGCCGACCTCAGCCAGGGCCCCGATGGTCCTCGCGAGTCCACGCGGGACCACTCACCGACTGGAGAAGAACGTGAACCTGACTCGCATGTTGAAGAGCACGGTCGGCGTCGCCGGCCTTGCACTGGTGTTGGCCGGCTGTGGCGGAACTTCGGGGTCCGAGGACGGCGCCGGTGGCAACAACGGGACCGGCGCCAGCGCGGAGGCCGGCGGCGAATGCACTGCCGACCGCGTCGGCGGATCGGTCACGATGGCCATGGGCTCCCAGCCGACCGGCCTCGACCCGTTCGTGGTCAACGGCACGCCGTCGACCGGCGGTATGGAGATCATCCAGATCTACGACACGCTCCTGCAGTACGACAAGGAGACCCACACCTACGAGCCGCGAGTCGCCGAGTCCATCGAGTCCAACGACGAGTTCGACGAGTGGACCGTGAAGATCCGTCCGGACATCACGTTCGGCAACGGGGATCCGCTCGACGCGGCAGCAGTGAAGGCCAGCATCGAGCGCTTCCAGAGCGAAGAGAACCGCGGGACCTACCGTAACTTGGCCATGCTGATCACGAAGATGACCGTGCAGGACGACTCCACGATCGTGTTCAACCTCTCCGAGCCGTGGGCGACCTTCCCGTTCGCGCTGGCCAACACTCCGGGCATGATCGTCAACACCAAGGTGGCCGAGGAGCGCGGCGAGAAGTTCGTCACCGACCCCAGTGGTGCCGGCGTCGGCCCCTACGAGGTCACCAAGTTCACGCCGGGCGAGGAGATCGTCCTGACGGCGAAGGACGACTACTGGGGCGGCCCGGTCTGCATCGAGACCATCCGCTTCATCCCGATGCCGACCGACAGTGGCAAGTACGAGGCGTTCCGTGCCGGCGAGCTCCAAGCCGCTTGGATGCGCGAGCCGCTGACGATCGACCAGACGCAGCAGGAGGAGGTTCCAGCCATCCTCACCTACCAGAACGCCGCCAACGTCCTGATCCTCAACAGCGGCGTGCGTGGCACCGAGGCGCCCACCACGGACGTGCGGGTCCGCCAGGCCATCGCCCACGCCATCGACGTCAATGCCGTGGACGA
The DNA here is from genome assembly GCA_040393845.1 of Nocardioides daejeonensis. Lineage (GTDB taxonomy): Bacteria > Actinomycetota > Actinomycetes > Propionibacteriales > Nocardioidaceae > Nocardioides > Nocardioides daejeonensis_A. The sequence continues at coordinate 13,260 of JBEBTI010000002.1, forward strand.
CCGGGCCAACGAGGGCACCGGATCGGCGACCAACGCGATCCTCGGCGAAAACTCGGGATTCTTCACCGGCGCCGAAGGGCTCCCGTACGACCGCGACAAGGCCGGCGACCTCATCGCGCAGGCCAAGGCTGACGGGTTCGACGGCAAGATCAACATGCTGTGCGCCAAGGGCAGTGAGGAGATGGGTCTCGCGGTCTCAGCTCAGCTCGGAGCGGCTGGTTTCGACGTCGAGTACGAGTCGTTGACGGACTCCGCGGCGATCGTGGACCGGGTCATCATCAAGGCCGACTTCGATGTGTCCTGTTTCGGGCTCAACCTGATCGATGAGGGTCTGTGGCCGACGATGACCAACTCGCTGAGTTCCACGAGCCAGTCGAACTACGGCGGTCTCCAGGACCCCGCCATCGACGAACTGCTCTCCGAGCTCCGGATGGCTTCGACGACCGAGGAGATCGGCGCAGCGGTCGCTGAGCTGCAGAAGAGGTGGAACGAGGTGGTCCCGGCGGTGGTGCTCAACTCGGCGCCGAACGCGACGATCTACGCGGACAACCTCCACAACCTGCAGCCCACGAGCAACTCGCTGGTCTACTTCTCCGACGCGTACCTGAGCTGATCGAGATGCGCATGACTACGCCTGCCCGACCCTTGCTCGAGGTCGACGAGCTCTCCACCAGCTTCCTGACCGCGAAGGGTGTGGCCACCGCTGTGGACAAGGTCTCCTTCTCGGTTGCGCGAGGAGAGACGCTCGGCATCGTCGGCGAGTCGGGCTCGGGGAAGTCCGTTCTGGTGCGGACCATCATGGGCCTGCTTCCGCCGCGGATCTCCCACTCCAGCGGAGTCGTGCGCTATGACGGAACAGAGTTCACGCCGGGCCGCGCGACGTCCGCGGCCCGGCGGCTCTGGGGCACGGAGATCGCGATGGTCTTCCAAGATCCCCTGCGGGCGCTCAATCCGACCAAGAAGGTCGGCGAGCACATCATGGAGTCACTCCGCCGCCACCTTCGGATGGGTCGTGGCCAGGCCCGGGCCCGGGCGATCGAACTGCTCGACCTGGTGGGCATCCCGGACCCGGCACGTCGGGTCGACCAATATCCGCACCAACTGTCCGGTGGCATGCGGCAGCGCGTCACCATTGCCATCGCCTTGGCAGGTGAGCCACGGCTGCTCATCGCCGACGAGCCGACCACGGCCCTCGACGTGACGGTGCAGAAGCAGATCCTCGACCTGCTCGGTGACCTGCAACGTGAGAAGCAGATGACGATGCTGCTGATCACCCACGATCTCGGAGTGGTCGCCGGACGCACCGACAGCGTGGCCGTGATGTATGCGGGCCGCCTGGTGGAGACCGGCCCCACGGCACAACTGTTCGCCGATACGTCACACCCCTACACCAGTGGGTTGTTGAGGTCGATCCCGCGGACCGACCAGCCCAGTCACCAGCGCCTCGAGGCGCTGGCCGGGCGACCGCCCAACATCGCCGACCTGCCGGCCGGCTGCCGTTTCGCGCCGCGATGCGACCGCGACACGGCGATCTGTCACCATCGTCAGCCGTCCTTGGAGGGTGGGGAGCACTCCGTTGCCTGTTGGCACCCGCTGACGCCCGTGCAGATCGGCGCGGCTCCCGCCGAGGGACCCGTCCTGGCCCGGGAGGTGCACTGATGGCTGGCACCGGCACCGCGCACCTGCACCCCGATGACGACGTGGTGCTGCGGGTGGAGGATCTCGTGGTCGAGTTCCCCGTCCGTGGCGGCACCGTGCAAGCAGTCAGCGGCATCAGCTTCGACGTACGACGTGGTGAGACCCTCGGCCTGGTGGGGGAGTCGGGGTGTGGCAAGTCGACCACCGGTCGTGCGATCCTCCAGCTTCCCGCGCCGACCTCGGGCTCGGTGCGGTTGGGCGGTGATGAGCTCACCGAACTCTCCGGGGAGGCCCTGCGTGCGGTGCGTCCTCGCCTGCAGATGATCCTCCAGGACCCGATCTCTTCGATGAATCCCCGCCGGACCGTGCACCAGATCGTGTCCGAGGGGCTGGACATCTGGGGGTACGACGGAGACCGTGCGGCGTTGGTCGCCGAGACCCTGGAGGCGGTCGGACTGGACCCAGATCAGGTGCACGGCCGACGTGCTCACCAGTTCTCCGGGGGGCAGAGCCAGCGGATCTGCATTGCGCGGGCGCTGGTCATGCGTCCCGAGGTGTTGGTCTGCGACGAACCGGTGGCGTCACTCGACGTCTCGGTGCAGGCCCAGATCATCAATCTTCTCGAAGACCTCAAGCAGCAGCACGACCTGAGCCTGGTCTTCATTGCCCACGACCTGGCCGTCGTCAAGAGCATCAGTGACCGGATCGCGGTGATGTACCTCGGCAAGCTGTGCGAGGTGGCCCCGTCCGACGAGATGTTTGCGCGGCCGGCGCACCCCTACACGCGGGTGCTCCTGGAGTCGGTCCCGGTGCCTGATCCGGCGCATCCGGTGGGCAGGACCGAGTTGGCCGGCGAGTTGCCGAGCCCCCTCGATCCCCCCTCGGGTTGCCGGTTCCGCACGCGATGCCCCCGTGCCACCGAGGTGTGCGCCGCCGAGGAACCGGTGCTGACCGGCGTCGGTGCAGGTCACTTCGTGGCGTGCCATCACCCGCACACCGTCGCTGCGACCGAGCCTGCGGAGCTGGCGGTGGCCGAATGCTGAAGGCCCTCTCGCTCAAATTGCTCAGGTTGGCGGCGATTCTCCTGCTGGTCAGCCTCGGCGCCTTCTTCCTGCTCGACCTCGTGCCCGGTGACCCCGCGGCTGCGGTCCTCGGCGAGGGAGCCACTCCGGAGCAGTTCGCCGAGGTGCGTGCGGAGCTCGGGCTCGACCGGCCGGCGATGGAACGGTACGCCGACTGGATGGGGGGCATCCTCACCGGTGACTTCGGGCGCTCGATGCAACCGCCGGTGCAGGAGGTCTCCGATGTCATCGCTGCCCGCCTCCCGGTGACGTTGGAGATTGCGCTGCTCGCCATGGTGATGGCGGTCGGGGTTGCGGTGCCGTTGGCGCTCTGGTCCGCCCAGCGGGTCGGGCGCATCGATGACGGGATCATCGGCCTGGGCACCTCTGCTGCTGTGTCGGTGCCGAGCTTCCTGGCCGCGCTGCTGCTGATCTATGCAGTCATCTTCAACACCTCGATGGTGATCGCCGTCCTCAGCGGGATCTTCGGCGTGGTCGCGGGTGCCTGCCTGTGCCGGGCGGCTTGGGGGCTGAGCCGCGAGCGCACCGTCGCCGCCGGACTCCCCTGGCTCCTGAGCGCGGCGGCTGCGGGGCTCGGCGCCGCCCTGGTCCTCACCGGCTTCCCCGACTTCCCTCGGCAGGGCTTCGTGCGCATCGAGGACGGCGGGCTCAGCGAGAACTTGCGCAGCGTCTTCCTCCCGGCCTTGACCCTGGCGATCGTGGAGTGTGCCGTCTTCACCCGGATCCTGCGCAACGACCTGATCAACACGCTCGGGGAGGACTTCGTGCTCTTCGCCCGCGCCAAGGGGATGCCCACGTGGTGGGTCCTGCTCCGGCACGCGCTCCGGCCGTCGTCGCTGTCGTTGGTGACGGTTGCGGGCGTCGCGTTCGGCCGGCTGATCGGTGGCACCGTGATCGTCGAGGTGATCTTCCGGGTTCCCGGCATGGGCAGCATGCTGATCGAGTCGATCCAGTCCAAGGACTATCCCATTGTCCAGGCCGGCATCTTGTTGATCGCAGGGGTCTACGTGCTGATGAATGCGCTGGTGGACATCTCCTACACCGTGATTGATCCGAGGTTGCGACATGGCCATTCCTGACGTGACACAAGAATCCCGGCCTGAGGTGCCGGTGCTCATCGAGGGCGTGGACGGGCCGGCGGCCGCACCGCGATCGATGCGGGTGCGCAAGTGGCTCTCGACGACTGTCAGCCGGTTGGGCCTGGGGTTGGCCTTCGGTTGGATCCTGCTGGTGGTCGGCTCGGCGGTGTTCGCCGACCTGCTGCCGCTGGCCGAGGCCCGAGACACCTCAGCAGCGATCGACACCCCCAGCCTTGAGCGTCCCGACCTGTTCTCGGCACACCCGTTCGGCACCGACCGACAGGGCCTGGACATTCTCGGCGGCGTCATCTACGGCGCGCGAGTGTCGTTGACCGTCGGGATCGGTGCGGTGCTCACCGGGTTGGTGGTCGGCGGACTGCTGGGTGTGCTGGCCGGGTTCTACCGCGGTCGTGTCGAGGCCGTGGTGAACTTCGCCACCGATGCCCTGATCGCCTTCCCGCCGCTGATCCTGCTCCTGGCCCTGGTCACGGTGATGGAGCCGAGCGTGCGCAACGTGACGCTGGGCCTGGCGGTCCTGGGGATTCCCACCTACATCCGGATCGCCCGGGCCAACACGTTGGTGATCATGCAACGCGAGTTCGTCCTGGAGGCACGGGTGATCGGGGCACGGAACGCACGGATCCTCTTCAGGGAGATCGTGCCGAACGTGCTCTCCTCGCTGGTCTCGTACGGCTTCGTGGTGATCGCGGTGTTGATCGTCGCCGAGGCTTCACTCAGCTACCTCGGACTGTCCGTCCAGCGGCCCAACCCCACCTGGGGCAACATGATCGCCGCCGGCCAGAGCAGCCTCGAACGCCATCCGCACCTGGTGCTGGTGCCCGGGCTGGTCCTCTTCCTGACCGTCTTTGCGCTCAATCGGATCGGCGAGGCCGCGCGGTCCGCGTGGGACCCACGGGGCCGCTCCTGACAGCCGCTTCCCCTGCGGGCTCGGTCCCGCGCGCCGCCAAGTAATCATAAAATATTTTAGAGAAACAAGTGAAGGAGTGAGCATGCGAACCGATGTCGAGTTCCTCAGTGACGGCACTCTGGTCCGAGGACACCTCTACCAGCCGGAGGGCGAAGGCCCGTTCCCGGTGGTGGTGATGGCCGGCGGCTGGTGCTATGTCAAGGAGCTGGTGCAGCCGACGTACGCCGAGGCGTTCGTCGCGCAGGGCTGCGCCGCCCTCGTCTTCGACTACCGCAACTTCGGTGACAGCGAGGGCATGCCTCGTCAGCACCTCGACCCGCGGATGCAGATCGAGGACTACAAGAACGCGATCAGCTTCGTCGAGACACTCGACGTGGTCGACAAGGACCGGATCGCCGTGTGGGGCATTTCCTACAGTGGCGGCCACGCCCTCATCGTCGGGGCGACCGACCCGCGGGTGAAGGTGATCGCCTCCACCATCCCGGTGGTCGACGGCTGGGAAACCATGCAGCGGGTGCACGGTGCGCTCGGCTTCCGTCGCCTGCGTGACCAGGTCCTCGAGGACCGTCGCAAGCTCTTCGCGACCGGTGAGCACGCCACCATCGCGATGTCGAGCGCCGACCCGGCCAACGAGGTCTGCACGTGGCCCTTCCCCGAAGTGACGTCGGGCTTCGAGGGTCTCAAGGCCACGGCTGCCCCGAACCACGAACACCACAACACCACGCAGTCGGTCGAGCTGCTCTGGGACTACACGGTCTTCCCGTACCTGCGCAGGATCTTGGACAAGCCGACTCTGATGATCGTCGCCGAGAACGACGACATCACCCTGTGGGACCTGGAGGTCGAGGCCTTCAACCAGATCGCCACCACGCGCAAGGAGCTGTTCGTCATGAACGACACCTCGCACATGGTGCTCTACACCAACAAGAGCCACCTGGAGCTCGCCGCTGAGCGCGGTGCCCGATTCCTCGGAGAGCAGCTCGTGGGTGCAGACGACAGGACCGGACAATGAGTGAGACGGAGTCGACCGTGAACGACACTGACAAGGCGAGGCGCTACCACCTGATCTCGGCGGACTCGCACGTGAACGAGCCGGGCGACCTCTGGACCTCCCGCGTCTCGGCCAAGTTCCGCGACCGGGTGCCGCGGATGGAGCGGTTCGAGGAGGGTGACGCCTGGGTGGTCGACGGCATGGAGAAGCCGATGCCGTTCGGTCTGAACTGCGGCGCCGGCATGCCTCCCGAGATGCGGAAGGCGTGGATGTTCTGGGACGACGTGCGTCCGGGCGGTTACGACCCGAAGGCACGGATCGAGGAGATGGACCTCGACCAGGTCGACGGCGAGGTTCTCTTCCCCACCCCGCGTCTGGGCAGCGCGATCTTCGCGCACCCCGACAAGGAGATGCACCTCGAGATCGTGATGGCCTACAACGACTTCCTCTGTGAGTTCGTCGAGCACGACCCGGCCCGACTCCGGGGCCTGCTGATGCTTCCCAACAGCGGCGTCGAGGACTGCCTGCGCGAGATCAAGCGGGTCGGTGACCGGCCGGGGATCGGCGGGTTCATGTTCGGCCAGTACCCCAGCGGGGGAGTCAAGGCCAGCGAGGAGGACGACCCGGTGTGGCGCGAGTGCGTGGAGCGCGGGGTTGCGGTCAGCATCCACGTGGCGCTCTCGCCCGGCATGCCGAAGTCAACCGGTGTCCCCGGTCCGCTCCCCGGGGCCGGAAGGCACCTGGCGATCGGTGGTCAGTTGCTCGACCTGATCTTCTCGGGCACCTTCGACCGCAACCCGGACCTGAAGCTGGTCGCTGCCGAAGTCGACTGCGGATGGGTGCCCTACTTCAAGGAGCAGATCGACGACAACTTCCGTCGGTTCCGGCACAACTACCCCGGGATGGACCGGTTCCCCGGTGAGTACTTCGAGGACAATCTGTACTTCACCTTCGTCACCGACAACTACGGTGTCGCCAACCGGCACCTGATCGGCGTGGACCGGATGATGTGGTCGACCGACTACCCGCACCCGAGCGCGTCGTGGCCCAACTCGTGGGCGCATGCGATCAACTCGATGGCAGGTGTTCCTTCCCACGAACGCGACGCCATCCTGGCGGGGAACGCACAGCGTCTCTACGGGTTCGGCAGCTGAAAACAGAAACGGAGCTCACGTGACAACCGGAACCACAGGTCGCCTGGAAGGGCGCATCGCGATCATCACCGGAGCGGCGCGCGGCCAGGGTGAGGCCGAGGCAAGGTTGTTCGCAGCAGAGGGCGCTCGGGTCCTGGTCGCGGACATCTTGGGTACGACGGCGAAGGAAGTCGCCGACGACATCGGGCCGGCGGCAGTCGCCGTCGAGCTCGATGTGACGTCGGCGAGCTCCTGGGAGAGCGCGCTCCAGACCTGCACGGAGGCGTTCGGGTCGCCCACCGTGCTGGTCAACAACGCCGGCGTGCTTCCGGTGGCGTCCATCGACGACACGGACGAAGCCCTGATGCGGCGCACGATGGACATCAACATGATGGGCGCCTTCCTCGGCATCCGCACCGTGATGGGGCCGATGGCCGGGGCCGGCGGCGGGTCCATCGTCAACGTCTCCTCGATCAACGGCTTCAAGGCGGGGCTCGGCCTCACGGCCTATGCCACGAGCAAGTTCGCCCTGCGCGGCCTGACCCGACAGGCCGCGCTGGAGCTGGGGCACCGTGGGATCCGGGTGAACTCCATCCATCCCGGCCCGATCGACACACCGATGTTGAGGAACCCGGAGCTGATGAAGGTGCGCAGGGTCGGTGCAGCGAACCCGCTCCAGGAGCGAGCCATCCCACGTCGCGGCACCAGTGAGGAGATCGCCAACCTGGCGCTCTTCCTGGCCTCTGACGAGTCGTCGTTCTCCACCGGTTCAGAGTTCGTCGCGGACGGGGGTGCGTTGCTGTGAACCGTCGCCAACTCAGCACGCTCGTCTGCGCGGTCACGCCGTTCGCCGCTGACGGAAGCCTCGACAAGCTGGGCGTCGAGCACCTGGTCGGTCGCTTTGCCGAAGCCGGCGTCGGCACGTACGTCGGAGGTTCCTCGCCGGGTGAGGGGTATGCACTCTCCCTGGCGGAGACCGAGGAGCTCTACGGATTGGCGGCCGGCGCGATGGCCGGCCGTCAACCGGTGCGCGCGATGGGGATCGAGCCGCACTCGGCGGAGGAGCTGCTGCCGATCCTGCGGTTGGCCGAGTCGGTGGGGCTGGACGGCGTCCAGCTCTATTCGCTCGACTGCGGGCACGGCAACCGGCCGACGCCACAGGAACAGGAGTCCTACTTCCGCACGTTGTTGGAGGCCGTCGAGCTGCCGGCCTACATCTCCAGCCACTTCGCCGGCGGCTACCTGGTGCCGCTCGACGTGCTCGGGCGCCTGCTGCAGGACTATCCACACCTCAGCGGGTTCAACGTGACCACTCCGGACGTGGGCTACCTGACCCGGGTGGTGGAGCTGGCCGACGGCCGGGTCGACGTCCATGTGGGTGGACCGCTGCAGGCGCTCACCGCCGTGGCGGTCGGCGCGCAGGGGTTCCTCTCGGCCGATGGCAACCTCGCACCTCGGCTGTGTGCCTCCCTGATCGCGTCACTGGCGGCCGACGACATGGTCGCTGCGCAGGCGTCGTACGCGCGGTTGATGCAAATGTTCCGGATCAACCGGTGGGGCGGCAGCATGCGCTGGCTCAAGACCGCGATGAGGGTCTGGGACCTTCCCGGACACCACCTGCGTCCGCCGTTCCTGCCACTCGACGAAACAGGTGAAGCAGTGGTTCGACGCGAGCTCGAGGCGTTGGAACTGGCCGCGACGGAGGGAATCACGCCGTGACCACGGTTTCGCACGCCGACGGGGCGCACCGCGAGTTGCGCTACCAGCCCACGGACGAGAACTTCCAGAGGGACCTCTACGACGTCTACGACTGGATGCGCCGCGAGGTGCCGCTGCACCATGACGCCGCACGCAACCTGTGGGCGGTGTCCCGGTACGCCGACGTCGAGGCAGTGCTGCTCGACTGGGAGAGCTTCTCCTCGAGGACGCCGAGTGTGCCCGAGCCGGCCGGCCACCTGGCGGTGCAGGACCCGCCCAGGCACACCCAGCTGCGTCGGTTGGTCTCGCGGGTCTTCACCCCGCGCCAGGTCGAGCGCCTCGGTTCGGTCGCCGGTGAGATCGCCGACCAGCTGGGAGCCGAGGTCGCCCGCGCCGGGAGGTTCGACGTCGTCTCCCAGTTCGCCGAGCAGCTCCCCGGACGCGTCTTCGCGCACATGATGGGCATCCCCGATCACAGGGTCGGGGAGTTCCAACGGCTCCTGACCGAGTACGTCGACGCGATCGCGTCCGCGCAGCCGGGGCAGCGTCCCGATGCCCGGCCGGAACAACGTGTGCACGACGCGATCGCAGAGCTCGTGGTCGAGCGCCGGGCGGTGCCACGCGAAGACCTGTTGACCCAGCTCGTCGAGGCCGAGGTGGAGGGGGAGCGACTCACCGACGCCGAGATCCTCGGTTTCTGCTTCAACCTGGTCCTCGCCGCCAACGAGACGACCGCCAACCTGCTGGCCAACGGAGTGGTCACGCTCTACCAGCACCCTGACCAGTGGGCTCGCCTCCGTGACCGATCGGAGCTCATCGATCCGGCGATCGAGGAGATGCTCCGCTTCGAGTCACCGGTGCAGGCATTGCACCGCACTGTGGCCCGTGACGTCGAGGTCGCCGGCGGCACGGTGCCCGCGGGCGCGCACCTGATGGTGCTCTACGGCGCGGCCAACCGCGACCCGGAGGTCTTCGAGCGTGCTGACGAGTTCGACCTGGAGCGGCCACGGCAGCCCCATCTCGCGTTTGGCAAGGGCATCCATTTCTGTCTGGGCTCGAACTTGGCGCGGCTCGAGGCGCGCGAGGGCTTCCGTGTCCTCCTGCCACTGATGAACGACCACCGGCTCGCTGACGAGGAGATCGCCTGGAAGCGGTCGCCCTGGCAACGCAGCCTCCGCCACCTTCACCTGGAGAAGTCATGACGCCCGCCCCGACGCTGACCCTGCAGCTGCCGACCTATGCCAGCTACGGAACCTGGCTCTCCGACGACTGGCGCCGGATCCTCGACCTGGCCGTGATCGCCGAGGACGAGGGCGTGGACCGGCTGGTCCACGTCGACCATGTCGTGATGGGACCCAACCCCCAGCAGTACGAGTGGGGGAACTTCGACATCCCGCCGGACGCGCCCTGGCTGGAGTGCCTGTCCGTGCTGGCTGCCGTGGCTGCAGTCACCAGCCGGGTGCGACTCTCCACCCGGATCCTGATCGCGCCGATGCGGCCGGCCGCCCTGTTGGCGAAGACGGCAGCGACCATCGACCAGCTCTCCGGAGGGCGTCTCGACCTCGGCGTCGGCACCGGGTGGCAGAAGGAGGAGTTCGACGCGGAGGGACTGGACTTCTCGGCTCGCGGCCGGATCCTCACCGACACGATCGCAGCGTGTCGCGAGCTGTGGGGTGAGTCGCCCGCGACGTTCACGTCCGAAACCGTTGGGTTCGAGGACATCTACTGCTCGCCGAAGCCTGCCCAGGAGCGCCTGCCCATCTGGTTCGGGGGAGTCCTCCACAACCGCAACCTGCGCCGGATCCGGGAGTTGGGCGACGGCTGGATCCCGATCATGACAGCCAACGTCGAGGACGTCCGCCAGGGAGCTGCTCGACTCGCAGCCCTGGAGGAGCAACCGCCACTGGGCAGGTGGCAGGTGCTCGCCTCGGCCATCGTGGGCGTGGACGCATCCGGGAGGCCGGACCTGGCCCGCACGATGGACTCCGTGCCCGAACTGCTCGAGGCCGGTGCCACCGACATCCACGTGAGCCTCGGCGCGGTGTGCCGCAACCCTGAGAAGGCCGGTGACGCAATCGGTGAGATCGTCCGACGCTTCCAAGGAGCTGTCCAATGACCACGTCCACGACCGAGAGGGGAATGTCCATGGAGTTCCTGACCTGCCGCACCGAGGGGCCGGTGACGATCGTGTCGCTGAACCGACCCCCCGTCAACGCAGTGAGCCAACAGATGTACGCCGAGATCAGGGACACGTTCAACGGTCTTCGCGACCGGTTCCCCTCAACGAGCGTGGTGATCCTGCGGGCTGAGGGCAAGCACTTCTGCGGGGGCAACGACCTGGGAGAGTTCGAGACGCTGACCCCGACCAACTCGCCCGAGCGCATGCAGGCGGTGCGCGAAGCGTTCTGGGCGATCCACGACTGCCCGATGGCAGTGATCGCCGCCGTGAAGGGTTCGGCGATGGGCACCGGGCTGTGCCTTGCCGCATCCTCGGACCTGATCGTCTGCGGGGAGAGCGCGCGCTTCGGCCTTCCCGAGATCTCGGTCGGCGTGATGGGTGGCGCTCGCCACCTGGCGCGGCTGGTGCCGCAGCAGGTGGTGCGACGCATGTTCTTCACCGCTGACCCGGTCTCGGGCACCGAGCTGCTCGCACACGGTGGCGTCACCGAGGTGGTGGCTGACGAAGAGCTCGACGAGGCTGCACTGGCTCTGGCTGCCCGGATCAGCCGGCACAGTGAGGTAGCGGTGCGGATCGCCAAGCGCGCGCTCAACCAGATCGAGCACGTCGACCTCAAGTCCGGCTATGAGCTCGAGCAGGGCTACACCGGAGACCTGTGCGGCCACCCGGACTCCAAGGAGGCGCTCGCTGCGATCCGGGAGAAGAGGCAGCCCGTCTATGCGGCGTCGGGGCAGCAGTGAGTCGTCCACCGCTGCTGCACCGCACCCCGACCCTGCTGGCCCACCCTGCCTCGGCCCCCGAGATCGACGAGTTCCGCAGCCGGGCTCGGTCCTGGCTGCAGGAGCACGCACCCGGTCCGGTGCCGAGCGACGACCTCGATGCCCGCTTCCGGACGCTTCGCGCGTGGCAGCGGACCTTGTACGACGCGGGATGGGTCGGCATCGGCCTGCCGCGTGAATGGGGTGGTCAGGGCTTGGACGACCGCTACGCCTACGTGTTCACCGAGGAACTTGCCCGGGCCGGCCGGCCGGCTCCGATCGGCCTGATCGGCCTTGACGTGGTGGGTCCGACCCTTGCGGGTCACGGCACGGCGGCCCAGCGGGCCGCGCTGATGCCGGCGCTGCTCTCGGGTGACGAGATCTGGTGCCAGGGCTTCTCCGAGCCGGGTGCTGGCTCCGACCTGGCGGCGATCGCCACCCGCGCCGTACTCGCCGACGGCGTCTACAAGGTGTCGGGCCAGAAGGTGTGGACCAGCTGGGCGCAGTATGCGCGCCGGTGTGCCCTCCTTGCCAGGACTGGCACGCCGGACAGCAGGCACCGCGGTCTGACCTACCTCATCGTCGACATGGACGCCCCCGGGGTCACCGTGCGGCCGATCGGTCAGATGACCGGCGACTCGGAGTTCTGCGAGGTCTTCTTCGACGACGTCGAGGTGCCGGTCACCGACGTCATCGGCGAACCCGGCCAGGGATGGGCGATTGCGATGGACACGCTGAGCCACGAGCGCGCCACCTATGCCTTCCGTCGTCGGGTCGAGACCACGGCTGCCTTCCGCGCGGCGACGGAGGTGCTGCATGACTCCGCGACCCGAGCAGCCGGCGAGCTGGCTGCACCGATGCAGCCGTCCGAGGCGTTGGTGGCCGGTCTCGGTCGGGCGGAGACGGCTCTTGCGGTCCTCGAGGCACAGAACCTCGCCACTCTGCGACGGATGACCTCCGATGGCGGTCCGTCACCCGCGGACTCGGTGGACAAACTGGTGGTGAACCACTGTGAGCAGACCGTCTTCGGCGAGCTGCACGCGTGGGTCACGCCGGGAGGAGCTGCCATGGACGCCCAGATCCGCGGCCTCGACACCGGCGCGGCGGTGCGCGGCTACCTGTTCTCCCGCGCCGCCTCGATCTATGGCGGCACCAACCAGGTGCAACGCAACATCGTCGCCCAGCGCGGGCTGGGAATGGGGGGATCATGACGACCTTGGGCATGGAGGAGCTCTGTGAACTCTCGGCAGAGTTGGAGATCGCTGCCGAGAACTACCTCGCCAACGCCGACCTCGACGCCATGAAGCTGACGGACTCGTGGGCCGCCTTGCGGGAGCTGGGCTGGTTCGACCTGTGCCGCGACGAGGAATCCGGTGGTCTCGGACTGCCACCCGTGGTGTTGGCCGGGGTCGTGCGTGCGGCGGGCCGACACCTGGTGGCCGGGCCGGTCATCGAGGGCACCCTCGTGGCTCCGTGGGTGAGCAGCCGGGCTCCTGGGCAGGCAGCGAGCCTACTGGCGGCCGACAGGTTGCTGAGCCTGGTTGACCCGATGGCAACTCCGCTCGGCGCACCGTTGCCGACCCTCGGCCCCGACGGCACCGTGTCCGGCCGCGTGGCGGTGGTGCCTCATGCGGCGGACGCCGACACTCTGGCGGTCGTCGTCGCTGATGTCGACGGTGCGACGGCTCTCCTGGTGGTTGCCACCGATGCCCGAGGAGTCGGGGTCGAGAGACGCGAAGCCCTGGCCGGCATGCACCCGACGGGAGATGTGGTGCTGGACGCCGTGTCGGGGGTTCTCGTGCCGTTGGAGGACGCCGCGTTGTCGACGCTGAGGTCCTGGTCGCGCATCCTGACCTCCGCATGGCTGGCCGGAAGCGCTGAGCAGGTGGTGGCGATGACCCGTGACCACGTCGTCACGCGTGAGCAGTTCGGTCGCCCGGTCGGCAGCTTCCAGGCGGTCCAGCACCTGGTGGCCGACATGGCTGCGGACAGTGCCACCATGGTGAACCTGCTGTCGATGAGTGTCGCCAGAGCTGGCGAGGCCGACGGGCGCCCGGACGAGTCAGCTGCTCTGGTGCTGAAGGCACACGCCGGCACCGCCGCCCTGAGGGTGTGTGAGTCCGCGCTCCAGATGCACGGCGGCATCGGATTCACCACCGACCACCCCTTGCACCGCCACTACGCATCAGCGATGGCGTTGCGGAGCCACTATGGGCATCCCGAGGCGATTCATCTCCAGCTCGGTCAGCGACTGCTCGCCGGTCGCTGACCGAGCTGGACGACCGGCCGGGTCGATCACCCCTGCGGGAGGTGGGCGACCCGGCGGTGCTGCTCGAACTGCGCGGTGATCGCGTTGACCGCATCGGGGCCCAGGCGGACATACTCCGTGCCACGTGGCTCGCGCACCCACACTGCGTCGTCCGTCAGCCAGGCCTGGCGCCTCAGGGGCGCCTTGTCCACCTTGCCGCTACCGGTCAGGGGCAGGCGCTCGACGACCCGCACGAAGCGCGGTCGCCACTTTGTGCCCAGGTCGGCCTGGGCATCGAGGAAGGCACGGAACGCGGCGGGGTCGAAGTCGGTGTGGGCGTCGTACTCCAACGCGCACATGACCTGGTCGCCGGTGCGTGGATCCGGCACGGCGTACACACAGGCTGCGGCGACCCCCGGACAACGGGCCAGGATGCGCTCGACAGGTGCCGCAGAGAAGTTCTCCGAGTCCACGCGGAGCCAGTCGGTGGCACGGCCTGCGAACCAGAAGTGCCCGTCCTGGTCGCGGTAGGCCAGGTCGCCGGTCCAGAAGTCGTCGCCGCGAACCCGTTCGGCCTCGGCTGCGGGGTTCTCGTAGTAGCCCTCGAAGAGAGGGGCCAGTCCGACGCCGACGATCTCGCCGATCGCCGATCCGGAGCGGAGCCGCCCGGTGGCGTCGAACTCTGCGCGTGGGCACTCGCGTCCCTCTTCGTCGAGGACGCGGACGTCGGCGCCGCCAGCCGGAAGGCCGAGTGCACCGGGCGGCGTCTCGGCCGTGCGGGCGATGCGGAAGACGCCCTCACTCATGCCGTAGCCCTCCATGACCTCACAGCCGAAGCGGGCGGAGAACGCCGCAATGTCTGCCTCCGACGCCTCGGTCCCGAACGCCAGGCGGAGCGACCCACTCCGGTCCCGGGGGTCCTCAGGCGTCATCACCACGTAGGAGAGAGCCCTGCCGACGTAGTTGACGTAGGTGGCGCCGAGGCGATGGACGTCGCCGCTGAACCGCGAGGCCGAGAACTTCCGCACCATGCCGACGGTCGCACCGACGGCCAACGCCGGCACCAGGTTCATCATGATCGCGTTGCCGTGGAACAACGGCATGCACAGGTAGGTCACGGAGGCGTCCGCGATCCCCACCCGGTCGGCGGCGGCTGCAGCGAATCGTCCCAGTCGTCCTTGGCTCATCCGGACTGCCTTGGGTGCCCCGGTGGAACCGGAACTGAACAGCAACAGGAACAGGTCGTCGTGCGCCGGGGTGAGGTCTGGTGGGGAGACGCCGTGGAGCGGGGCCAGCAGTGCGGCGTGGGCAGGGGAGTCGATGTCGTGGATCCGGTCACCCGGCAGGTCGAGGTCGAGGCCGGCGATGAGTGCGGCGTGTTCGCCGTTGGTGATGATGACGTCGCAGTCGGCATGACGGATGTCCTGGGCGAGCTCGGTGCCGCGCCGGCTCGGGTTGATCCCGACCAGCACGGTTCCGCTCATTGCTGCGGCGCCGAGCCAGAAGACGTAGTCGGGGACATTGTCGAGCAGTACGCCGATGTGCCGGGGGCGGCCTGCTGGCTGCGGGCAGAGCGCGGGAAGTGCCGCCGCTCGCGCGGCGGACTCGCCGACGACCTCGGCCCAGGTCCAATCGCGGTCCTCGAAGCGCAGACCCACGGAGGCGTCCGTGGCACGTGACCTGAAGACCTGGTCGACCGTGGTCATGCCGGGCTCTCGGTGGGGGCTCCGGACCTGCCGGTGGCCTCGTCGGTGAGCATCTGCGCGATCTGGGCGCGCAGCAGGAACTTCTGGACCTTCCCGCTGGCGGTCACCGGCAGGCATTCGACCACCTCCAGTCGTTCGGGCAGCTTCTGTCGGGCGATGTGCTGGGTCTCCAAGAACGCAACGAGATCCTCGAGGGTGGGCGCCGACCCGGCTGTGGGCACCACGAACGCGCAGGCGCGTTCGGTCAGGAGGGCATCCGGCATCGCAACCACGGCCACGTCTGCGACTCCGGGGTGCTGGTGCAGGAGGTCTTCGACCTCCTTGGCGCTGATGTTCTCACCGCCCCGCAGGATGATGTCCTTCTCCCGGCCGCGGATGGTGATTGCGCCGTTCTCGTCGACGGAGGCCAGGTCGCCGGTGCGAAAGTGCCCGTCTGCGGTGAAGGCGGCGTCGTTGAGTGCGGGGTCGGCGTACCCCAGGAAGAGGTCCGGGCCGTCGACCACCAGCTCGCCGACGCCGTCGACGGCGTCCTCGATCCGGTAGGAGACGGGACCGATCGGCATCCCGTCGGTCTCGGCGCAGAGGGAGGGACCGTCCTCGCGTCGGCCGCAGGAGAAGGTGGGGAACTCGGACGACCCGTAGACGCGGGCGACGTGGCAGCCCAGGAGGGTGCGCGCCTCCTCCACGAGCGCGGGCGGTACGTCGGCGCCGCCACAGGTGAAGACGCGCAAGGCGCTCCCGGCGATCCCCAGCTCGCGATGTCGGTCCACGATCCCGCGGAGGAACGGAGTTGCGCCCATGACGAAGCGGCATTGCTCCTGCTCGATCAGTTCCACCGCCCGGCGTGGCTCCCAGATGTCGAGGAGCACGGCCTCGCAGCCGGTGAACAGCGGGAGCAGGACGCCGTAGAGGAAGCCGGTGATGTGGGTGACCGGTGAGGGCGTGAAGACGGTGTCCACGCGACCGAGGTCGAACAGGTCGACGAACGACTGCACCTCATAGGCCAGGCTCTGGTGGCTGTGCAATACGCCCTTGGGATCTGCGGTGGTGCCGGAGGTGTAGAGGAGCAGCAGCAGGTCGTCCGCTGCCGGAGCAGGTCCGGCGGGAGGTCGGGAGCGCACGGGCTCCATCAGCTCGGCCCACGAGATCGCCCCGGGTGGGAGGTCTGCGTCGGGTCGGATCACGATGTGGAGGAGCTCCTCGCGCGTGTCCGCGACGGGATTCGTGGCGCCTCCGAGCCGTGCCACCATCGCCGCGTGGTCGAAGCCCCGGAAGCGGTGCGGTGTCACGACCATCCGGGGCCGGGCCTGGCCGAGGATGAACTCCAGTTCGCGCTCGCGATAGATCGGGACCACCGGGTTGACCACCGCGCCCAGTCGGATCGCCGCTTGGAACACCACGACTGCCTCCCACCAGTTGGGCAGCTGCACGGTGATCACGTCGCCGGCCCGCAGGCCTCGCGCACGGAGTTGGTCGGCGACCAGGTCCACGGCTCGACCCAGTTCGCCGAAGCTCAGGCGCACGTCGGCTCCGCCGTCGACCAGGGCGGTGGAGGTGGGCGAGACCGCCACCTGGTGAGCGAGCCGCTCGCTCATCGTGCGCGCTGAGTAGACACCCGACTCGACCCACCGCACGGTGCGGGGGCGGGTCGGCCGCAAGCGGCGGTTCGCGGTGTCCGCCGGGGCGTCTGTTCCGTGTGGCGACATCCCACTTCCCTTCGGTGGTGATCGGCGCCGATCGGCAACCTCTGGCTAATTCCAAAATTATTAGGTACTTTATTTTCTGTCAACCGTCTCTGCCGCTCGCAGCCCTGGCGATCCACCCGTCCCGAGCGTCCAGATCCCAGCGAGGCAAAGGAACTGCGCATGAGTTGTCCTCCTCTTGAAGCCGCCACCCGTCCCCGTTGGATCCTGGCGATCGTTGACCAGTCGAGCGACCTCGACGCGGTGCTTGCCGACGTACGGAACCGGGTGCCCGGCATGTCGGTCGAACTCGCCACCGACCAGTGGCCCGAGCACTCGGCTCACCCGTCGGGGAGGACGGCGCCGGCCCACATGGTGATCTCTCGGAGCGAGGCAGCCAGTTGGCGCACCATCGCCCTGCTCTCCTCCCTGCGGCCCCGACTCGCCCACGAAGACATCGACGTCATCGTGGTTACCGACGCGACCGAGGAACTGCTCCCGGTCCACCTGACCGACTTCCCCGGACTGCGCCGGATCGGTCCGGCGGACGACCTCGCCGAGGCGGTGTGCCTGCTGCACGCCAACTGACCGGCGGCGGCGACGCGGTTCCACCTGCCACCACTGAAGGAGAACGTTCATGACCGTCACTCGACAACCAGGCCCGACGGACGCGGCTGCCCCCTGGGTGCCCCGCGCGATGCCCGGCATCGGGGTCGACCTCGACAACGCGCAGAAGCTCGCGTGTGCTTTCCGGATCCTGGCTCGCGACGGGTTCAGCGAGAACATGGCGGGTCACATCACCTGGGCCGACCGTGACGACGACAGCCTGCTGATCAACCCGTGGGGTCTGTGGTGGGACGAGTTGACCGCCTCCGACATCTGTCGGGTCAATGGTGCGGGAGAGGTCGTCGCAGGGCCCTGGGACGTCACTCCGGCCTACCACATCCACACCGAGTTGCACCGCCGCAGGCCGGACGCACGCGTGGTGATCCACAACCATCCCTACTGGGTGACGGTTCTGGCGGCCGTGGGCGTGCTGCCCGTCATCGCGCACCAGACCGGGAGTCTCTTCGACGACGATCTCTCGCTGGTGCACGAATACACCGGTGAGGTCGACGATGCTGCGCTGGGTGCCGACCTCGCCGAGAAGATCGGTGACTGCAACACCGTGATCCTCGCCAGCCACGGGATCATCGTCACGGGCGAGACCGTGGAGATCGCCACCTATCGTGCGGCGTCGATCGAGCGGGTCTGCCGGATGACCTACGACATCCTGCTGATGGGCAAGGATCCGTTGCCGATCGACAAGAGCATCCGCATCGCCATGCAGAAGGCCTTGCACGAGCGGGCCTCAGAGGTCCACTGGGCCGGCGCGGTCCGCCGGATCCTCAAGGAGGAGCCGGGGATCCTCCGGTGACCTTCCGCATCAGCCACCGCCACCACACCCACGAGGAGAATTGCCATGGCCAGTCTTGACGAACTCTTGAAGAACACTGAGTTCACCACTGCGGTGAAGGGCAAGGTGACCTTCCTGCCTGAGCCGGAGAAGGCGCACCGCCCCTTCCCCTTCATCTCCGTCGACGACCACATTGTCGAGCCGAAGAACACCTTCGAAGGGCGGATGCCGGCGAAGTTCGTGGATCGCGCACCTCGTGTGGTGAACAAGAACGGCGCCGACGTGTGGATCTACGACGACAACGAGTTCCCCAACGTCGGCTTCAACGCCGTCGTGGGCCGCCCGGTCGATGAATGGGGCTTCGAACCACAGCGCTTCGAGGACATGCGGCGAGGCTCATGGGACATCCACCACCGCATCAAGGACATGGATCTCTCGGGTGTCTATGCCTCACTGAGCTTCCCCTCCTTCCTTCCGGGGTTCGCCGGGCAACGGCTGCAGCTGAGCACCAAGGACCAGGAGCTGGCCCTGGCCGCCACGCGCGCGTGGAACGACTGGCACATCGAGGAGTGGGCGGGTCCCTACCCCGACCGCATCATCCCGTGCCAGATTCCCTACTTCCTCGATCCCGAGGTCGGTGCACAGGAGATCTATCGCAACGCCGAGCGTGGGTTCAAGGCCGTCACGTTCTCGGAGGGACCGCACGCGCTGGGCCTGCCGTCGATGCACACGGGCCACTGGGACCCGATCATGCGTGCCTGCGAGGAGACCGGCACGGTGATCAACCTGCACATCGGCTCGTCGAGCCAGTCGCCGAACACTTCTGACGACGCACCGCCGGACGTGGCCGGCGTGCTGTTCTTCGGCTATGCGATGTTTGCCACCGTCGACTGGCTGTTCTCCAAGATCCCGGTTCGCTTCCCCGACATCAAGATCGTGATGTCCGAGGGCGGCATCGGCTGGGTTCCGGCGTTGCTCGACCGTCTTGACCACATGGACAGCTACTCGACCATGTATGGCACGTGGGCCGGCATCGACCTCACGCCGGCCGAGGTGCTGAAGCGCAACTTCTGGTTCTGCGCCGTCGAGGACCCCTCGGCCTTCGTGCTCCGGGACCGGATCGGCGTCGACCACATCCTGATGGAGGAGGACTACCCGCACAGCGACAGCCTGTGGCCGAACACGATGGAGACCGTGCAGGAGTCGATCGGGGCGCTCCCGGCCGAGGACGTGCGGAAGTTCGCCTGGGAGAACGCGTCGAAGCTCTATCGGCACCCGGTGCCGCAGAGCGTGATCGACGACCCCAACAGCTTCTGACGCCAAGGATCCTCGATGAACCCGGTCGCCCACCTCACGCCGTTCACCACCTTGCACGAACAGGTCCGGCACCAAGCGCTGACCCGACCCGGAGGCGCCGCCTTCGTGATGCCCGGCCACCGAAGCACGTGGCAGGAGTACGACGAGCTGGCCGACCACTGGGCGGCACTGCTGGTCGGGTTGGGCCTCGAGGTGGGCGACCGGGTCGGCATCCAGTTGCCGGACTCGACGGCGGTCCATGCAGCGCTGGTGGCCACCGCCCGTGCCGGGTTGGTGGCCGTCGGGATCGGCCAACGCGCCGGTGACCGCGAGACGGCGTACCTGCTCCGCAAGACCGGCGCCCGCGTGCTGCTCACCGACCCACGACACCGTGATGAGCCGTCGGCGGACCGGGTCGCCCGCCTCGGTGACCGCGGTGTCGAGGTCGAGCACCACCTGCAGGTGCAGGACGACGGGACGACCGAGGTGCGCGCGGTGGCAACCGGACTGCGCGTCGAGCCCGAACTGGCCTCGACTGCTGAGGTCGCGGTCCGGTCGCTGGGGCCGGACGACCTGTGCCTGCTCAACTCGACGTCGGGGACGACCGGGCTGCCGAAGTGTGTGACCCAGTTCGACCGCCGGTGGTTTGCCTTCAGCGAGTTGGCCGTGGCGGCCGGCTCGCTGGGGCCCGACGAGGTGTTCCTCGGTGCGGTCCCGGCGCCGTTCGGCTTCGGCCAGTGGACGTCGCACTATGCGCCGGCCATCCTCGGTGCGCCGACTGTGGTGCTCCCGAAGTTCGAGACCGACGCGATGATCCGACTCATCGAGCGGGAGCAGGTCACGGTGCTGTGTTGCGTGAGCACGCAGTTCCGCATGCTCCTCAACTCTCCGGCAGCGCGCGATGCCGACCTGTCGTCGCTGCGGGTGATGTTCACCGGTGGGGAAGCGGTGCCGCCGGATCGAGCCGCTGAGTTCGAGGAGCGGACCGGCGCGACAGTGTTGCAGTTCTTCGGGTCCAACGAGACCGGCGCTCTCAGCTGCACCACTCTGGACGATCCGGTGGACAAGCGGTTGACCACGGCGGGCAGGCCGATCCCGCAGATGGCGCTGCGTCTCTTCGACGAGCAGGGGCGAGACGTCACCGCAACTGGTGGTCCCGGCCAACCGGCCGGTCGCGGACCTCTTGCCTGCCGCGGCTACCACGAGGACGATGCCGCCAACTCCGACCTGTTCACCCCCGACGGGTGGATGCTCATGGGCGACGTCGTCGAGTTGGACGACGACGGTTATCTGCGCGTGGTGGGACGCGCGAGTGACATCGTGATCCGGGGTGGCAAGAACATCTCTGCCGCCCAGGTCGAGCACGAGGTGGAGACGCATCCGGCCGTCGACCTCGTCGCCGTCGTGGCCGTGCCGGACGAAGTGTTCGGTGAGAGGGTCTGTGCCGTGGTCACCCTTCGGCCCGGAGTCGTGACCCTCGAGCTCGCGGACCTGGTCGCACACCTTCGCCAGCGAGGAACCTCATCGGAGCTCTTCCCCGAGAGGCTGATCGTGGTGGCGGAACTCCCACGAGCCTCGGGTGGAAAGATCGCCAAGGGCCAGGTCGTGGAGATCGCCACCGCGACCCCGATCGCCTGAGGCCGATCGCCTCAGAGTGTCACTGACACGAAGGGTTGCGGCTCGGGCCGTGCCCCTGCTCGAGGAGGCTCAGAGGGACGCTTGCGAGATGTAGCGCGCGAGGAGATCTGCCTTGATCACCTGTTCTGCCTCGGGTCCGCCTGCCTGGTAGTAGGTCGAGCTCTCGAGGTGGGCGCGCGCGCACTGGATCGCCCCGTCGGAGTCACCGTCGGCGATCAGGGTGATGAGCTCCTCGTGGTCGCGTCGCCGGCTCTGGGTGTAGTCGCGTTCGACGCCCGCGGAGAGGACACCGGTCTCCGCCGACTGCGCCGAATGCGCCGACCAGATCGAGGTCAGCACTCCGATCAGCACGACCATGCTCTCGCGGCCGCAGCCCTTCACCAGCTCCTCGTGGAACCGTCGGCCCAGACGCGTGAGTTCGGGGAGGCTGCTGCCCGCCTTGGCGGAGTTCTGCACCTCGCGCAGCCGGGCCACGACGGTCTCCATGCGATCGGGACGCTGGGCGCACAGGCCGGCACAGATGGGTTCCAACTCGTTGAGGACGCTACCGATCTCACCGAGCTGCACGCCGCGGGCCTGGAACACCAGGCCCAGCATGTATGCCGCGCTGTCGCCCTTGGGCGTGTGCACGACCGCGCCGCCATGGCGTCCCCGGCGCACCGTGACGAGGCCTTCGCCCTCCAGAATGCGCAGACCCTCGCGCACAGAGGGCGAGCTGGTGCCGAACTGCTCAGCCAGATGCTCCTGTTTGGGGAGGAGGTCGCCGTCGGTGAGGACGCCCTCCAATATCTGGGTGCGCAGGACCGACGACACGAGTTCGGCGACGTTCGACTGACGGAGGCGGTCCAGCGTGACCTGGGTGCTGCCCGTGGGACGGGTGGGCTCGTTCGCCACATCCGGCTTGCTCTCGTCCCCTGTCACTGGGCCGCCCTTCACTACCGATCGGTCGTCAACCCTGTTGCAAGCAAGCGCATTGCACGGGCACAGGTTAGCACCACCTAATCCACTGGCCACGCAAGAAGGCGCAGGGCGAGCCGGTCGCCCGGATCGTTCAGGTCGACGTGGTCACCGAGCACCGCCCGCACTTGGTTGATTCGGTAGCGCACGGTGTTGGCATGTACGCCGAGGGCCTCGGCCGAGCGTCGTGGTTCGGCCCAGTTGTCCAGGACCACCGCAAGGGTGTGGGTGAGTCGAGTCCCGTGCTGGTGGTCATGGGCACGTAGTTGGTCCAGCGGCGAACGCAGGTCTTCGACCGCGCAGTGTGCGCGTGACCTGGTGACCAGGGCCCACAGCTCCTCAGCGGTGGTTGCCGGCGTCGTCGCATTGGTGAGCACGAGTTGCTCTGCGGCTTGGGCGCGGGAGACCGGGAGGTCGCCCACGGCCGTGACCGGTCGACCGGCTGAGACATGGGTGCTGGTGTCGCCGCGGACGTTGAAACGTGCGAGATCGGCCCACCAGCGCCAACTTCCCGGGCCGGAGCCGTCGGTGGTCACGATGGCGAAGACGTGCTCGGCGAGATCGGCAACCAGAGGACGGTTCCACCCGTGGCGACGGGCGAGAGCGGTCCACAACTCGCGCCGGGCCTCGGAGGACTCGTCGGTGCCCGGGCCGGCCAGAGCCACCACCCGCCACGGACCGGTCGGCAGCTGTGCATCGGTGGGATCGCCGCGCAGCGCCGCACGGACCTGCTCGACCGAGAGTTGGCGGCCCAACTCGCTGCGCGTGCGCAGTCGCAGCATGTGCAGGGCCACCACTTCGGCAGCCGCGCGAAGTGCGGGCAGTCGTTCGTCGGAGACCGGTGCGTCCACCACGGCCCAGATCGATCCCAGCCATTCGGTGCCTGCGCGCACCGGGACGACGTACCGCGGCCGCACGCCCGGCGGTCCCTTGCCGACGAAGATCGGGTCGTCGGAGGACGCCAGACGACGGAAGACTCCGTGGGCGCGGAAGTGGTCGCGCACCTCGCGCGGCACCCTGCGACCGATGATGGTCGAGACCCGTGCCGGGTCGGTGTCGTCCTGACGACTCGAATAGGCCAGCACGCGTGAGCGCGCATCCTCGATGGTGACCGGGGCGTCGATGAGTTGGCCGATGTGTTCGGCGATGGTGAAGAGGTCGTCGAAGCCCCCAGCCTGTGGGTCTCCCGAGCGCCGGTCCAGGTCGAGTGCCGTCTGCAACAGGCCGAGCGCCACTGCCCACGACGTGCCGTCGGTCAGCGCCAGGACGGTCAGGTCGAGAGCGCCGCACTGCGCGAGGAGATCGGGAGTCGCCGCGCGCCGGCGTACGACGAGACCCGCGGCAGCGGGGGCACCCGGCGCCGCGAGCAACTCTCGGACCCGGGTGCTCAGGTCGGGGACGGGGCCGGCGACCATCAGCAGGTCGCCGGTGTGCAGGGTCGACTCGACCTCCTCGTCGACGAACTCCAGGCCGGTGACGGCCTGTGGCGCTCCGGTGTGCACGACCTCGATCAGCGCAGCCGGGAGTGCACGAGCGAGGTCCCGGGCAGTGAGCACTCCACCATCGTGCCCGATAGGGTTGTGCAATGCCACAGCTCCAGAGCCTTCCGACTGTGCGGATCGGCTGAGGTGATCCGGCCCGTCCACGGTCATGCTCGAAGCAGGGAGATCTTCGGACCAGCAGGGGAGCAGACGTGAGCACCAGTGCCGCAGCACCACAGGACGTCGCCGTCATCGGCGCAGGGATGGTTGGTCTGGCCACTGCATGGTTCCTGCGCGAACGCGGAATCTCCGTCACCGTCTATGAGCGTGACCATGTGGCGGCCGGATCGTCGTGGGGAAACGCCGGGTGGCTGACTCCCGGCATCGCCACGCCGCTGCCCGAACCGGCGGTGCTGCGCTACGGGATCCGGGCGGTGCTCAGCCCGTCGTCCCCGGTCTATGTGCCGCCGTCGGCAAACCCGAAGCTGCTGCGTTTCCTCACGGGTTTTGCCCGGCACAGCACGGCCAGGCACTGGGAGCGGGCGATGCGGTCGCTGATCCCGCTCAACGCCCACGCGTTGGCCGCCTTCGACGCCCTCGCTGCTGGCGGGGTGGAGGCCGAGACGCGACCCGCCGCCGACTTCCTGGCCGCCTACCGCACGACGGTCGAGCGCGCCGGGCTGCTCGATGAGCTCGAGCTGATCCGGGGCGCAGGCCAGCAGATCGACTTCGACCTGCTCAGCGGTGACGAGGCGCGCGCCGTCGAGCCGTGCCTGTCCGACCAGATCGGTGCCGCGATCCGGCTGCGTGGGCAGCGGTTCATCAACCCCGGCGAATACGTCCACGCGCTGGCTGCCGCCGGACAGGAACGGGGGATCGAGCTCCGCGAACACACGGACGTCGTCGACATCGTGCCGGTCGGGGACCGCGTCGACGTGGTGAAGAGCACTGGTGACCGGCACCGCCACGACCGGGTGGTGCTCGCCACCGGCGTCTGGCTGGGTGGTCTCGCGCGCCGCTTCGGTGTGCGACTGCTCGTGCAGGCCGGACGCGGCTACAGCTTCAGCGTGCCGGTCGACAAGGTGCCGGACGGTCCGGTCTACTTCCCGGCCGAGCGGGTGGCCTGCACGCCGTTGGGGGACCGCCTTCGGGTCGCCGGCATGATGGAGTTCCGCGCTCCCGAAGCGCCGCTGGACCAGCGAAGGATTGCCGCGATCGTCAACGCAGCAAAGCCGTTGCTGCGCGGCGCCGACCTCGATGAGCGTGCCGACGAGTGGGTCGGGTCGCGCCCGGTCACCCGTGACGGCCTCCCGTTGATCGGGCGCACAGATGCGCCCCAGGTGTACGCCGCAGGTGGTCACGGGATGTGGGGGATCACCCTCGGCCCGATCACTGGACAGCTGCTTGCCGAGAGCATCGTCGAGGGTCGGGACCGCCCGGAGCTCGTGCCGTTCCGTCCGACCCGTTGACCCCGCTCCGCCGGACGTCCTGCGATCTGGCTGCGCGGACGACCCGGACGCAGGACCTTGCGGGGGTCCGGGAAGTCAGGCGAACCGACGCGCTGCCAACGGGAGCATCGGGAGCAACACCAGCGGCAGCACGAACATCGCCCGCGGGCTGCCCATTTCGGAGATGGTGGCGATGCCGACTGCGGCGACGATGAACCCGGCATAGTTGGAGATGTTGACCCGCGCCACGGCTTGGTCGGCCGCAGCCGGAGCGACCCGGGCAGCCGCCACCATCGCCAGGGGCGGCACCAGGGCGAGGCCGGCGCCGAGGAGCGCGAAGCCCAGCACGACGAGCCAGATCGTGGGGGCGACCACCACCAGTGCGCACCCGACCACCGCGACCCAGCCGCCGCCCCGGATCACCTGCGGGGCGCCGTACCTTTCGACGACCCGGTCGCCGACGGTCCGGGTGACGAAGACGAGCACCTGGTAGGCGCCGTAGGCGATCGGAGCGACCGCGGTGGCGGCGTCGAGCCCGTCCTCGAGGTAGATGCCGCTCCACGTCGACACCGCCCCGTCGTTGAGCCACATCACGAAGGTGGGCACGGCGATCAGGAGTACGGCGAGGGTCGGGACCGGAGCCGTGGTGCCCGTCTGGTCGAGGGGATCGGCCGCACCTGCGAGCAGGTCGCCACAGCAGGCGGCGTTGACGACCAGGCCGAGAGCGGCGACGCCGAGGAGAGAGGCCAGCAACGACAGGTCGAGCGCGGCCGACAGCGCGGCGTACCCGGCACCCACTGCAGCCGCGAGGCTCCAGACCGCATGGAAGCCGGTCATGATGCTGCGGCCGTGGCGTTCCTGGACTGCCACGCCCTGCATGTTCATCGCGGCATCGACAGCGCCGACGAAGAGTCCGTAGACCGACGTGATCGCCACCAGCACGGCGAAGTTGCCGGCCAGCCCCGGAAGGACGACCGCGCAGGAGACACCGACCAGTGCCACCCGCAGGGCGACGGCCGAACTCCAGCGGGCCGCCGCCTGACCGGCGAGTGCCGAGCCGACCGCGGACACTCCGGCCACTGCCAGCACCAACAACAAGATGTCGACGTCGGCGAGGTCGAACTTGTCCTTGATCGCCGGCAGGCGGGTCAGCAGGGATGCGAAGGTGAAGCCCTGGATCGAGAAGGCGATGAAGACCGACCGACGAGCCCGGACAGTGCCGACATCGACCGCAGTGGGTTCCATGTCGGCATCCTGCCCGAAAACCTGTCGGGTCAGGAGCGGATTCGCTCCACCGCGACCATCACGTGGTGCAGCACGATCGCTGCGACGGTTCCCAGCGCGATGCCGGTGAAGGTCATCTCGCCGGCGCTGAGGGTGAGGTCACCGATCCCGATGATCAGCGCGACCGCGGCTGGATACTGGTTGCGCGGCTTGGAGAAGTCGACCTGGTTGTCGATCCAGATCTTCACGCCGATCAGGCCGATCAGGCCGTAGAGCGCGACGGTGACGCCGCCGAGCACACCGGACGGGATCGTGTTGAGCAGGGCGCCGAACTTCGGCGAGAGGCTGAGGAGCACGGCGATGATGCCGGCCACCCAGTAGGCGGCCGTGGAGAAGACCCTGGTGGCGGTCATGACGCCGATGTTCTCGCCGTACGTCGTGGTCGCCGAACCGCCACCTGCTCCGGCGAGCGCGGTGGCGACACCGTCGGCCAGCAGCGCCGAACCGGTGCGGTCGTTGATCGAGTCGTCGCCGACCAGGTGGGCGACACTGCGCACGTGGCCGACGTTCTCGGCGACCAGCACCAGCACCACCGGCAGGAACATCGGCAGCACTGACCAGTGGGCCTCGGGGGCCGAGAAGTCGGGCAGGCCCACCCAGTCGGCCTCCTCGACGAGCTTGAAGCTGACCTCGTCGCCGAGGACCGCCCCCAGGTAGCCGACGACGACACCGATCAGGATCGACAGGCGCGCAACCATGCCCCGTCCGACCACCGCCACCAGCACGATGGTGACCAGAGTGAGGGTGGCCACCCACGGCGCGGCCTCGTAGTTCTTGGTCGCGACGCCACCGAGGTTGAAGCCGATCAGGGCCACGATCGCGCCGGTCACCACCGGCGGCATCAGCCAGTCGATCCACCGGGTCCCGGTCACGTTGACCGCAAGGCCGACGGCGGCCAGCAGCAGGCCGGTGACCAGGATGCCGAACAGTGCCGCACCCATCCCGTGGTCGCCCATCGAGGCCTGGATCGGCGCGATGAAGGCGAACGACGAGCCGAGGTAGCTCGGCACCCGGTTGCGGGTGATCAGCAGGAAGAGCATGGTGCCGACACCGGAGAAGAAGAGCGTGGTGGTCGGCGGGAAGTCGGTCAGCAGCGGGACCAGGAAGGTGGCTCCGAACATCGCCACCACGTGTTGGGCGCCGAACCCGATGGTGCGGGGCCAGGTCAGCCGCTCCTCGGGTCGGACGATGGCATCTTCGGCGACGACGCGACCGTCGCCGTGCTGGGTCCAGGACACCCACTACCTCCACTTTCCATGGCGCTGACCCGCGTCAACGCAGCCGCCAGATCGTATTGCATGGGAGAGGCAACCTTTTGGTCCGCTCGGTGGTCGTGTGTGATGAGAGCGAAAGGTCGGTGGTGGGGTGGAGCGGGTGCAGGAGTGCTTCGCGACGTCGTACCGACGTCTGGTGGGGCAGTTGTACGCCGTGTGCGGCGACCTGACCGAGGCCGAGGACGTGGTGGCGGAGGCCTTCGTGCGTGCCGCAGCGAACCCGCGGAAGTTCAGTCGCGTCGACAACCCGGAAGCGTGGTTGCGCACCGTCGCGGTGAATCTGGCTCGCACGCGGCACCGTCGCCGGGTCCTCGCTGCGAAGCTGCTCCGCGAGAGTGTGGAGGAGCCCCGGCACCCGGAGATCTCACCGGACCGGGTGGCGCTGGTGACGGCCTTGAGGGCGCTGCCCGCCTCGCAACGCGAGACGCTGGCGCTGCACTACCTGGCCGACCTCCCGCTGGCCGACGTCGCAGCCACCCTCGGCGTAGCTGTCGGCACGGTCAAGGCGCGGCTCAGTCGCGGCCGCGTGGCGCTGGCCCGCCTGCTCGACGCGGAGCTCGACACGACCCAGGAGGTACGCCGTGGATGACAAGACTCTGCGTGGCTTGGGGATTGCGGATGCCGCAAGCGATGCGGCCACCCAGCCCCCGTACGCCGAGATCGCTGGTCGGGGTGCCTCTCGGCTGCGCCGGCGGCGCAGCCTCAGCGGGGTCGTCGGCGCCGTGGCCGCGGTTGCGGTGATCGCTGCTGGTGTCTCGGTGCTGAGTGGCGACGGCGACCCCCGTGTCGACGCGCCGGCCCAGTCGCCCACCCCGTCGCCGCCCGAGGCCACCTCGTCGACCCCGACGCCGCAGGAGGGCGTCGACCCGGTCGGTCCGGCGAAGGCGATGGTGTACGGCGAGCATTCGGCTCCCGGCGTGGTCGCGATCGACTCGGAGACCGGTGCCACGGCGGCCCTGTGGAACTGCCTCGAGCAGTGCGCCGGGACTCGGCACGCGTTGGTGGTGCTCGACGAGGGGCGCCGGGCAGTGTTCCCGTTGGCCGAGGGCGGCAACGTGGCCGCAGCCGGATCGGGCACCTTCGTCTTCGGCTCCTGGGAGCCGGGTGCCGACCCGCGGCTGTTCTCGGTCGACGGAGAGATCGACGTCCGCATGGCCGAGGAGGCACCACTGCAGATGGGCGAGGCGCTGGTGCCGATCTTCGGCAGCGGTCGGCCGTTCCTGGGCTTTGTTGCGGTCGACGGTGCGGCAGCGAACGCACATCCGGTGCCGATGCCGGACGGCTGGCTGCAGTCGGTGCCCATCGTGGTCGGTCAGCAGTTGACGGTGGTGGCCGGCGAGCCGGCCCAGGTGTGGACCAGCACCGATGGCGGTGCCTCGTGGTCGGCCTCCGACGCCGAGCTCGACGGCTACCTGCCCCATGTGGTCGACAGCCGGAGCGAGGGCACGCAAACGGTGTTGCTCGGCGGCGACGGGGCCACCCTCTTCCCGGTGCAGAGGGTGGTGCAGGTGCGTCCCGACGGCACTTCCAGCGACGTCGAGGTGCAAGGCGAGACGGTCTTCCTCGAAGGCGCGCTGGTGCGTGACGACGGCCAGATCGTGCTGGTCACCCAGGCCGGTGAACGGGGTGACCCGTGTTTGGTGCAGCTCCTCGACCCTTCCACTGGCGCGCTGAGCGCCTTCGACGCCGAGCACTCGATCGGGACGAACCTGTGCGGGCGCGGCACGGTGAGCACGTCCGACGGCCCGATGCTCTCGGTCACCACCGACGACCGCGGCGTGTCGCTGGTCAGTGCCGACGGCGAGTCGTGGCGGGAGGTGGCGCTGCGCTGAACCCTGCGCGCCACAGTCTCAGCGCATCGCGCTCGGGAACGCCTCACGGTAGGACCGCAGGCCGCTGGCCGAGCTCGCCGCCAGCACGGCCCGGGCCACCGCCCTGGTGACCACGTCGTCGGCAGCGCTCAGCAAGGCCTGGTAGCCGAACACGTCGGTGGCCTCCCGCGTGCAGGTGGCGAGGGTGAAGAGGGTGTCGCCGTCAAACATCGTGTGCACCGGCTTGATCGCCCGCGCCAACCCGTCGTGGCCGATGCCGGACACCTTCTGGCACTGGGCCTTGGTCAACGTCGCGTCGGTGGCGACCACCCCGATCGTGGTCGCCAGCGGCGGGCGCATCGGCAGTGGTTGCGCCTCGGCGGCAGCCCGGGCCGCGGCGAGCTCGTCAGCAGCAGGAAGCCCCAGCGACGGCAGGTCGCCGGCGACGCAGTGTCGGGCCGCCCAGAGCTCACCGGTCTCGGGGTCGACGGCGGAGCCGACCGCGTTGACCACCACCAGGGCCGCCACCGTCGTACCGTCGTCCAACATCGTCGACGCACTGCCGATGCCGCCCTTGAGGCCACCGACGCGAGCACCGGTGCCGGCCCCGACGGTGCCAAGGGCGACGGGGGAGTCGGTGGCAGCGGCGTAGGCCTGCGCGCCCAGCGATGCATCGGGATGGTTGCGGAACTCACCACCGCGCCCCAGGTCGTAGATCACCGCAGCAGGCACGATCGGCACCACTTCCCCGGGCCCGCCCATCGGGAAGCCGACGCCGTCGTCGAGCAGCCCCTGCACCACGCCGTCGACGGCCGCGAGGCCGAGCGCGGACCCGCCCGTGAGCACGACGGCGTGCACGCGCTCCACCAGGTTGCGGGGGTCGAGCAGGTCGGTCTCCCGGGTGCCGGGGCCGCCACCGCGTACGTCGACCCCACCCACCGCACCGCCGGGTGGGGCGAGCACGACCGTGGTGCCGGTGAGCCAACCGTCGCCGGTGCGTTCCGCCTGGCCGACGCTGATGCCGGGGACGTCGGTGATCGTGTTGCTGCGCTGGCGGGTCACCACCTGATCATCACCCGTGCACGTCGCCGGAGTCGCTGGGCATCTCGTCGTTGAGGTGGCGGGCACTGTTGACCAGGCCGACCAGGCTGAACGCCTGCGGAGTGTTGCCGAGGTGCCGCCCGGTGGGGGGGTCGTACTCCTCGGACAGCATGCCCACGTCGTTGCACAGCGAGACCAGTCGCTCGAAGAGCGCCTCGGCGCGAGCCGTCTGTCCGATGCCGTGCAGTGCGTCGACCAGCCAGAAGCTGCAGACCAGGAAGGCCGATTCGTCACCGGGCAAGCCGTCGGGCCCGTCGTCGGCGTGGTTGTCGTAGCGCAGCACGAAGCCGTCGTTGTCGAGCTCGCGGGCCACCGCCTCCACGGTGCCGACCACCCGCGGGTCGTCCCACGGCAGGAAGCCCACCCGTGGAATCAGCAGGAGCGCAGCGTCGAGGCCGTCGGAGCCGTAGAACTGGGTGAACGTGTTGCGTTCGGGGTCGAAACCATGGGCGCAGACGTCTTCGTGGATCCGGTCGGCCAACTCACGCCATGCCGCGACGTCGCCCGCCACGCCGTGGTCCTCGACGCTGCGGATGGCGCGGTCGATGCCGGCCCAGGCCATCACCTTGGAGTGCACGAAGTGGCGTCGCGGCCCCCGCATCTCCCACAGGCCGTTGTCGGGCTCGGCCCAGTGCTTGGCGAGCCAGTCGACCAGCGCTCGTTGGAGGTCCCAGGACGAGTCGCTGGCCGGCAACCCCGCCTCGCGGGCCAGGTAGAGGCCGTCGAGGGTCTCTCCCCACACGTCGAGCTGGTGCTGCTCGGCGGCGCCGTTGCCGATCCGCACCGGACGCGAGCCCTCATAGCCGTCGAGCCAGTCGAGGGTCGTCTCGGACAGTCGGCGAGCACCGTCGAGGCCATACATGATCTGCAGTTCGGCCGGGTCACCCGCGACCGCCCGCAACAGCCAGTCGCGCCATGCCTGCGCCTCGTCGACGTACCCGGTGCCCAGGAACGCCTGGAGCGTGAAGGTGGCGTCGCGCAACCAGCAGTAGCGGTAGTCCCAGTTGCGTACGCCGCCGATCTCTTCGGGCAGGGACGTGGTGGCTGCCGCGACGATGCCGCCGGTGGGGGCGAAGGTCAGCGCCTTGAGCAGCATCAACGACCGCCGCACCTCGGGCGCCCAGCGGCCCTCGTAGGTGCACTGTGCGATCCAGCTGCTCCAGAAGTCACGGGTCGACTCCAGCGCCTCGAACGGCTCCGCCGAGACCGGTGGCGGCAGGTGCGACTGCTGGTGGGTCAGCACGAACGGCACCTGGTCACCGGCGCGCACCGTGAAGGTCGCCACCAACTCGTCGTCCTCGCGGTGCAGCGGCACGCCGGCGTGCATCCACACCGCGTCGGGCCCGGCGATCGCCGAGACCAGGCGTGAGGAGCGTACGGCGGGGTCGGCGTCGACGACGTCGGGTGCCGGCTCGTCGTCGGAGTGCGGGATGCCGTCGGGAAGCTCACCGGTGCGCACCCATGGCTTGACGCGGCCGTAGTCGAAACGCAGTCGCAGGTGGTGGTGCATCTCGACGCTTCCCTCGATGCCCTGCACGATGCGCACCACGTCGGCTGCCTCGCTGCGCGGCGGCATCAGGTCAACCACTTCGACCACGCCGGTCGGGGTCTCCCAGCGGGTGCGCAGCACCAGCGTGTCGTCCTCGTAGCGCCGCGACGTGGCGCGCACCGCCCCGGACGGGGCGATCTGCCAGCGGCCGGCCGACTGATCGTGCAGCAGCGCGGCAAAGCACGCCGCGTCGTCGAAGTGCGGCAGGCAGAGCCAGTCGATGGAGCCGTCGAGACCGACCAGGGCCGCGGTGTGCAGATCGCCGATGAGTGCGTAGTCCTCGATCGGGTTGGTCACGCGGTGTCCTCCTCGAGTTGGCGACCTCTTGAGCCTACAAGAGCGACAAGACCCCGCCCGGATTGCCTCCGGACAGGGTCTCGTGCACAGCTCGATCAGCGAGGGAGCGCGCTGGCTCGCCATCCTCCGGGGCCGGGGAACTGCGGGGTGCGGTGCAGACGACGCGGGGCCGACCACTCCGGCGTACGGCGTTCGGGTGCCGCCTCGCCGCCCGCGCCGACGGCTGCGAAGACCGCCACCAGGGCCGCGATCTCCTCCGGCGTGGCATCGGGGTTGACCACCCGCAGCAGCGGCTGCTGCGGGGTGGCCTCCTCGGTCTTATCGTTGTCGCTCACCGCACCAGACCGTTCGCTCGTCGCTCGACTCCGTCGCTCACAGCGGGATGTTCCCGTGCTTCTTGGCCGGCAGGATCTCCCGCTTCGAGCGCAGCAGGCGCAGTCCGCGGACGATCTCGGTGCGGGTCTCGTGCGGCTGGATGACGGTGTCGACATACCCGCGCTCGGCCGCGATGTAGGGATTGGCGAGGGTGGTCTCGTATTCGTCGATCAGTTCGGCGCGCCTCGCCTCGACGTCACCACCCTCGGCCTCCACGGCTGCCAACGTCTTGCGGTGCACGATGTTGGCCGCACCCTGCGCACCCATCACCGCGATCTGGGCAGTCGGCCACGCGATGTTGAGGTCGGCACCGAGGTGCTTGGAGCCCATCACGTCGTAGGCGCCGCCGTAGGCCTTGCGGGTGATGATGGTGATCAGCGGGACCGTCGCCTCGGCGTAGGCGTAGATCAGCTTCGCGCCACGGCGGATGATGCCGGTCCACTCCTGGTCGGTGCCCGGCAGGAAGCCCGGGACGTCGACGAAGGTGAGCACCGGAATGTTGAACGCGTCGCAGAACCGCACGAACCGCGCCGCCTTCTCGGAGGCATCGATGTCGAGGGTGCCGGCGAACTGCATCGGCTGGTTGGCGACGACACCGACGGGGCGGCCCTCGACGCGGCCGTAACCGACGATGATGTTGGGCGCGAAGAGCGGCTGGACCTCGAGGAACTCCTCGTCGTCGAGCACCGCGCTGATCACGTCGTGCATGTCGTAGGGCTGGTTCGGCGAGTCCGGGATGATCGTGTCGAGCTTGCGGTCCAGGTCGCTGATGTCGAGGTCGGCCTGCTCGTCGTACGCCGGTGCCTCGTCGAGGTTGTTCTGCGGCAGGTAGCTGAGCAGTGCCTTGACGTATTCGATCGCGTCTTCCTCGTCGGCCGCCATGTAGTGCGCGTTGCCGGACTTGGTGTTGTGGGTGCGAGCGCCGCCGAGCTCCTCCATCGAGACGTCCTCGCCGGTGACGGTCTTGATCACGTCGGGTCCGGTGATGAACATCGCGGAGGTCTGGTCGACCATGATCGTGAAGTCGGTGACGGCCGGGGAGTAGACGTGGCCGCCGGCGCAGTTGCCCATGATCAACGAGATCTGGGGGATCACGCCGGAGGCGTGCACGTTGCGCTTGAAGATCTCGCCGTAGAGGCCCAGTGAGACGACCCCCTCCTGGATCCGAGCGCCGGCGCCTTCGTTGATGCCGACGATCGGGGAGCCGGTCTTGATCGCCAGATCCATGATCTTGGTGATCTTCTCGCCGTAGACCTCGCCGAGCGAGCCGCCGAAGACGGTGAAGTCCTGTGAGAAGACACAGACCTGACGACCGTCGATCTCGCCGTAGCCGGTGACCACACCGTCGCCGTACGGGCGGGTCTTCTCGAGGCCGAACGCGGTGGACCGGTGTCGGGCCAACTCGTCGATCTCGACGAAGGTGCCCTCGTCGAAGAGCAGCGCGATGCGCTCACGGGCGGTCTTGCGTCCCTTGGCATGCTGCTTCTCGACTGCCTTGGCCGACGCGGCGTGCACCGCTTCGTCGAGCCGTCGGTCGAGGTCCGCCAACTTGCCGGCGGTGGTGTGGATGTCGATGTCGACGGGCAGGTCGGTGCCCTCGCCGATCGTTGCGCTCACGTGTTTGGCCTCCTCGTGTCTTCGGGGCCAATCTAGTGCCCATGGAAACCGAGGCCGACGTGCGCCCACCCCTTGACCCGTCCCGGCTGCCGGAGACCGTGCAGATCGTCGAGGAGTTGGAGTCGACCAACTCCCGGCTGAGCGCGCTGGCGCGGACCGGTGCGGCAGCGGGCACGGTCGTCGTCGCCGAGTGGCAGACCGCCGGACGCGGTCGCCTCGACCGGGTCTGGTCGGTGCCGCCTCGCACCGCGGTGACCTTCTCGGTGCTGCTCCGCCCCAACCTCCCACCGGCGGACTGGCCGTGGCTCCCGCTCTTCGCCGGGTACGTCGTCAGGTCGGCACTGGCCGGTCGGGTGCCGGCCATCGGGCTGAAGTGGCCGAACGACGTGCTCGTGGGTGAGGCCGGCCACAAGCTGTGCGGAATCCTGGTGGAGCGGGTCGAGACCCCAGACGGGCCGGCGGCCGTGGTGGGGATCGGCATCAACGCCGACCAACGTCCCGACGAACTCCCGGTGCCGACCGGCACGTCGTTGCGCATCGTCACCGGCGCACCGGTCGACCGCACCGCCGTGCTCGCCGATCTGCTGGCCACCCTCGACGCGTCCCTCCCGATGCTGCGCGACCTCGACGGTCTGCGTGCGGCCTATGCGGCCAACTGCGTCACGATCGGACGGCAGGTGCGGGTGGAACTCCCCGCCGGCGACCCGCTGGTCGGTCCGGCGGTCGGCCTCGACGAGTCCGGTCGCCTGCTCGTGGACGGTCCCGACGGAGTGGTGGCCGTGGGCGCGGGGGACGTGATCCACGTGCGTGCGGCCCAGTGACCTGCCACTCGCCGCCCGGGGGTGACATGATTCACCCATGGCCATCTCCGCAAAGCTGCTCAACGAGGGTGAGCACGTCGTCGTCTCCTGCCGCACGCACGTCAAGGCACTCTTCGGTCCGATCCTCGCGCTGCTCGTCGTGATTGCTGCGGCGGTCGCTGCGCTCGTCATCGAGATCGGCAACTCGACGGTCGACACCACCATCAACTGGGCGGTCGTCGTGATCGCCCTCGGGTTCGTCGTCTGGTTCGTGGTGCGGCCGTTCCTTCGTTGGTGGACCACGACCTACACCTTCACCAACCGACGGTTGATGTTCCGCACCGGATTCATCGCCAAGGAAGGGCGCACCATTCCGCTCAACCGGATCAGTGGCGTCGACTTCGAGATCGACCTGACCGACCGGATCTTCGGGTGCGGGACGCTCGTGGTCACCGACGCCAGTGAGGCCGGACGCGTCGAGTTGCACGACATCCCGCGCGTCGAGCAGGTGCAGCGGATCGTCTCCGAGGAGCTCCACCGTCAGGCATCGGGTGGTCGCAACGACGATGGAGCCTGACGACCAGCAGGCCAAGCGCGACCGACTCGAGCTCGCGCTGCTGCGCGACACCCCCCGCTGGACCGCGGAGGAGGTGGCCGAGCAGTCCGGGAGTTCGCTCGAACAGATCCGTCGGATCTGGCGTGCGCTCGGCTTTCCCGAGCCGACCGACGACGCCTCCCACTTCACCGACGGCGACATCGCGGCGTTGTCGATCCTCCACCGCGTCATCGACCAGGGGCTGCTCTCGATGGAGACGACCCTCAACCTGACTCGCGGCGTCGGGCAGACGATGTCGCGGTTGGCCGACTGGGAGGTCGCCACCCTGACGCCACGCCTCGAGGAGGCTGCGAAGGCGATGGGCGAGGGGGCGACCGAGGAGGACCCCGAGACCCGGCTGACCCTGGCCTCGCTGCTCGCCGAGTCGGTCGCCGAAGACTTCGAACAGTTGCTGGTGCACGCGTGGCGACGCCATGTCGCGGTGGCGGTCAGCCGCATGGAGGCGCTCTCGGTCGGCTCGGAGACCCTGGCCAGCGTTCAGCAGACGGTCGGGTTCGCCGACCTCGTGCAGTTCACTGCGCTCACCAACGAGATCGGCGAGATCCGGATCGGCGATCTCGTCGAGGTCTTCGAGTCGCGCTGCCACGACGTCGTGGCGCGCAACAACGGTCGGGTGATCAAGAGCCTCGGTGACTCGGTGCTCTTCGTGGCCAACGACCCGATCTCCGGTCTCGAGATCGCCGAGGGGATCATCTCGGTGATCGGCAGGGACCCGCGGATGCCCGACGTACGTCTCGGCGTGGCGACCGGATCGGTCGTGATGCGGATGGGTGACGTCTTCGGCCCGCCGGTCAACATGGCCGCCCGGCTCACCACCGTGGCTCGCAAGAACCGGGTGATCATCGACGCGGCCACTGCGGCGCTGTTGCCGCCCGACGAGTTCGAGACGCGCCCGATGCCGGCCCGCCCAGTCCGCGGCTTCGGTCTCGTCGAACCGATCACGGTGCGGCGGCGCTGAGCGCCATCGGTAGTCTTCGGCCCGTGGTTGCCAACCCCCTTGCCCCGACCGTTGCCGTGATCGGTGGCGGCCAACTCGCCCGGATGATGGCCGAGCCCGCCGCCGCCCTCGGCATCCCGTTGCGGTTGCTCGCCGAAGCGCCCGGCGTCTCGGCTGCCCAGGTGATCCCCGACCAGCTGGTCGGCGACCACCGCGACCTGGCGACCTTGCAGGAGGTGACCGAGGGTTGTGCGGTGGTCACCTTCGACCACGAGCACGTGCCCACCGAGCACCTGCATGCCCTGGTCGCCGGCGGGGTCGCCGCTCGGCCTGGGCCCGACGCGCTGGTGCACGCCCAGGACAAGGGTGTGATGCGTGAACGTCTTGCTGCACTGGGGATTCCGTGCCCACGCAACGCGATCGTCGCTGACGTCGACGAGGTCGTGGCGTTCGGTTTCCCCGCGGTGCTGAAGACCACCCGTGGTGGGTACGACGGCAAGGGCGTCTGGGTGGTGCGCTCGGCCGAGGAGTGCGCAGAGTCGTTCGAGGCGGCCGCGCGCTCCGGCGTACGGATCCTGGCCGAGGAACTGGTCGACTTCCGACGCGAGTTGTCGGCCCTGGTCGCGCGCTCCCCGAGTGGCCAGGCAGCGGCCTGGCCGGTCGTGGCGTCGACGCAGAAGGACGGCATCTGCCACGAGGTGATCGCGCCGGCGCCCGACCTCGACGAGGCCCTGGCTGCGCAGGCGCAGGGGATTGCATTGCAGGTGGCCGGCGAGTTGGACGTCACCGGAGTGCTGGCCGTCGAACTCTTCGAGACCACCGACGGCCGGATCCTGGTCAACGAGTTGGCGATGCGTCCCCACAACACCGGCCACTGGACCCAGGACGGAGCGGTGACCAGCCAGTTCGAGAACCACCTGCGCGCAGTACTCGACCTGCCGCTGGGCTCCCCTGCGCCCCGGTCGAGGTGGACGGTGATGGTGAACATCCTCGGCGGCGTGACCGACGCCGGTCGGCTGTACGACGGCTTCTCGCACGCGATGGCCCGCGACCCGCGCCTGCGGGTGCACCTGTACGGCAAGGAGATGCGCCCCGGACGCAAGGTCGGCCACGTCAACGCCTACGGCGACGATCTCGAGGACTGCCTGGAGCGGGCCCGCCACGCGGCGGCCTGGTTCGCCGGCGACCTCGGCAACGAGAGCGAGTGAAGATGGACAACCCCCAGGTCGGCATCGTGATGGGTTCCGACTCGGACTGGCCGGTGATGCAGGCGGCCGCCGAGGCGTTGGGCGAGTTCGACATCGCCTTCGAGGCCGACGTCGTCTCCGCCCACCGGATGCCCGACGAGATGCTCGACTACGGTCGCGACGCCGCCGGCCGCGGGTTGTCGGTGCTCATCGCCGGCGCCGGGGGAGCGGCGCACCTGCCCGGGATGCTGGCTGCGGTCACCCCGCTGCCGGTGATCGGCGTACCGGTGCCGTTGAAGTATCTCGACGGGATGGACTCGCTGCTCTCGATCGTGCAGATGCCGGCCGGGGTGCCGGTGGCCACCGTCTCGATCGGCAACGCCCGCAACGCCGGTCTGCTTGCCGCGCGGATCCTGGCTGCCTCGGACCCCGCTCTGCAACAGCGGATGGTCGAGTTCCAGACATCGCTGCGCGACGCCGCGCACGCCAAGGGGGCCGTCGTACGCGAGGCCGCGACCGGACCCCGCAAGGCGGGTTTCTGAGATGGTCGCGACGACACGGTCGACACGATGAAGGTCCGCCGCGCTCTGGCCCGAGGCATCCTGCGCGCGACTCGCTGGCGGTTGGTCGGCGAGGTGCCGTCGAGCGGGATCCTGGTCGGCGCGCCGCACACCTCCAACTGGGACTGGGTGGCGATGCTGCTGATCGCGTGGAGCAACGGGCGGCAACCGCAGGTGCTGGTCAAGCACACCTTCTTCAAGGGCCCGGTCGGCTGGGTGATCAGCAGGACCGGTGGAATACCGCTCGACCGTGGCAACCCGGGCGTCACCATCCGTGCCCTGCTCGCGGAGGCCGAGGGCGATGAGCCGTTCCTGCTGGTGATCGCGGCCGAGGGCACGCGGGGCAGGTCCGACCACTGGAAGTCAGGCTTCCTCCGGATCTCACAACAGACCGGACTGCCGATCACCCTCGGGTTCGTCGACTCACCGACCCGGTCGTTGGGCATGGGGCCGACGTTCACCCCGACCGGTGATGTCGTCGCCGACATGGACCTCGTGCGTGCCTTCTATGCCGACAAACATGGGATCCGTCCCGAGAACCGCACCGAGCCGCGCCTGCGCGAGGAGGACGAGACCCCGCCTCACAACGGCTGAGCGAGCCCGTGCTGGTGGGCGAAGACCACGATCTGCACGCGGTCGCGCAACTCGAGCTTGCGCAGGATCGCACCCACGTGCGTCTTGACGGTCGACTCGGAGATGAAGACCCGGGCCGCGATCTCGGGGTTGCTCAGACCGCGAGCGACCTCGTCGAACACCTCGCGTTCCTTCTCCGTCAGGCGTTCGTACGCCGCGGGCACCGGTGCGCGGTCGCGGAACGAGCCGTCCATCAGGGTGGTCAGGTCGGTGGGGGAGATCACCGCGTTGCCCGCGTGCACCGTGCGGATCGCATCGGTGAGCATTGCCGGGGTGGCGTCCTTGAGCAGGAAGCCCGAGGCGCCGTACCGGATCGCCGTGGCGGCTCGGTCGTCGAGGTTGAAGGTGGTGAGTACGACGACTCGCAGCGGCTGCTCGCGTCGTGACGCCCGCTCGGGGGAGAAGAGTTGCCGGGTCGCCTCGACCCCGTCCATCTCGGGCATCCGGATGTCCATCAGCACCACGTCGGGGGTGAGCGCGTCGACCTGTGCCACCGCGGCGCGGCCATCAGCGGCAGTGCCGACGACGGCCATGTCCGTCTGGGCATCGATGATCACCGAGACGCCGGCCCGGAACAGTTCCTGGTCATCGACCAGCAACACCCTGATCGGTGCGCTCATCGTCCGGTCTCCGCGGCGCGCAGGGGCATCGTCGCCGACACGGTGAAGGTGTCGGCACCGGTCTGCACCTCGAGGCGTCCACCGACTGCTTCGAGGCGGCGACGCATGCCGTCGAGGCCCTGGCCCGGGGTGGTGGGCGCGTCGGCCGTCGATGGTTCCATCTCGTTGGTCACCTCGATCGTGAGTTGGTCGAACCAGTGTCGGCGGACCCGCACGAGGCTGCCGCGCCGGCCGTGCTTGAGCGCATTGGTGAGCATCTCCTGCAGCACCCTGAAGGCGACCACGTCGAGCTCGGGCGGCAACGGTCGCACGGTGCCGTGCACCTCGGAGTCGACGGGGTGACCAGCCGTGCGAACGCCGTCGACCAAGGAGTCCAACCCGCCTGCGGGAATCCCACCCTCGACCGTCTCCTCACCGGTCGAGGAGAGCACGCGGCGTACGGACTGCAGTGACTCGCGTGCCGAGCCGGCGATGGTGGCGAAGGTCGTCTTGAGGCGTGCCGGGTCGTCGTCGGGCAGGAACTGTGCCGACTCGGCCTGGGCGAGGATCACGGCGAGGGAGTGACCGACGACGTCGTGCACGTCGCGCGCCAACTGCGTCTGCCCCTCTCTGAGCCGGGCGATCTCCTCGGCGCGGGCCCGGTCGATCTCGGCGGCTGCCTGCGCCTGCTCGGCGACCTCCCGCTCGGCACGTGCGGCGCCGGCGCGACTGGTGGCCCGCAACAACAGGCCGAGCAGCCACGGCACCGCCAACACGATGAAGGCCAGCAGGCCGAGGGCCCGTACCGCGTCACTGACGGTGCCGATGCCGGTGATGTCGGCATAGAGCCCGTCGACGAGCGGGCGTCGGCCGTAGCCGACGGTCAGCACGTAGGCGACGAATGCGGCCCCCGGCACCGAGAGCGCGCTCGCCACCACCGTGAGCCAGTTGCCGTGACGGGCCAACCCGTAGGCGAGCACCGCGACCGACAACTCGATCTTGAGCACCTCGACCGGCTGCAGCAGGTGGACCGGGAGCAGGACCCACACGATCACGAGGCCGACCGCCGGCGCGACGCGGTAGGTCGACACGGCGAGTGCGGTGGCCAGAGCGACCAGGAGTTGGTCCCGGTTCCACGACTCGAGGACCGTGAACCCCTCCGTTGCCTCCCACGCGCCGAGGACGGCGACCAGCGGACCGAGCAGCGCGGCCGGCAACCAGGCCGGTACGACGGGCGAGGTGCGGATGGCGGTTCCTCCGGGCGGGTCGGGGAGAGGTCGGGCAGGCAATGCAATCACGGATCCAGTCTGTGGTGCGGCGCGTCTGCGCGCGTCCGCCCCGGGTGCCGAACCGCGGGCCGTGAGTACTACTCCGTGACGCGACCCCGCATCGACTTGGTCCTCGAGCGCTGCTTCTTGGCCTCGAGCCGCCGGCGCTGCGAGCCGCGGGTCGGTTTGGTGGGCACGCGCTTCACCGGCGGCGGCGCGAGGGCGGCGCGGAGTTGGTCCGCCAGCCGTTCGCGTGCGGCGATCCGGTTGCGGTGCTGGGAGCGGTGCTCCGAAGCGATCACCGTGAGTCGACCGCCGGGCACGCTCCTGAGCACCCGTTCCTTCTGGCGCACGGTCAACGCCGTCGACCCGCCGACCTCGAAGGCGACCTCGACGCGACTGTCGGTGGTGTTGACCGACTGGCCTCCCGGGCCGGACGACTTGGAGAACTGTTCGAGCAGTTCGGACTCGGGCACCACCAGGCCCTCCGGGACGCCGGGTCCGGGGCGGACCACCAGGTCGAGAGGGTTCCGGCCGGTCTCACGCATGAGGCCAGCCTAGGGCGACGGTGCTTCCGCCGGCACCTGGCCCGAGCGTCGGTCCCGCAGCCGCAGGGCCGGCTCCTCGACCCAGCGCCAGGTCAGGGCTGCGAGCCCGATCGAGAGTGCGGCGGCCCACAACCCACCGGTGTGCTCGAAGTGCGGACGCAGCCACAACGTCAGGGGGTAGTTCCACAGGTAGACGCCGTAGGAGACGGTGCCCAGCCAGATCAGCGTTCGGAGGTGTGGACCGACCGGCGGCGTTGCGCGCCACCGGGCGATCAGCGCGGCGGTGGCGATCGCGACCAAGGGGCCTGCCACCAGATAGGTCAGCGGATGACCGCGCAGCGGGATCAACGACAGCACGGGGAGCACCACGAGGGCGAGCGCAGCGACACCGGGGCCGACGCGCAGGCGGTCGACGTACACGCGACTCGCGGCGCCGACCACGAAGCAGACCGCCCACGAGGTGGGCAACGCGTAGGCGAGGTCGGGATCCTCCCACAGCCAGACGAGCGTCGCCACGCATCCGAGCAGGCAGCCGGCTGCGGCAACCGCCAGCGTCGGCCCGACCCGACCGCGGGTCAGTGCCCACCCCAGGAGCGCCGGCCAGACCAGGTAGAACTGCTCCTCGGTGGAGAGGGTCCACAGGTGGAAGATCGCGTCCGAGCCCTGGTCGAACGGCAGGTTGGCGGTCCAGGTGACGGCGACCAGCACGGTGCGTCCCAACTCGGCGCGATCGTCGAGCGGGTCGGCAGCCAGGGTCACCACCACCACGGCAGCGAGTACGACGAGCAGTGCGGGCAGCAGTCGTGCAGCCCGCCGCAGGTAGAAGCGCCGCAACTGGATCCGGCCGGAGCGGCGGTGGTCGGCCAGCAGGACGCCGGTGATCAGGTGACCGCTCAACGCGAAGAACATCACCACGCCGACCACGCCGGCCCCGGGGAACACCGTCGGAAACACATGCCGGAGCAGCACCAGTGCGATCGCGACCCCGCGCAGGAGGTCGAGTCCGAGGAGCCGGGTCACGTCGCGAGGGCCGCGTGCACGAGCTCAGCCAGCAGGGCCGGGTAGGCGATGCCGGCTGCGGCGAACATCCGCGGCACCTGCGAGTGCTCGGTCATGCCCGGCACCGTGTTGACCTCGTTGAGCACCCAGCCCCGCTCGGTGAGGAAGAAGTCCACCCGCGCGACGCCGGCGCATCCCAGTGCGTCGAAGACGGCAACCGCGGCGGACTCCAACTCCTTCACCTCGACGTCGGTCAGTGGTGCGGGCACCACGAAACCGGCGCTGCCGTCGTACTTCTGGTCGGTGTCGAAGAGGGTGCCCTCCCGCACCGTGATCTCCAGCGGGGGAGAGAGGCGGCGTACGGCGTTGCGCCCGGCCAGCACCGCGACGTCGATCTCGCGGCCGACCAGCAATTCCTCGACCAGCACCCGACTGTCGAGGGCGAACGCCCGCGCGAGAGCAGGCGCCAACTCCTCGCGGCGGCGCACGAGTGACACGCCGTGGCTCGAACCCGCAGCGACCGGCTTCACCACCACCGGCGCAGTCCAGGTGACGACGTCGTCCGGCCGGACCAGTCGACCTGCCGCCACCGGTACGCCGACCGCCTCCGCGACGACCTTGGTCACCCACTTGTCCATCGCCAGAGCACCGGCGGCCAGACCCGAACCCACACAGGGGATTCCCGCGAAGCCGGCCAGCGCAGGCAACGCGCCGTCCTCACCCTGCGGGCCGTGCACCATCGGGAAGAGCACGTCACACGTGCTGATGATCTCGATGGCTCGGGCCAGGCTCACGGCCGGAGTGTGGCCCAGCGGATTGCCGGCCGACGACCAGGTCCCGTCGCGACCGACGGTGAGTCCGACGACGTCGAAGGTGGCCGGA
This sequence comes from Nocardioides daejeonensis, assembly GCA_040393845.1. GTDB lineage: Bacteria > Actinomycetota > Actinomycetes > Propionibacteriales > Nocardioidaceae > Nocardioides > Nocardioides daejeonensis_A. Next base: position 56,935 of record JBEBTI010000002.1, read on the forward strand.
TCGAGTGCCTCGGCCACCGACGCGGCCGAGGCCAGCGAGACGTCGTGCTCGCAGTTGGCGCCGCCGCCGACCACTGCCACCCGGATCATCGGACGCTCCGAAGAGTGGTCGCCGCGCCGGCATGGGCGCGGTCGATCCGGCTGCCCAGCCCGGTCACGATCTCGTGCGGGATCGTCTCCGCCCACCCGGCCCACTCCGCCACCGTCGGTGCGCCAGCGGCCTTCGGTCCGAGGACCACCGCCTCGTCCCCGAGTAGCACGGTGTCGTCGCCCAGGTCGACCACGCTCTGGTCCATGGAGATCCGTCCGACCAGAGGCCGCCGACGCCCGGCCAGCCAGACCTCGGCCCGGCCGGAGGCGACTCGCGGCAACCCGTCGGCGTACCCCACCGGCAGCAGGGCGAGCGTGGTCGGCCGCGAGGTGCGGAAGGTGTGGTCGTAGCCGACGCCGGTGTCGGCCGGCACCCGCCGGACCGCCACGACGGGTGCGGTCAGCGACAGTGCGGGGGCGAGGTCGACGGTGCCGGACGGGTCGATCCCGACCAGGCCGGCCCCGATCCGGACCAGGTCGTGGTGGCTCGCCGGATCGGTCACGGTGGCCGCGGATGCCGCGAGGTGGCGCAGCTGCGGTCGGAGTCCGGCGCGCCGGGCAACGGCGACGCCGATCCGGTACGACGTCCGGCCGGTCCGGTTGGTCGGACTGTCGGGATCTCCGGGGCAGGACAGGTGACCCATCACCCCGACCACCTGCACGGTGCCGGCCAACTCCTGCACCCGCGCGGCGGCACAGAGCGTGGCCCAGAGGCCGGGTGCTGCGCCGTCGCGGGCCATGCCGGTGTCGAGGTGGAGGTGCACGCGCGCCGGTCGCCCGGTCACCGCTGCGGCGTGGGCGACCGCACCCAGGTGTTCACGCGACCCAACCGCAACGTCGACCTGCCGACGTACGGCGTGGGTGAAGTCCGCGTCCACGGGGTTGAGCCAGCTCAGCACCGGAGCCACCAGGCCGGCGTCGCGAAGTGCGAACGCCTCGGCGAGTGAAGTGACGCCCAGCCAGGTTGCCCCGTGCAGCAGCGCCGTCCGCGCCACCTCGACGGCTCCGTGGCCGAACCCGTCCGCCTTCACCACCGCCATCACCTGCCCGGGCACCGCCCCGACGAAGGTACGGGTGTTGGCGGCGACGGCGTCGAGGTGCACCGTCGCCTGCGCTCGTGTGCACGCAGCGACCGGTCCCGGAGAGAGTGTGGCGATCATGCAACCAACGCTAGGAATCTGCGCATCCCCGCAGATCCACCTCAGGTGCCGACCCCCTCCACCCCAGGTGCCGAACCCCCAAGGAATTCACGCCAACCCTGGCGGCACCTGGTCGCGAGCAGCGGCCTGGTCCGAGGCATCGGTCAACTCGGCGACGAGCTCCGGGTCCCGAACTGCCACTGCCGCAACGCCGAACTGGGAGTCAGGTACGCCGAACTGGGAGTCAGGTACGCCGAACTGGGAGTCGGGTACGTCGAACTGGGAGTCGGGTACGTCGAACTGGGAGTCGGGTACGTCGACATACCAGCAGCTTGCAGTTGGGCGTACGCAACTTGCAGTTGGGCGTACGGAGCTTGCAGTTGGGCGTACGGAGCTTGCAGTTGGGCGTACGTAAGTTGCAGTTGGGCGTGAGTAGGCGAGAACTTGGTCGTCGAGGTCTTCCGACGCCGGATGACAGTGGCGGATGACAGTGATCGTCATGACCACGGCGGGGCTGGCCGCACCCGTGGGCAGAGCCGAGCAGAGCTGAGTGAAGCAGAGTTGAGTGAAGCAGAGTTGAGTGAAGCAGGAGTGTCACCATCGCGGCGCACCCTCAGCTGATCT
>JBEBTI010000003.1:0-56089 GCA_040393845.1 Nocardioides daejeonensis
ATGGGTGCCTCCCTCGTGGGTGTTGATCGTGTTGGCGAAGGTGTGCACCGACTCGGTGAAGGTGGTGTTCCACTGCATCGCCACTTCGAGGCTCATGTGGTTGTCGACACTGAGCGGCGTCTCGGCCTCGAACGAGATGACGCTCGGATTGGCCTTGTCCTTGCGGCGGTTGAGGTACTCGACATAGTCGACCAGGCCGCGGTCGTACTTGAAGACCTGCTCGATGCCGCCCTGCTCGGCGCGCCGGATCGCGCCGGGGCCGGTCTGGTCGACGTCGGGGGCGATCGTCTCGTCCTCGACCGCTTCGACGAGGTCGTCGGCCGACGGGCGTTCGTCGCGCACGACGATCTCGAGGCCCTTGTTGAGGAAGGCCATCTCGCGGATCCGGGTGGTGATCGTCTCGAGGTTGTACGTCGTGGTCTCGAAGATCTCGGGGGAGGCGTAGTAGGTGACCGCCGTCCCGGTGCTCTCGCCGTCCTCCATCTGCCGCACCTGCTCGAGCGGGCCGTCGGGGTCGCCGAGGCTGAACGACTGCCGCCACAGGTGGTCGCGGTTCTTCACCTCGACCGTCAGGTGGGCCGACAGCGCGTTGACGACGGAGACACCCACGCCGTGCAGACCGCCGGAGACCTTGTAGCCGCCGCCGCCGAACTTGCCGCCGGCGTGCAGGACTGTCAGCGCGAGCGTGACGGCGGGCAGCTCCTGACCGGGCGCGGTGCCGGTCGGGATGCCTCGACCGTTGTCCTCGACCCGGATCCCGCCGTCGGCCTGGAGGGTGAGGATGATCCGGTCGCAGAAGCCGGCGAGGGACTCGTCGACCGCGTTGTCGACGATCTCCCAGATCAGGTGGTGCAGGCCGCGCTCACCGGTCGAACCGATGTACATGCCGGGGCGCTTGCGGACCGCTTCGAGGCCCTCGAGGACCTGGATGGCGGAGGCGTCGTACGTGGATCCCTCGGCTGGCGCAGTGTTGCTGTGCGGCGTTTCAGGGCTGTCGGCTTCGTTCTCGGCCACGCGGTCTCCATCTGGCGTCATCATCGGTCCACAAGCGGCGTCGTGCGCACACATGCAGAGGGTCGCGCTCCTCGACGGGGCGACGACCCGCGTCCATGATACCCCTCAGGAGCCACAAGAACACGCTCAGAAGCGCTCAACAGGGGGCCAAATGGGTCCCCCTACCGCGCGCCGGCCGTCAGATCGGCAAATCCGGGTTCATCCGTAGGTGTCACGGGGGCCGCGACCGTCACGCACCGAGAGCCGGCCGGCCCGCCAGTTGGGGAGATGGGGGCCTTCGACGTCGATCACGGTCACCGTGCCGTGACCGACCTCTTCGTTGAGTCGGCGCACCAGAGTGGGCGCCAGCAGCCGCAACTGCGTCGCCCAGGCGGTCGAATCGGTGCGCACCCGCAGCCGCCCGTCGTCGAACCCGACCGGCGTGCAGTGTTGTGCCACCTCGTCGCCGACCAACTCGGGCCACCGACCGAAGACTCCGTGCATCCGCAGGTCCAGGGCCCAGCCGTGGTCGCTGACCAGACGCCCCAACGTGGTGTCGAGGGTCTGCGGGTCGCGCTCGTCGGGGTGCGCACCGGACGACTTGGGCGGCACCACCCGCCGGGTCCGCCCCCGGCGCTGCTTGCGACGCCGCGGAGCGGCCGCCGCCGAGCCCGCGATCGCACGCGAGATCGACCGCGCCAGGTCGAGCCCCGTCTCCTCGTGGTCGTCCTCGACCCAGAAGTCGTCGTCTCGCTCGGGCAGCTCAGGCTCCTGCTCGATGTCTGATTCATCCGTCACGACGGACCTCGCCACCACCGACCAGATGTCGTACGCCGTCCAACGCCTTCGGCACGTCCTCGGGCACTGCCGCGGTGACCAGCACCTGCTCGGCTCCGGCGACGAGTTCGGCCAACTGGTTGCGTCGCTCGGTGTCGAGCTCGGCAAAGACGTCGTCCAGGATCAGGATCGGGTCGTCACCGTCGCTGCGCAACAGGTCGTACGACGCCAGCTTGAGTCCGAGCGCAAACGACCAGGTCTCGCCGTGCGAGGCATAGCCCTTCACCGGCAGCCGGTCCGCGGTGCCGCTGCCGATGCTGAAGGCGAGGTCGTCACGGTGCGGGCCGACCAGCGACACCCCCCGGTCGAGCTCTTCGCGCCGGCGGATCTCGAGCTCGGCACGCAACGCCCCCTCGAACGGCTCCGGCTCCGGAAGCACGCCCTCGACGTCGAGGGAGGGACGGTACTCGAGGTCAGCATCGTCGCGCCCTGCACCGCGCGCAACCGTCTGGTAGGCCTTGCCCAGATGGGGCCGCAGCACCTCCACCAGATGCACCCGCGCAGCCATGATCTCGGCGCCGGCCCGGGCGAGGTGCTCGTCCCAGACGACCAACGTGTCCAGGATTCCGGCGTCGGTAGCGGCACGTGAACCACCGCGGGCACGCGCGGACTTGAGGAGCGTGTTGCGCTGCTTGAGCACCCGGTCGTAGTCGGCGCGCACCCCGGCCAGCCGCGGCGTACGAAGCATCATCAGGTCGTCGAGGAACCGCCGACGCTCGGACGGGTCGCCCTTGACCAGGGCGAGGTCTTCGGGGGAGAAGACGACGGTGCGGACCAGGCCGACCAGGTCGCGGGTTCGGGGGAGCGCGGAACGGTTGATCCGGGCCCGGTTCGCCCGACCGGGGTTGATCTCGATCTCGAGGGTTGCAGTGCGTCCGTCACGTACGACGGCAGCCCGCACGATCGCGCGTTCGGCACCCGCTCTCACCAGCGGAGCGTCACTCGCCACCCGGTGCGAGGCCAGTCGGCTGAGGTAGTCGATCGCCTCGACCAGGTTGGTCTTGCCCTGGCCGTTGCGACCCACGAAGGCGTTCACGCCGGGCTCGAGCGGTAGTTCCAACTCGGGGTAGGAACGGAAGTCGTGCAGGGTCAGGTGCGAGACGTGCACGCAGGGCCTAGCCCTTGCCCTCGCGCACGGCATGACCGCCGAACTGGTTGCGCATCGCGGCGATCGCCTTCATCGCAGGCGAGTCCTCCTGCCGTGAGACGAACCGGGCGAACAACGCCGCCGAGATCGCCGGCACGGGTACGGCGTGCTCGATCGCCGCCTCGACCGTCCAGCGGCCCTCGCCGGAGTCGTCGGCCCAGCCCTCGATGCTGGCCAGACCCGGGTCCTCGTCGAGCGCCTTGACGACCAGGTCGAGCAGCCACGACCTGATCACGGTGCCCTCGCGCCACGAACGGAAGACCTCGGTCACGTTGTCGACCAAGTCGGTCTTCTCGAGCAGTTCCCACCCCTCGGCGTACGACTGCATGAGGGCGTATTCGATGCCGTTGTGCACCATCTTGGAGAAGTGACCGGCACCGACCTTGCCGGCGTGCACCGATCCGAACTCGCCCTCCGGCTTGAGTGCGTCGAAGGCGGGTTGCACCTTGGCGATGTCGTCGGTCGAGCCGCCGTACATCAGGGCATAGCCGTTCTCCAGACCCCACACGCCGCCCGAGACACCGCAGTCGACGAAGCCAATCCCCTTGTCAGCAAGGGATTCGGCGTGCGCGATGTCATCGGTCCACCGCGAGTTGCCGCCGTCGACAACGAGGTCACCTGCGCCGAGGAGGTTTCCCAACGTGGCCACCGTGTCGTGGGTGGGAGCACCCGCAGGCACCATCACCCAGACCACCTTGGGGGAGGGGAGTACGTCGACCAGTTCTGCCAGCGACCCGACGTCGGACAGCTCCGGATCGCGGTCGTAGCCGGTGACCGTGAGACCCGCGCGTCGCATCCGCTCCGTCATGTTGCTGCCCATCTTGCCCAGCCCGACCAGACCGATGTGCATGGCAGAACCTCCGGAAGGTGAGTGGATCAGGACAGCAGGCGACGCGGCATCAGCAGATAGCGGAATCCACCCGTCGGCTGGGCGCCTTCGGTCACGGTGCCACTCATGACCACAGGCTTGGAGGCCTGCGTGAAGGCCAGCTCCACGACCGGCTCCTCGATGGCGCCGAGACCGTCGAGCAGGAAGGTCGGGTTGAAACCGGTGGTGATGTCGTCACCGGTGATCACGGCCTCGATCGACTCGCTGGCCTGGGCCTCTTCACCCGAGCCGGCGTCGAGGGTGAGGACGCCGTCGGAGAACGCGAGCTGCACCGCGGTGTTGCGCTCCGCCACGAGGGAGACGCGCTTGACCGACTCGATCAACGACTCCCGGTCGACGGTGGCGATCGTCAGGTGCTCGCTCGGGAACAGCGCGCGGACCTTGGGGAACTCGCCGTCGAGCAGCCGGGTGGTCGTACGTCGTACCCCACCGGTCGCGACGCCCTCGAAGCCGATGATGCCGTCGCCCTGGGTGCCGGCGGAGAGTGCGATCGTGATCTCCGAACCGGACGCCAGCGACTTGGCGGTGTCGGCAAGCACCTTCGCCGGCACCAGTGCGGCCAGGCTGTCGTCGGTGTTGCGCGGCGACCAAGGGATCTCGCGCAGCGACAGGCGGAACCGGTCGGTGGCGAGCAGGGAGATGCTCGAACCGTCGATCTCGAGGCGGACACCGGTGAGCACCGGAAGCATGTCGTCGCGACCGGCTGCGGTGACGGCTTGGCTGACCGCCCGAGCGAACGCGTCGCTGGCGACGGTGCCGGTGGCCGTGGGCATCTCGGGCAACGTCGGGTAGTCCTCGACCGGCATCGTCTGCAGGCTGAACCGCGCCGAACCGCAGGTCAGGGAGACGCGAGCTCCGTCGATCACCATCTCGACCGGCTTGTTGGGCAGGCTGCGACAGATGTCAGCGAGCAGTCGGCCGCTGACCAGGGCACGGCCCTCGTCAGCTACTTCGGCGTTGAGTTCGGCCCGGGCCGAGGTCTCGTAGTCGAAGGTCGAGAGGACCAGACCGGTGTCGGTTGCCTCGATCAGCAGTCCGGCAAGCACCGGAACACTGGGACGAACCGGCAGGCTGCGGGCAGCCCAAGCCACGGCATCAGCGAGCACGTCGCGCTCGACGCGGAACTTCACGTATTTCTGCCTTCGAGTTGAGGGGCTACAGGTCTGGACTGTGCATCCTGCCATGTGCGCCGAGGCTGCGGCAGTCCGGTGTGGAGGTTTGTGATTCGTCGGTGCCGGCCGGGACCCGGTCTGTCCACAGGCAAGCGCCCAGGAGTGAGTTGGCGGTCTTCGGGGACAGTAATTGAGTTCATAGTTGTACTAGGAGCGGTGGAAACTGTGGATGAACAGTGTTGGTGCTGGTCAGACTCGGTTTCGACGTGCACAGGGGGTGTGCACTCAGCGGTGCATGCACAGGTGCCGAGTGTGGGATCGGTGGTCGGCGAATGACAAGTCTGCTGCTTTCCCACAGATCACTCATTTGTGATTCGTAGGTGCGGAGCCGAGTTGTCCACACCGTCCGACTGCTCCGGAGAACAAAAGATCAACCCTGCCGCGCCTGCATCTTGATGCGGTTGGTGAGCTCGGAGACCTGGTTGAACACGGAGCGTCGCTCGGCCAGCAGTTGGTTGATCTTGCGCTGGGCATACATCACGGTGGTGTGGTCGCGGTTGCCGAACTGGGCGCCGATCTTGGGCAACGACAGGTCGGTCAGCTCTCGGCACAGGTACATCGCGATCTGGCGACCCTGGACGAGATGCCGGCCGCGACTCGGACCGGTGAGCTCCTCGATCGAGACGCCGAAGTAGGCAGCAGTCTGCGCGATGATCGACGCGGCGGTGATCTCCGGCTCCCCGCCTTCGGGGATCAGGTCCTTGAGCACGATCTCGGCCAGGGTCACGTCGACCTCCTGCCGGTTGAGGCTGGCGAAGGCCGTCACGCGGATCAGCGCACCCTCGAGCTCGCGGATGTTGGTGTGGATCTTCGATGCGATGAACTCCAGCACCTCGGGCGGTGCGGTCATCCGCTCCATCGCGGCCTTCTTGCGGAGGATCGCGATCCGGGTCTCGAGGTCGGGCGGCTGTACGTCGGTGATCAGCCCCCACTCGAACCGGCTGCGGAGTCGGTCCTCGAGCGCCTCGAGGCGCTTGGGTGCCCGGTCGCTGGTCAGCACGATCTGCTTGTTGGCGTTGTGGAGGGCGTTGAAGGTGTGGAAGAACTCTTCCTGGGTCTGGGTCTTGCCCTCCAAGAACTGGATGTCGTCGATCAACAGCACGTCGACCTCACGGTAACGCCGCTGGAACGCCTCGGTGCGTCCGTCCTTCACCGCGTTGATGAACTCGTTGGTGAACTCTTCACTCGAGACATAACGGACCTTGATGCCCCGGAACAGCGAGCGGACGTAGTGGCCCACGGCATGCAACAGGTGGGTCTTGCCCAGACCGGAGTCGCCGTAGATGAGGAGCGGGTTGTAGGCCTTGCCGGGGGATTCGGCCACGGCGACGGCGGCGGCATGCGGGAATCGGTTGGAGGAGCCGATCACGAAGGTCTCGAAGGTGTACTTGGGGTTGAGCCGGGTCTCCAGCACACTCGGACGCGCACCCTGGCTATTTGTCGACATGTCGACAAGGTGATTTGTCGGCTCCGGAATGGGGGGCGGTTCGGGAGCCAGGACCGGCTCGTCGACCCGCACCTCGTCGTCCAGTTTTGGATCGACGGTCACCGCGATGCGGACCTGTTGTCCGTAGGCCTCACTGAGGGAGTCTTCGAGTCGGGTGCGCAGGCGACCTTCGAGTTGTCCGCGGGTGAAGTCGTTGGGGACCGCGATGATCGCGGTGTTCTCGTGCAGTGTCACCGGCTCACTGGCGCGCAGCCAGGCCCGCTGGTTCGGCTGCAGGTCGTCCACGAGGGAGCGCCACACGCGATCCAGGTCAGGCTGCTCGTCCGGCGTTGGCACGGTGGGTCCCCTCATTTGCTTGTCCACAACTTTCTCCACAGGTTGTGCATGCCATCCCGAGGCTGTGGAGAACGGTCGATCTCGGATGGGAAGACTTGGTGCGGGTGGTCGTTTCCGCAGGTCAGCATGGCCATTGAGGCAGTGTGACGGTGGTCACGCTGTGAGTGGTGCTGGGGAAAACTTTGCCGGTGCGACGGCCGCGAACGGGTCGAACGTAACCTGTCGACGGAGCTCCGATCAACCCGTCATCCACAGGGTAGGGCGTCGTGAGTTTGACCCTCTCAATGTGCCCCACGTACCGTTGCAAGGTCACCGCCGGTGTCGACCGGTGCCGCATGTTCACGAAGCCCCACTCACGGGGCGTCCTGGATGGGCGGTGCCAGCCGAATTTTGGCCCACTCAGTCCGGGCATCGTGCGTGGACATTTTCCGCAGTCACAACCAGCAATCGGAGACCTAGCCGTGAGCAAGCGCACGTACCAGCCGAACAACCGTCGTCGTCACAAGGTGCACGGCTTCCGCCTCCGGATGCGCACCCGCGCCGGTCGCGCCATCCTGAACGCTCGCCGCCGCAAGGGCCGCGAGAAGCTCACTGTCTGATTCCCCACTGAGGCCGAGGCTTGCTGCCCAAGCAGTCCCGGCTGACCGTCGGGGCAGATTTCCGGTTGGCCACGCGCAGTGGCCGCCGGGCCGGGACGACCACGCTCGTGGTTCATCTCGGCGTCGACCCGACGGGCGGCAACACGCGTGCCGGCTTCGTGGTGAGCAAGGCAGTGGGCAACGCTGTGGTTCGCAATCGCGTGCGCCGCAGACTCCGACACCTGGTCCGGGAGCACTTCGAGAGGCTCCCGGACTCTGGCGTGCTCGTGGTACGAGCGCTCCCGCCGTCGGCCGAAGCGTCGTACGCCGATCTCGCCGCAGATCTGTCGGTCGCCATGGAGCGGGTGACCCGATGAAGTACGACCCCCTCCGTTGGGCATTGATCGGCCTGATCCGGCTCTACCGGCTGCTGATCAGCCCGCTCTACGGTCAGGTCTGTCGTCATCACCCCACTTGTTCCGCCTACGGCCTCGAGGCCGTGACCGTCCACGGCAGCATCCGTGGCACCTGGCTGGCAGCGCGACGTGTGCTGCGTTGTCATCCGTGGGCAGCCGGGGGCTACGACCCGGTCCCGCCTTCGCGCTCGACCCCCGCCCCCTCCAAAGGAGCCTGAGTGTCCTTCTTCGGTGCCATCGGCAGTTTCGTCATGCAGCCGCTGTACTACGCGATCTCCGTCGTGCTGGTCGGCTTCCACAACTTCTTCAGCCTCTTCCTCGACGCTGACTCCGGTGCTGCCTGGGCGCTCTCGATCGTGGGTCTGACGCTGGTCATCCGCGCGGCTCTGATCCCGCTGTTCGTCAAGCAGATCAAGTCCTCGCGCAACATGCAGTTGCTGCAGCCGAAGGTCAAGGAGCTGCAGAAGAAGTACGGCCACGACCGGGAGAAGCTGGCCCAGGAGACGATGGCGCTCTACAAGGAGGCCGGGACCAACCCGTTCGCCTCCTGTCTGCCGATCCTGCTGCAGATGCCGATCTTCTTGGCCCTGTTCCGGATCCTCGACCAGGCCGCCCGCAACGAGGAGGGTCGCGGCATCCTGGGCGATGACCGCGCGGTCGAGTTCGCCCACTCCGAACTGTTCGGCGTGCGGATCTCCAAGACGTTCTTGGGCGCCGACGGCGACCTCGGTGTGCAGATCATGGCGCTCTGTTTCGTGCTGGCGATGCTGATCACCACGTTCACCACGCAGCGTCAGCTGATGACCAAGAACATGCCCTCCTCGGCGATGACCGGCCCCTACGCGCAGCAGCAGAAGATGCTGCTCTACGTCCTGCCGGTGGTCTTCGCCGTCGGTGGTGTGGCCTTCCCGATCGGAGTCCTCATCTACTGGACCGTCTCCAACCTCTGGACGATGGGCCAGCAGTTCTACGTGATCCGCAACAACCCCGCACCCGGCACGCCCGCCTTCACGGCGAAGGCTGACCGAGTGCGCGCCAAGGCGGAGCGCAAGGGTCTTCCCGTGGAGGGGGACTCGACGGTTGAGGGCACGGTGATCGAGGAGCCCACGACGGCCCCGCGCGTGCAGCCCAAGCGTCAGACCAAGAGCCAACGCAAGAAGAATCCCGGCAAGAAGAAGTCGTGACCGCGACGTCGACTGCCCGACCTGATCAGGGAGATCCAGTTGTGACTGAAGAAGTGACTGAGGAACAGAGTCGTCCTTCGCGCACCGAACGCCTCGAGAACGAGGGTGACATCGCGGCCGACTACCTCGAAGAGCTGCTCGACATCGCCGACCTCGACGGTGACATCGACATGGACGTCGACGGCGACCGTGCGTCAGTGTCGATTGTCGGCGGCGACCTCGGCCTGCTGGTCGGTCGTGACGGTTCCGTTCTGGAAGCCCTCCAGGAGTTGACCCGCTTGGCCGTGCACCGGGAGACCGGGGAGCGATCGCGGCTGATGCTCGACGTCGGTGGTCACCGTGCCGCCCAGCGAGCGCGCCTGGTCACTCTGGCTGAGCAGACGGTTGCCCGGGTGAAGGAGACCGGGGAGCCGGTCTCGCTCGACCCGATGTCGCCGTTCGAACGCAAGGTCGTCCATGACGCCGTGGCCGCAGGAGGCTGCAGCTCGGAATCCGAGGGTGCTGAGCCCCGTCGCTATGTCGTGGTCCTCCCGGGCTGACGCAGCTGTCGTGGATGTTTCACGTGAAACACCCCCCGGCCCTCCGGAACCTCCGGAAGCGGCACGGGGGGTGTTCCCTTCCGACCGGCTCCCGCTGGCGCGCGCGTACGCCGAGGCGCTGGCCGATGCCGGCGTCGTCCGTGGCCTGATCGGTCCGCGGGAGGTCTCCCGTCTCTGGGACCGACACCTGATGAACTGTGCCGTCCTCGCTCCGGTGCTCCCCCAGTCGGCAGCTGTGGCTGACATCGGATCCGGCGCCGGCCTTCCCGGCATCGTGTTGGCGATTGCCCGCGCGGACCTGTCGCTGACGCTGATCGAGCCGCTGCTGCGTCGTACCACGTTTCTCAGCGAGATTGTCGGTGCCCTGGGGCTCGACAACGTCGAGGTACGCCGTGGACGCGCCGAGGAGGTCGCTGGGGACCGCCGGTTCGACGTGGTGACCTCGCGTGCCGTTGCGCCACTAGACAGGTTGTTGCGCTGGTCGATGCCGCTGGTCGCGGCCCACGGTGCGTTGATCGCGCTGAAGGGAGCGTCCGCGGCCGAAGAGGTCGAGGAGCACCGGGCGGTGTGGCAGAAACTCGGGTGCGCCCGCCCGGAGGTGTTGACGTTGGGGGCCGAGGTCCTGACTGTCCCCACCCATGCCGTGCGGGTTTCCTGGGCCGACCCTGACCGAGTAGGTTTGGCGGGTCCGACACCATCGCGACCGACGGGCGCCAAGCGCCGTCGTCGTTGACTGTCCCCAACGTTATCCACCGGCTCAGGCGCACTTCTGAGCCGGAGTCTCCACAGAATGGCGTGGTTCATCCACAGGAAGAGGAGCTCGTGGTTTCACGTGAAACACCGGAGCCCGGTCAAGGTTTCGTGGTCCGCACTGCGGGCGATCTCGCCGAGAACCGCAACCTCTACGAGGACGAACTGACGCCGTTGGCGCGCGCGGCTGAGCACTCGGTTCTTGCGCGATCGGCTCCCCGCACCAGCAGTGACCGTCCCCAGCGCACTCGGATCATGGTGGTCGCCAATCAGAAGGGCGGCGTCGGGAAGACCACCTCGACGGTCAACCTGGCCGTTGGTCTGGCCCAACTCGGACAGCGGGTGCTGGTGATCGACCTTGACCCGCAGGGCAACGCTTCGACGGCGCTCTCCGTTCCGCACCGCCGCGGTGTCCCCTCCACCTACGACATGCTGGTCGACGGCAAGGCGATCGTCGACGTGGCTCAGGGCAGCCCGGAGCACGACAACCTGGTCGTCGTACCGGCAACCATCGACCTGGCCGGCGCAGAGATCGAACTGGTCTCGGTCGTGGCCCGGGAGAACCGTCTCCACAAGGCAATTCTTGCCCACCCCCAGGTGGGGTCCGCCGAGCAACTGGGCGACGACCGCCTCGACTACGTGCTGATCGACTGTCCGCCCAGCCTCGGCCTGCTCACGTTGAACGCACTCGTCGCCGGCGACGAGATGGTGATTCCGATCCAGGCCGAGTACTACGCCCTCGAAGGCCTCGGTCAGTTGCTGGAGACGGTCGAGATGGTCAAGCAGCACCTCAACCAGCGCCTGCAGGTGTCCACCATCCTGATCACGATGTACGACGCCCGCACCCGCCTCTCGTCGGGCGTCGCCGAGGAGGTGCGTGAGCACTTCGGTGACACGGTGCTGAGGACGGCGATCCCGCGCTCCGTGCGGGTTTCTGAGGCGCCGTCGTACGGCCAGACGGTGATGACCTACGACCCGGGCTCTCCGGGCGCTCTGAGCTATCTGGAGGCTGCGCGCGAGATCGCGCAGAAGGGAGCACCGGCGTGAGCGGCAAGCAGCGCCGTGGCCTCGGCCGCGGTCTGGGAGCGTTGATCCCCACCGACCCTGGCACGTCGAGCGAGCGGCGCGCTCCGGAAGCACCGGCGACGCCCACGAGTGAGGCTGCCGCATCTGCTGCTGACTCCGGCGCGGGGGACCGCAGCCGAGCAGCGGACGCGGGGGGCACCGCATACTTCGCTGAGTTGCCGATCAAGTCGATCACGCCGAACGCCCGCCAACCCCGCCATGTCTTCGAGGAAGAAGCGATGGCGGAGCTGGTGCACTCGGTCAAGGAGATCGGCCTCCTGCAGCCGATCGTGGTGCGCAAAGTCGGTCCCGACGCCTATGAGCTGATCATGGGCGAACGACGCTGGCGGGCATCGCAGGAAGCCGGTCTCGACCTGATCCCGGCAATCGTGCGGCAGACCGAGGACAACGACATGCTCCGGGATGCGCTCCTGGAGAACCTGCATCGATCGCAACTCAACCCCCTCGAGGAGGCGGCGGCGTACGGCCAGCTCCTGGAAGACTTCGGTTGCACACATGACGAGTTGGCGCAGCGGATCGGGCGCTCCCGGCCGCAGATCAGCAACACGTTGCGGCTGATGAAACTGCCGCCGGCAGTGCAGCGACGCGTTGCGGCCGGTGTGCTGTCGGCCGGCCATGCTCGGGCGTTGCTGGCCGTCGATGACGTTGGGGTGCAGGATCGATTGGCTCAAAAGGTGATCTCCGAAGGCATCTCGGTCCGCGGTCTCGAGGAGATCGTGGCGCTCGGCGACCACGGCTCGTCCGACAGCCCGAAGCCGGCCCGGCGCAAGATCAGTGCGCCCGGCCTGGCCGAGCTGGCCGACCGCCTCTCTGATCGTTTGGAGACCAGGGTGAAGGTCGACCTGGGCAAGTCGAAGGGCAAGATCACCGTCGAGTTCGCTTCGTTGGAAGACCTCCAGCGCATCGTCGACGTGATGGACCCGCGGAACCGGCGCGATCGTCCGATCTGATCGGACCACCATCGGCACCGCGGTCTCGCGCGCGTTCCGCGCTGTCCGGGTTCCGACGCGTTGCACGTGGGCCGTGGGCAGGTCTTCGCGATCTCCTGCGTCGATGACTCTCCGATGTCCGGAGCCCGTCTGCGGCCCGATTCCAGCGCCCTGAGCCCCGTGAGCGGCCACAATCCGGTCGCGACGCCTGAGATCTACTCGCCTCAGAATCGCTCTCACAGAACTCCGACCGGGTCCCCTGGCGCTGAGTTACGGCGATGTAAGACGCGCGACCCCGGCTCTGAGGGCGTTCCGGGCTGCGGCTGCCTGATTTCGGGGCCTGGCCCGTTTCGGGGCGTTCCCGGCCTTGCGTGGCGAGCTGGGGTTGGGGGCCCGTGTTGGGGGAAGGGGCACCCCGTCAGTGACCCGGAATCGAGGTCCGGTTCGGTCGTCGAGGTGATGGAGCTTGCCGCCGAGGTGATGGAGGCAGGTCGATGCGCTCCGGATTGCACGCGACGCGGTGTCACATTTCGCAGCCCGAGGCCACGCTGACTCTCGTTTCACGTGAAACGCTGGGCAGGGGCCACGTGGCGCGTGGGCGGCGCTGGCACAAACCACGAATCCCCATCGCGCGGTGTTCAACAAGCGGACCCAGGTCCCCTCGGCGCGGCCCACGCCAGGATCGGCGGCGCGTCCTGCTCCGCCACAACGTGCGCAGCCGATGCGACGAATGGATCGGGGACGGCATCTTCACCCGGCTCGCGCGGTCTCTCTGGACACCTACCACCAGATCGTCGACCTCGACCCCGGTGGCGTCACAGTCGATGGGTGTGTCGTGAAGGCGCCTTGCGGAGGCGAACCTGCAGGGTCCGCCCCGGGCGGGCCAGGCCGGCCTGCCGAGGTGTAGCCTCGCGCCGACAACAAAGACACAAGTCACTATGTCGACAAAACGACAGATCAACAGGCGCTCAGAGCGGCGGGCGAGCGTTCGGTCGTCCGAACGGCCGCAGGCGCTCGGTGCCACTGGTGGCATCCATCTTGGAGATCCCCCGGACAGGACCGATGCCGACCCAACAGCCCCTATCCGCGCAATCTCTTGGTGCGCGCGGCTTCCGCCTTCGCCCGCTTCTTCGCTGCGCGAGCACGCTTCTCCTCAAGGTCGATCTGCTCCGCCTCTTCGAGCGTGGGCGCAGACCCGCCGTACGACGTCGGGAGCCACCAAGATCCGGGCGGCTGCTCCTCGGCGGGGTACTCCTTGATGCAGCGGTCGAGGAGCTCCTCCATCCGCGTGCGGAGCTCTGCGGTCTCCGCAATCGGATCCTCGCCGGTGGGGTACATCGGCTCACCGACCTTGATCAGGACGGTCTTGTTGCGGGAGAAGTCCTTCGGGTGGTCCTTGGTGAACATGCGGTGGGAGCCCCAGGTCACCACGGGGATCAACGGCACTCCGGCCTGCGCGGCGATCCGCGCGGCGCCTGTCTTCAGGTCCTTGATCAGGAAGCTGCGCGAGATCGTCGCCTCCGGGAAGATCCCCACGATCTCGCCGCTGCGCAGTGCCTCGGCAGCGACCTCCATCGACTCCAGTCCGGCTGAGCGGTCGACGCTGATGTGCTTGAACGACTTCATCACCGGACCGCCGATCGGGTGGTCGAACACTTCCCGCTTCGCCATGAACCGGGTGTAGCGCCCGTGCACCACCGACGGGTAGCCGGCCATCACGTAGTCGACGTACGACGTGTGGTTGACCGCGAGGATCGCACCGCCCTTGGTGGGGATGCGATCGGTCCCCTCCATCTTGATGCGGATGCCACCGAGTTTGAACCAGGTCTTGGCAGCGGCAATGACGACGGGATAGCTGAGGTCGGGCATGGGTCAAGCATGAGGCATTGCCGCGGCCAGCGCACCGACGCCTCGTGATCCGGTACGCCGGGCGGACGTCGTACTGCCCTGGAAAGACCAGAGCCGCCGCAGACCGGGTGGTCGACGGCGGCTCCGGGGACGAATCAGGCCAGGAAGCCCTCGAGCTCACGCAGCAGCGCAGCCTTGGGCTTGGCGCCGACGATGCTCTTCACGACCTCGCCGCCCTGGTAGACGTTGATGGTCGGGATGCCGGTGACCCGGTAGTTCGACGGGGTGACCGGGTTCTCGTCGACATTGAGCTTGAAGAAGCCCATCTTGTCGGAGTGCTCGGCTGCGATCTCGTCGAGGATCGGGGCAACCTGACGGCACGGCCCGCACCACTCGGCCCAGAAGTCGACGAGCACAGGCTTGTCGGCCTTCAGGACCTCGGTGTCGAAGTCGGCGTCGGTCACTGCGGCGATGTTGCCCATGGGATCTGCCTTTCTGAGTCTGCGGGAAGTCTGTGGCAAGAACGTCTGGTCCGCGCGAGTCATTCCCGCACGACCGAACCGATCAGACGGTGGCCGCCTCCGAGGGGGCGGTGCTGCCCCCGGTGTGGCCGAGGTCGGCGAGGTAGCGCTCGGCGTCGAGGGCCGCGGAGCAACCGGTGCCGGCCGCGGTGATCGCCTGACGGTAGGAGTGGTCGACCAGGTCGCCGGCAGCGAAGACGCCGGGCAGGTTGGTGCGCGTCGTCGGCGCCTCCACGATCACGTAGCCGTTCTCGTCGAGGTCGACCTGGCCCTTGAGGAGCTCGGAGCGCGGGTCGTGACCGACCGCGATGAACAGGCCGGTCACCGCAAGTTCCCGCTCCTCACCGGTCACCGTGTCACGCAGGGTGACCGACTCGAGACGGTCGGTGCCGTTGATGGCCGCGACCTCGGAGTTCCACGCCATCTCCAACTTGGGGTCGGCCAGGGCGCGGTCGGCCATGATCTTCGAGGCACGCAACTCGTCGCGGCGGTGGATCAGGGTGACCTTCGAGCCGAAACGGGTGAGGAAGGTCGCCTCCTCCACGGCCGAGTCGCCCCCGCCGACGACCGCGATGTGCTGGTCGCGGAAGAAGAAACCGTCGCAGGTCGCGCACCACGACACACCGCGGCCCGACAACGCCTCTTCGCCGGGCAGGCCGAGCTTGCGGTAGCCCGAACCGGTCGCGAGGATCACCGCGTGCGCGCGGTGCTCACCGGTCGCCGTCCGCACCACCTTGATGTCACCGGTCAGGTCGACCTCGACCACGTCGTCGGAGACCAGTTCGGCACCGAACCGCTCGGCCTGGGCCCGCATCTCGTCCATCAACGCCGGACCCATGATCCCGTCGCGGAAGCCGGGGAAATTCTCCACCTCGGTGGTGTTCATCAGCGCACCACCGGCGGTCACCGAACCTTCGAAGACGAGGGGGGTGAGGCTGGCCCGAGCGGCGTACACGGCTGCGGTGTAGCCCGAGGGTCCGGAGCCGATGATGATGACGTTGCGGACTTCACTGCTCATGGTGCGATGGCCTCCTGGCCGTTCAGGGGTGTCTCCTCGCAACCGATCCTACGGGCGCGGCATTCCCGGGCCGCCACATCTCACAACGCACCGAGCGGAAGCGCAGAAGGGAGGATCAGCGCACGCGTACGACGTGGTCCGGTTGCGGTGCGTCATCGGCCTGGAGCGTCGTGCCGGGGTCGACTGCCTTAGCGGCAACCGCGGCGCACGAGGTGAAGGTGATCGTGCGGAATCCGTCCTCAGGAGCCGACACCGAGACCACGAAGTCGGTGGGACCAACCCGGATGTCGGTCGTCACTGCGCTGGCAGCGACCGGCTCGACCCGCGCTGCACAGCCCGCGCTGTCGAGCACGGTCAACGGTCCGGACATCGCATCGACGCGACGCAGACGACGTACGGCGGTCCGCAGGGCACTCTGCTCAGCCTTCGAGAAACCGGCACTGGTCAATATTGCGACCTGGCCGCTGCTGTAGTGGTTGAACCGGAGATCGTCGCGCTTGCGGGTGAGCGCTTCGGAATCGTCGGGCGCCGGAGCTGGGGTGGGTTCGGCCTCAGCCATCGGGCGGTCGTCCTGGGCAGGTCCGGCGGCGTCCTCGGCGTCACTCGACTGTTCGGCAGCACTGTTGGCGGTGGACTCGTCCGAGTCCGAACCGGAGTTGACCAAGGTCGGACCGACACCGGCGACGAGGGCGCACGCGGCTGCGGCGGCCAGGATGCCGGCGCCGACCCTGCGCCGCCGCCGGGCGGAGAGGTCGATCACCGGGGCAGCGCTGTCGGCGCGTTCTGCGACCAGCGCGGCGAGCGCGTCGTCGAGACGGTCGACCACCTCGGCGGGCGTCGGCTCGTCGTGGCGCGCCGAGGCGAGGAGACGGCGTACGGCCTCGGACTCTCGGTCGAGCGGTTCGTGCGGTGACACCGTCGGTTCACCTCCTCGGCTGCTGTGGCGACGGTTCGGACGGTCTTGCTGCAGGTTCGCGTGATCTAGGTGAGGGTTCGCGGTTCTCGGGGTGGGCCGCGGACCGGGCCTGAAGATCGGACGGGCGGGGGAGGGGGCTGGTTCCCGGGTGCGGAGTGATCCGGCTCATCCGGAGCGTGTACGCCGAGCAGTGGCGCGAGTTTGGCCCGGCCGCGGGCGCAGCGTGACTTCACGGTGCCGACCGCACAGTCGAGGATCGCGGCAGCCTCAGCAACCGAATAGCCCTCCATGTCGACCAGCACCAGGGCAGCCCGTTGTTCGTCGGCCAGGCTGGCAAGTGCCTCCAGCACGTCGGCCCGACGCTCGGAGGCGAGAGCGGCGTCGTCGGGAGTGATGTCGTCGGACATCGAGAGCAACGAGCCACGGTCGCCGTACTCGTCGAGATCGTCGGGCAGCGAGTCGGCGCGACGCACCTTGTTGGCGCGGAGCCGGTCGAGACAGGCGTTCACGACGATCCGGTGCAGCCAGGTCGTCACTTGGGAGTCGCCGCGGAAGCCGGACGCCCGGCGGAACGCCGCAATCATCGCCTCCTGCAGGGCGTCGGCGGCGTCCTCCGGGTGGCCGGTCGTGCGCAGCGCGACCGCCCACAGCCGGTCGCGATGGCGGGCAAACAGGTCGCCGAATGCTGCCGCGTCGCCCGCCGCGTGGGCCTGCAGGAGCTCTGCGTCGGTCCTGTCGGTCGCGGTCATGTGCGGATCCGCACCTCACTGATCCGGCCCCGGAAGCTGCCGTCGGACGGCAGGCTGGTCAGCCACACCACGACCCAACGTTCGGGGACGGTGGTGTCGGGGACCAGCCGGATCCGACCCTCCGACGTGCTCCCGGCGGCAACGCGGGTCAGGTCGTCGAGAGAGCGAGGACGCTCCGGGTTGGGCGAGACGTGCAGTTCGACCTCCGTCGTACCGCCGAGCACGTCGACGACCACCTCGCGCACTTCGCGCTCACTGCCGAGGTCGAAGAGCAGGCCGACACCGTCCTTGAGACCGTCGGGGCCGAAGTTCTCGTTGTAGCCCTGGGTCTCCCACGCCGTCTCCGGGTCGCCGTCGAAGGCCAGTGCGACGAGCTCCGGCTTCTCCTCCGGCGGGTCGCCCAGCGGGTCGAAGTCGACCACCTCGGACGGCGTGACCAGTGCCGTGGTGGCACGGCGCTCGCCGGAAGTGCCTGGGTCGTTGCCGCCATCCTCGTCGGCGTTGTCACGACCCTTGTTGAAGCCGTAGACGATCGCGACCAGGACCAACGCGGCAACTGCCACGAAACCAGCCACGCGCAGCCAACCGCGACCGGGGACCGGCTCCGGGTCGGGTTCGGGCGTGGGCGGCACCGGCGGTCCGGAGGCGTCGGTCTCCCACGGCCAGTACGACGACTCGCTCGCACTCGGAAGCAGGTCCTCACGGGGTTTGCGAGCCGGTTCGCCGTTGGCTGGTTCGGGTGCGAACAGCGGTCGTTCGGGGGAGTCCTCGAACGGGGGTGGCGGCGGGGGTGGCTCCGGAGACGGCGTCCGCCACTCCGGGTCGAGCACCTCCTCGTCGAAGGACGGCAGCCCGACCTGGGTCTCCTCCCCGGGCTCGTCGTCGCCGGGCACCAGCGCGGGCGGGTTGACCGGGTCGGGGATCTGCGGGAGCCGCGGGCTGGTGTTCGGTCCCTGACGGGCGGCTTCGGCGTCGGCCGCCGCCTGACGGTCACCGACGAAGTCGAACAGTGCCTCGGCGAATGCGGCAGCGTCGTGCGGCGTCTGGCCCGGCACCGCATGGGCCGGGTTGAGTACGCCGTCACAGAGGTGGTCGAGCACCCGGGGTACGCCGGCGCGCACCTGGCGGGGGCGCAGGATCATCCCGTGGTCACGCGGTGCTTCCGGCATCGGACAGTGGGAGCGCCCCGGCCAGCGTGCCGTCAGGGCGGCATAGAGGATCGAGACCAGGTCGATGAACTCGTCGTCGCGGTCGGCCGCGTCGATGCCATGGAGCGCGGCGTCCACCGCGAATCCGATCACCTTGACCGCGCCGGTCTCGTCGACCATCACGTTGGCCGGCACCAGGCGGCCGTGGGTGAGGTCGGCACGCTGCGCAGCCGCGACCAACTCGGCGACCTCCCCGACGATCCAGGCCGCGCGGGGTGCGGCCAGGGGTTCTTCGGAGACCAGGGTGTCGAGCGAAGGGCCCTCACCCCATTCGTTGACGACGTAGCACCAACCGTTGAGGGTGCCGGCGTCGAGCACGCGCAGGAGGCGCGGGTCGGAGAGTCGCGCAGAAGCGCGAGCGGCGGCGAGCAGGGCATCGGCCCGTGGGTCGCCGGCATCGAGCAGGTGGATCGCGACCTGACGGGCCAGGACGGAGTCCCACGCATGCCAGAACCGACCGCCACGGGTCTCGTTGAGCAGGTCGATCAGGCGGTAGCGGTCGGCGAGAGTGTCTCCCGGTCGCATGGGCACCTCCCCTCCCGCCGATCCGGCCCGCTGGCTGCCGTGGGTGGTGCGTCGAGCACCTTCACCATCGGCCGGTGACAACCATTCGTCATCGTAGGACCTACCCCGAGCAAATATCTCTCAACCACGGCGGGCCGCAGATGACTGACCGACCGGGTTCGCCTTCGGCGGGGCTCGACCACCGACGGACCGGGCGCGACGACCGTCGGGCTCACCGGCCCCGGGCCGAGGGCAGGCGTCGGGTGATCACCGCGACCAGCTCGGTGACCTCGCTGATCCGCATCAGCCGGGCCAGCAGCAGGAACACGGCCAAGTCGACCAGCCCGGTGGCGCCGAGCTGCGCGATCGCACCGACCTTGCCGGGGTCGTCGCCCACCACTGCGGACACCAGCAGCCAGGCGCCGCGGGCCGCCGCTGCGGCGACCGCGGCCGCGAGGCCGGTGCGGACCAGGAAGCGGAGCAACCCCCGGGCGTCCAGTCCGCCGAGGCGCCGACCGAGTACGACGAACGAGATCACCGCACCGACGGCGTACGCTCCGGAGTAGGCGAGCACCAGGGCGGGAGCGGTGAACTCCGCGTCCGTGGTGCTGACCAGCAGCACGCCGAGACCGATGTTGGTGGCCGCGACCCAGCACTGGATGAAGAAGACGGTGCGGGTCTGCTCGAGCGCATAGAACCCGCGCAGCGCGAAGTAGTGGATCGTGAAGAACAACAGACCCGGCGCAAACAGGGCCAACGAGGGCGCGTAGTCGGCGAAGGTGTCGGCTGCCGCGGCGTAGCCCCACACCAGGTTGGCGATGTCCCCCGCGATCAGCGGCAGCAGCAGTACGAACGGCAGGACCAGCACCAGCGCGGAGCGCAGGGTGCTGGTCAGGGAGGCGGCCAGCGACGGGTGGTCGGTGTCGGCGGCATGGCGCGACAAGGTCGGCAGCACGGCGGTGGCCAGGGAGACGGTCACGATCGCGTGCGGCACCATCACGATCAGGAACGCACCGGAATAGATCGTGTAACCGGTGCCGGCGGAGTCGCCCGACGTGCCGCTGGACGCCAGCCGCACCACGACGGTGTAGGCGATCTGGTTGACCACCACGAAGAGAAGCGTCCACAGTCCGAGTCGGAAGGTGTGGCCCAGACCGGTGCCGCGGAAGTCGAAGCGCGGACGGTAGCGGAACCCGGCTCTGGCCAGATAGGGGAGCAGGATCGCCAGCTGCGCGACGATGCCGAGGGTCGAACCGAGACCCAGGAGCAACTCCTGCCCCGGGGTGTAGGCGCCGTGGAGATCCTCGGCCGGCCCGAAGGCGAACAGATAGACGACCAGCACGCCGACCGAGATCACGTTGTTGGCGATCGGCGCCCACATCATCGGGCCGAAGCTGCCGCGGGAGTTGAGGATCTGCCCGACCAGCACGAACATGCCGTAGAAGAACACCTGCGGCAGGCAGAAGCGCGCGAAGTCGATCAGGCTCGCGCGCTGCACGCTCATCGCCGGGTCGTCGTACGACGCGTCGAGGAAGATCCGCATCACCCACGGCGCGAACACGACCAGCAGCACCGTCACAGCTGCGAGGAACACTCCTGCCAAGGTGACGATCCGGTTCGTGTAGGCCTCGCCGCCGTCCGCGTCGTTCTTCATGCTGCGCACCAGCTGGGGCACCAGGACGGCGTTGAAGATGCCGCCGGCCAGCAGGATGTAGAGCATGTTCGGGATCGTGTTGGCGATGTTGAACAGGTCGGCATGCAGCGCGGTGCCCAGCGCGGCGGCGAGCAGTGCGCTGCGCACGAAGCCGCTCATCCGCGACACGATCGTGCCGGCTGCCATCACGGCGCTGCTGTTGAGCACCGACCTCGACTGGGCCATCAGGCGACGGATCCTCGACGCCGGCGGATGCGTCGTACCAACCGGATGGTGATCGCGATGAAGAGGATCCCGACGCCGACGCCGAGCACCACCCAGATCACCTTGCTCACCGCGTTGGACCGGATGTTGATCTCGTCGCTCGCGCCCAGCGGTGCGCCGTCGACGGTGGTGGCGATCAGGTCGACCTGGTGGACACCGAGGTTGGCGGCACGGGCGTTGAGGGTGAGGTTGCGCGATGCCTGGGCGTCGAGCTCGATGGTCTGCGGTGCGGTGATCGCCACCTCGCGGGCGGTCTCTGCGCGGATCGCGAACGCCACCGGTTGGTCGAGGCCGTTGCGCACGGTCAACGAGAAGGGACCGCTCTCGGAGGAGAGGATCACGAACGACGGCGCGGAGATCTCGACCAGACCCAGCTTGGAGGTGACCCAGGCGCCGGTGCTGCGCACCCGAGCCAGGCCGGAGACCTGCTCGGCGCGGTTGTGCACGGAGACCTCGGGCAGCAGGTCGGTCAGGACCTGGGTGCCGATCGTGTCGTTGAGGGGGAGCAGGTCGTCGAGCACGGCGCCACTGGTGATGGCGTCCTCGAGTGCCGAGAACAGGGCCGCCGACAGTTCCTCACGAGCCTGGTCGTCGGTGTAGGTCAGGTCCGGCTCGGCTGCGGTCACGTCAGGTGCGTCCGGTTGGTCCAGGGCGCTCAGTGGCACTCCGCGTACGAAGGGTACGTCGAGGCCGCGGAGCATCGCACCGGCCGAGGTGCCGGGGTCGATCAGTGCGGGCAGGCTCACCACCAGCGGGTCGTTGCCGTCCTCGAGCGCCCGCACCGCAGCCTCGGCGAGGATCCGTTGACGCACCGAGACCGGGTTGACCGGATCGGCCGGGTCGGCGCCGGACGTCACGTCGTCGTGCAGCAGGACGTCGACGCCGTTCAGTTGCACCGAAGCCGGCGGGGCAGCCGTCCGCTCACCGTCGGCAGGCACGGCACCGGTGGACAGCAGCACGGTGGTGTCGCCGAGGGCCGCCAGTGCGCTGCTCGGCAGCAACCCGTCCGGGGGTACGACGGCGCTGTCGCCGGCGAGGTCGAAGGCATCCATCACCTCTGCGGAGCGGTTGGTCGCGGTCTCGATCAGGCTCGGCAGGTGGTGGCTGGCGGCGGCGACGTCGAGATCGCCGTACGGCAGGCTCAGCACCTCGCGCACCCGCAGGACGTCGAGCATCTCGGTGAGCCAGTTGTCGGCGCGTTCGGACTGGGCACTCACCGTTCCCTGCCCGGTGCTGCTGCCGTCTGGCTCGGCGGTGGCGTCGGTCTCGTCGTCTGCTCCGTCCTCGGCCCCGGCGTCACCGTCGGGCAGGGTCGGGGTGATGTCGCGGGCCGGGTTGCCGGCCGCCACCTGTCGGACCGCGGTCAGCACGGCCGGGTCGACGAGTGCCGTGACCGGGATCTCCGCCTCCCGCAGCAGGGTCAGCACATTGTCGAGGCGCCCGCCGTCGTCGAGGCTGGTGTGCCAGGTCGTCAACTCCTCGATCTGGCCGTCGGCGGCCCGCTTGACGGGACTGCGCACGGGGACCACCACGCTGGTGCGGGTGGGTTTGTGGCCGGCCAGGACCTTGGGCACGAAGGTGCGGCTGCGTCCGTCGGCGATGTCGTCGCGACCGCCGTCGGCATCGTCGCTGAGCACCTGCACGCCGAAAACGTAGACGCCCTCGCCTCCGCTGATCTCCAGCTCCTCGACCGGAATCCGGACCTGCCAGGTCGCGGTCGACCCGGCGTCGAGGCGTTCGATCGAGTTGTCGAGCACACCGGGGTCCAGCAGCCGCTGGCCGCCGAAGGTGATCTCCGGGTCGGCCGCCGCCGCGGCAGCGATCTCGGTGGTGGTGGTGAGGGGCGCGTAGGACGACAGCGGGTGGACGTTGAGTCCGGTCAGCGCCTCGTCGGTGGCGTTGGTGATGGTGCCGGAAAGGGTGATCCGGCCCTTTGACGGCAGCACCGCCGGTCGCACCCTGGTGATCTCCACCTCGAACGAGTCGGATTCGCTGATCCGGGCCGCGCCGCGCGACGCAGTCGGCACGCGCGACGGTGCGAGCTCGGAGGAGTGTTCGGTGCCGCGTTCGGGCATGGCCCCGGCGGGTGGAGTGACCGTGAGCGCGAGAGTCGCGAGCAGTGGCGCGAGAAGAGCAGCCACCGGTCGGATCACGGCGCCGACTCTATCCGAGCGTAGGCTTGTTCCCCGTGTCCGACCGCGAACCCCTGCTCATCTCCGAGGTCCAGCGCCGAGTGTCCGAAGAACTCGACCGCCTGGCCCCGGTGATCGACGACCTCGGCTCTCGTTTTGCGGGCGCCGGGCACACCCTGGCTCTGGTCGGTGGACCGGTGCGTGACGCGATGTTGGGGCGCACCCACCACGACCTCGACTTCACCACGTCGGCCCGACCACACGAGACCGAGTCGCTGCTCAAGGGATGGGTCGACGCGATCTGGGACATGGGCCGCGACTTCGGCACCATCGGGGCCCGGATCGGCGACTACCAGGTCGAGATCACCACCTACCGTTCCGAGGCCTATGACCCGACGTCACGCAAGCCCGAGGTCAACTTCGGCGACTCCCTCCCCGGAGACCTCGGCCGGCGTGACTTCACCGTCAACGCGATGGCGCTGACCCTGCCGGACCGTGGTTTCGAGGACCCCTTCGGCGGCCTGGTCGACCTTGCCGAAGGAGTGCTGCGCACGCCGGGTACGCCGGAGCAGTCGTTCTCCGATGACCCGCTGCGGATGATGCGCGCGGCCCGGTTCGCTGCCCAACTCGGTTTCACGCCGGCCCCGGAGGTGGTGGCGGCGATGACCGACATGGCCGGGCGCATCGAGATCATCTCGGCCGAGCGGGTCCGGGACGAACTGGTGAAACTGGTCTGTGCCCCGCATCCCCGTCGCGGCCTGGAGCTGCTCGTCGAGACCGGCTTGGCGTCGTACGTGCTGCCGGAGTTGCCGGCGCTCAAACTTGAACGCGACGAGCACCACCGGCACAAGGACGTCTACGAGCACACACTCACCGTGCTCGAGCAGGCGATCGCCCTGGAGCGCTCCCGCGGTGGCGAGGACGCGGAGCCGGACTTCGTGGCGCGGTTCGCGGCGCTGATGCACGACGTCGGCAAGCCCAGGACCCGCAAGTTCGTCGACGACGGCACGGTCACCTTCCACCACCACGACGTGGTGGGCGCCAAGATCACCCGCAAGCGGATGAAGGCGCTGCGCTTCTCCAACGAGCAGACCGACGCCGTGGCCAAGCTGGTGGAGCTGCACCTGCGCTTCCACGGCTACGGCACTGGTGAATGGACCGATTCGGCGGTACGCCGCTACGTGCGCGACGCCGGCGACCAGGTCGAGCGGCTGCACATCCTCACCCGCGCCGACTGCACCACCCGCAACAAACGCAAGGCTGATCGCCTGCGGCGCACGTACGACGACCTCGAGCTCCGCATCGAGCGCCTGTCGGAGGCGGAGGAGCTCGCCGCCATCCGCCCCGACCTCGACGGCGCCCAGATCATGGAGATCCTCGGCATCCCGCCCGGCCGCGACGTCGGTCGCGCCTACAAGTTCCTCCTCGAGTTGCGCATGGACAACGGGCCGATGACGTACGACGACGCCAAGGCCGCCCTGCTCGCCTGGTGGCCCGGGCCGGACGCTCCCTCTGCCTGACCGATCCACCCCTGCCGCCACGTGTCTCCCCGGCCCTGGCGCCGGTTGCCTCCTTCGGCCCTCCCTGGCCGGGCAGCCCCCTGACGGAGTCGTCGTGGAATTCGACGCAACGCAACGAGAACGGCTGGGACCGTCTCGGCATCGGGTTTACTTGACAACGATTCTCATTTGCAATGAGAATCGTTCTCATGAATCTGAAAGCACTGACACCTGTCCTGCTGACTCTCGGGCTCGTCGTTGCGGGTTGCGGCGAGGCGGAGGAGTCCTCGAACACTGCCGCCTCGGAGCACGGTGGAGATCACCGGCAGCACTCCGGGGAACACGAGCACGAAGACGCTGCGGAGGTTGCCGGGCCGGAAGCGCGGTTGGCCTTCACCCACGACGGCGGGATCACGGTGGTGCGTGCCGGCGACGGCGAGGTGCTGACCGAGATCGACCTGCCCGGGTTCCTGCGGCTCAACCACGCCGGGGACGGTCGGCACCTCATGGTCTCCGGCGACAACGGGTTCCGGGTGGTTGACCTGGGCGCCTGGACCCAGGCCCATGGCGATCACGGTCACTCCTTCGTCGTGGAGCCGCAACTGACCGACACCACCTTCGGAGCCGCCACGCCGGGTCACGTCGTCGTCCACGACGACTGGACCGTCCTCTTCGACGACGGCACCGGGACGATCACCAGCTTCGATCCGCACCACTTGGTCGACGGAGAGCTCGCGGTCGAAACCACCGAGGCCGAGCAGGCGCACCACGGCGTCGCGGTCCGACGCGCCGACGGCAGTCTCGCGCACACCCTCGGCACGGAGGACGCCCGAAACGGGGTCGTGCTGCTCGACGAGGCCGGCGATGAGGTCGCCCGGAGTGAGAAGTGCCCCGGCGTGCACGGTGAGGCGTTCGCGGGCGACGTTGCCGGCTTCGGATGTGAGGACGGCGTACTCCTGTTGGACGGAGACAGGTTCACCAAGGTGGTCAGTCCTGACCCGTACGGCCGGATCGGCAACCTCTTCGGCTCGCCGGAGTCCCCGGTCCTGCTGGGTGACTACAAGTCCGACCCGGACGCCGAGCTGGAGCGACCGACGCGAATCAGCCTGGTCAACACGCGCACAGGTGACCTCGATCTTCTCGACCTCGGGACGTCGTACAGCTTCCGGTCGTTGGCGCGCGGTCCGAACGGTGAGGCGCTGGTGCTCGGCACTGACGGGGCGTTGCGGATCATCGCGGCTGGTGCGGGTGAGGTGGTGGCCACCGTGCCGGTGGTGTCGGCCTGGGAGGAACCAGCTGAATGGCAGCAACCGCGCCCGACGATCAGCGTGGTCGGGAATACGGCGTGGATCAGCGAGCCGGCGACCAAGCAACTGCACGCAGTCGACCTCGTCGACGGATCTGTGGACACCACCCTCGACCTCGATCAGGCCCCCAACGAGCTCCTCGGCGTCACTGGCTGAGTGCCCACGGACGGTGGGGGTCGGGTAGGTCCCGACCCCCACGCCGGGGGCTGTTGCTGTCCCTGTGCCGTGGTCCCTGACGTTCGTCGTCCGCTCCGCCGAATTGCAGTGATGCGTCCGCGACTGCCGGGACATCCGGAGTGGTCCAGATCACAGTGCTCACCGCAGTCGGGCCGGATAGCGTTCGGGCAACCGCAGTTACTTGGAGGTAACCCATGCCGCTCACCGACGTCGCGCCGCTCGAGGCATCCGTCGACATCTCTGCCCCGCCCGCGACCGTGTGGGGACTCGTGTCCGACCCGCGCAACTATTCACGTTGGAGTCCACAGACGGCGAAGACCATCGTGCGTGGCGGCGAGGTGAAGGTGGGCGCCAAGCTGTTCAACATCAACCGCAAGGGCCTGCTGGTGTGGCCCACCCAGGCGCAGGTCAAGGAAGTCGTGCCCGAGCAGCGGTTCGCCTTCAAGGTCAAGGAGAACTGGACGGTCTGGTCATTCGACCTCGAGGCGCTTCCCGAAGGTGGCACCCGGTTGACCCAGCGGCGGGAGGCGCCCCACGGCATTTCCGACCTGTCGGTGAAGGTGACCAAGCTGGCCTTCGGTGGCGTGCCCGCCTTCACCGAGATCCTCCACAGCGGCATGCAGCAGACGCTGGCGAAGATCAAGGCGGAAGCCGAGCGCTGACTCGATTCGACCGCGCGGCAAGCATGTCCATTCGTCGAGTGGGCATGCTTGTTGCATGAAGAGCGGCAAGGGCCTGCTCGGCAACGCCCTTGACCTGATCCCCTGACCCCGGTGCCGCAGATTGTCTGACAATCTGCTTGGCAGACCTCCGTTCGCCACCTATCGTCGATGCATGAGGGACTCAGCGACGACATCGGCCATCGCCCGCGAGGAGGCACACGCGGCGCACAACTACCACCCGCTGCCGGTGGTGGTGGCCGAGGCGGAGGGAGCGTGGGTCACCGACATCGAGGGGCGCCGCCTGCTCGACTGTCTGGCGGCGTACTCCGCGGTCAACTTCGGCCACCGCCATCCGGCGCTCGTCGCCGCCGCGAAGGCGCAGCTCGACCGGGTCACCCTGACCAGTCGCGCCTTCCACTCCGAGGCCCTCGGGCCGTTCGTGGAGGCGTTGGCCGGCTTGGCCGGCAAGGAGATGGTGCTGCCGATGAACACCGGCGCCGAAGCCGTCGAGTCGGGCATCAAGGTCGCCCGCAAGTGGGGCTACGACGTCAAGGGTGTCGCAGCCGACCGGGCCAACATCGTCGTGGCGGCGGGCAACTTCCACGGTCGCACCACCACCATCGTCTCGTTCAGCGACGATCCACTTGCCCGAGACGGCTTCGGCCCGTTCACCCCGGGCTTCCGCACCGTGCCGTACGGCGATCCGACCGCGGTCGCGGATGCGATCGACGACGACACGGTGGCGGTGTTGCTGGAGCCCATCCAGGGTGAGGCCGGCGTGATCATCCCGCCGGCCGACTACCTGCCCCGGGTGCGCGAGCTGACCGCTGCGCGCAACGTGCTCCTCGTCGCCGATGAGATCCAGAGCGGCCTCGGGCGCACCGGGTGGACCTTCGCCTGCGACGCGGTGGACGTCGTACCGGATCTCTACCTGGTCGGGAAGGCGCTCGGTGGCGGCATCGTGCCGGTGAGCGCGGTGATCGGCAACCGAGACGTGCTCGGCGTCCTGCATCCGGGCGAGCACGGATCCACCTTCGGCGGCAATCCGCTCGCGGCGGCGGTCGGCCTGGCTGTGGTCGAACTGCTCGGGACGGGGGAGATGCAGGCGCTCACCCAGGTCCGCGGCAAGCGACTGGCCGAGGGGTTGGAGCGGCTGGTCGGGCACGGTGTCACCGCCGTCCGTTGCGCCGGACTCTGGGCGGGGATCGACATCGACCCGGCGAGCGGCACGGCTCGGGAGGTCTGCGAACGGATGCTGGCGGCCGGCGTACTCGCCAAGGACACGCACGGGCACACGGTCCGCCTCGCGCCGCCGTTGGTGGTGACCGACGACGAGGTCGACCTGACCCTCGACACGCTGGCGCGCTGCCTCTAGCGACCTCCCGGCACGACGAACGCCGCCGGCCCAACTCCCGAAGGAGAGGACCGGCGGCGTCGATCAGTCGTCAGTCAGGTGCGCCGTACGGCGAGTGGGTCAGTTGCCCGCGATGAACTGCTCGAGCAACGCGCGACCTTCGGTGTCCTCGATCTGCACCGGCGGGGACTTCATCAGGTAGGCCGAGGCGGGGATGATCGGGCCGCCGACGCCGCGGTCGAGCGCGATCTTGGCAGCGCGGACGGCGTCGATGATGATGCCGGCCGAGTTCGGGGAGTCCCAGACCTCGAGCTTGTACTCGAGGTTGAGCGGGACGTCGCCGAACGCGCGACCCTCGAGGCGCACGTAGGCCCACTTGCGGTCGTCGAGCCACGCGACGTAGTCGGACGGGCCGATGTGGACGTCGCGGCTGTCCTTGAGGCCGGCCAACGGACCGGTCAGGTTGGAGGTGACGGCCTGGGTCTTGGAGACCTTCTTGGACTCCAGACGCTCACGCTCGAGCATGTTCTTGAAGTCCATGTTGCCGCCGACGTTGAGCTGGTAGGTGCGGTCGAGCACCACGCCACGGTCTTCGAACAGCTTCGCCATCACGCGGTGGGTGATGGTGGCACCGACCTGGCTCTTGATGTCGTCGCCGACGATCGGGACGCCGGCGTCCTCGAACTTCTTCGCCCACACGGGGTCGGAGGCGATGAAGACCGGGAGCGCGTTGACGAAGGCCACGCCGGCGTCGATGGCGCACTGGGCGTAGAACTTGTCGGCCTCCTCGGAGCCCACCGGGAGGTAGGAGACGAGCACGTCGACCTTGGCGTCCTTCAGGGCCTGGACGACGTCCACGGGCTCGGCGTCGGACTGCTCGATGGTCATCGCGTAGTACTTGCCGATGCCGTCGAGGGTCGGGCCACGCTGGACGATCACGCCGGTGGGCGGGACGTCGGCGATCTTGATGGTGTTGTTCTCGGAGTTGAAGATCGCCTCGGAGAGGTCGAAGCCGACCTTCTTGGCGTCGACGTCGAAGGCAGCGACGAACTCGACGTCCTTGACGTGGTAGTCACCGAACTTGACGTGCATGAGGCCGGGAACGGTGCCCGCCGGGTCAGCGTCCTTGTAGTACTCGACGCCCTGGATGAGGGAGGTGGCGCAGTTGCCCACTCCCGCGATTGCCACTCGTACCGATCCCATCGGTCTCCTTCTTCCGTGATTGCGTGTGTTGCTGACTGAACTGACTGAACTGATGTTTTGGCCGGGCGTGCTCCCGGAACCCTGCCGGCTCACCCCTGGTGGGGCTTGTCCACCGGCAGTTGATTGCGTTCGGCGTTGATGAGGTCGGAGAGCCACTTGACCTCGCGTTCGACGGACTCCACACCGTGGCGCTGGAGTTCGGCGGCGTACCGGTCCATCTCCTTCTGCGTCATCGACAGGTCGGACGAAACCTTGTCGAGGCGTTCCTGCAGCCGACTGCGTCGACCTTCCAGTACCCGCAGCCGGATCTCCATGTCGGTGCGACCGAAGAAGGCGAACCGGATGTCGAAGCTTCCGTCCTCCCACGCCGTCGGGCCGACCTCGGACATCAGGCTGACGAACTCGTCCTCACCGGCCTTGGTGAGCTGGTAGACGATGCGGACCCGGCGGCTGGTGATGCTGCCGGGGTTCTGGACCGTCCGCTCCTCGATCCAATTGGCCCGGAGCATCTTCTTCAACGCCGGGTAGAGCGAGCCGTAGGAGAGCAGCCGACCCCACCCGAGCATCAGATTCAGCCGCTTGCGCAGCTCGTATCCGTGCATGGGTGACTCGTGCAGCAGTCCGAGGACTGCCAACTCGATGCTCTCACCACGCCTAGCCATGAGACCTATCGTACCGATATATCGCGGTCTGCGTGAACTCGGGATTGACACAGAGTGTCGGACAAGGTGCGTCCGGCTTGTGGGTGACCCCGCGTACGCTGTGCCAGCGGAATGCAACGAGAGAGAAGTCGGGAAACGTGAGCGGACAGCGCAAGGCAGCCTCCTCCCGACGGCGCAAGCCGTCCCGGCCCACCCCGGAGACCCCCTTGCGGCGTCGGGTGAAGAAGGCTCTGAAGTGGACCGGCATCAGCGGGTTGGTGCTGGCGCTGCTGGCGACCCTGACCTTCGTCGTGCTCTATCGCGCGATCGACATCCCCGACCCCAACGCCGACTTCCAGACCGAGACGACCTACGTCTACTACTCCGACGGCAAGTCCGAACTCGGACGGTACGCCGAGCAGAACCGCAACTCGATCCCTTTCTCGGAGATGCCCGACTTCGTCAAGGACGGCGTGGTCGCGGCTGAGGACCGCACCTTCTGGACCAACAACGGCATCGATCCGCGCGGCATCCTGCGTGCGGCCTTCTCCAACGCCTCGGGCAATGACACCCAGGGTGCCTCCACGATCACCCAGCAGTACGTCAAGATCCTCTACCTGACCCAGGAGCACAGCTACAAGCGCAAGATCCGTGAGGCGATCGTGTCGCTCAAGCTGCACCGTCAGCAGAGCAAGGAGCAGATCCTCGAGGGCTACCTCAACACCATCTACTTCGGTCGGGGCGCCTACGGCATCGACGCCGCGGCCCAGACCTGGTTCCGCAAGGCAGCCAAGGACCTCACTCTGCGCGAGTCCGCGGTGCTGTCGGCGGTGATAAACAACCCCACGCTCTTCGACCCCGACAACGGCAAGCACAACCGTCAGTCGCTGAAGAACCGGTTCACCCGAGTGCTCAACGCGATGGCGGAGATGGGCACGATCAGCGCGGGTCAGGCCACCAAGGCGCAGAAGCGGCTGCCCAAGTTCCCCGAAGCGCGGGCCGAGACGACGTACGGCGGGCAGAAGGGCCACGCGCTGACGATGATCCGCAAGGAGCTCCAGCGGCTGGGCTTCAGCGACGAGGAGATCCAGGGCGGCGGGCTGCGGGTGACCACGACCCTGACCAAGCAGGCGATGGACGCTGCTGAGCAGGGCGTCGACGAGGCCCGCCCGGAGGGCATCCGCGGACTGCACATCGCAGCCGCCAGCGTCGAGCCCGGCACCGGCGCGTTGCGCGGCTTCTACGGTGGCCAGGACTACCTCGACTCCCAGGTCAACTGGGCCGTCTCCGGCGGCCAGCCCGGTTCGACGTTCAAGGTGTTCGCCCTCGCGGCGGGGATCGACGCCGGGTTCGCCCTCAAGGACACCTTCGACGGCAACTCGCCGTTCGAGTTCGCCCCCGGCCAGCGTCCGGTGCGCAACCTCGGAGGCGGAGACGGCACCGACTACGGGCGGGTCGACCTGATCCGGGCCACCGAGGACTCGATCAACACCGCGTTCGTCGACCTGACCATGGCGCTGCCAGACGGCCCCAAGGACGTCCTCAAGATGGCCAAGGCGATGGGCATCCCGGCCGACGACCGTAGCCGCGGGCTCGACAACCTCCGCACCTCGCCGGGTCTGGCCGCCAACGCGGGCATCGCGCTCGGTTCGGCGACGGTGAGCCCGATCAACATCGCCAACGGCTATGCGACGGTCGCTGCCGACGGCGTGCGGTCGGAGCTCTACCTGATCGAGAAGGTCGTCGACCGCACCGGCGAGACCCGCTACCGCCACAAGGTGAGCAACAAGCGGGTCCTTGACGAGGACGTCAACGCCGACGTCTCCTACGCCCTGCAGCAGGTGGTGCGGGCCGGCAGCGGTACGCGGGCCCAGGCGCTCGGTCGACCCGCCGGTGGCAAGACCGGCACGGCGACCAATGCCGACGACCAGGTCTCGTCGTCGTGGTTCGTGGGTTACACCCCGCAGCTGTCGACCGCGGTGATGATGGTGCGCGGCACCGGCAACGAGTCGCTCGAAGAGATCCTGCCGACCTCCTACTACGGCGGCACCTATCCCGCGCAGATGTGGACGGCGGTGATGACCAAGGCGCTCGAGGGCACCGACGTGGAGAGCCTGCCCGACGCGGCGTGGACCGACGGAGAGGCGCCGACCGAGGGCCACGCGCCCCCGCCGCCCCCGCCGGACCCGAAGCCGAGCAGGACCAAGAAGCCGTCGAAGACTCCCGAAGGGACCGACGAGCCCACCAACGAACCACCCCCGGACCCCACCGACGAGCCGACTCCGGACCCGACGGATCCGGGGACGTCGGAGCCGCCGGCCCCGGATCCGACCGACTCCTGTGGTCTGCTCGGGTGCCCCCCGTCGCCCACCGACCCGGCGAGTGGCGCCGCGGGCGGAGTGCCGCCGGGCACACGTGACTGACGACCTGTCGCGGGTCCACCCGACTCGCGACGACCCGGTGGCCGCGTCTCTCAGTGAGGTGATCGGCGGTCCGGTCGGCGCCCACGCGCGTCCCCACCGCTGGTGGACTCCGGTGAAGGTGATCCTGGCGCTGACCGCCTTCGCGTTCCTGCTCGGCATCGTGCAGAAGGCGCCGTGCTGGTCGGAGGACTGGACCGACGGCGACCAGCGCTATGCGCGGATGTGTTACTCCGACATGCCCTATCTCTACGTCGGACGAGGGTTTGCCGAGATGGCTTGGCCCTACGACGACAACGACGAGTTGCGAGCGCGCTACGAGGTGATGGAGTACCCGGTCGGGATCTCCTACTTCGCCTGGGGCGCCGCGGTGGTCACCCATGCGCTCAACGGCTTCCCCGATCGTGACGACCGCGGCGCCATGCCACTGGCCGACCTGTCGAGCGAGACCGTCTCCGAACGCAGCGAGTACGTCGCGGTCTCGGCAGTGCTGCTCTTCCTGGCCGCGCTGATGGCGGCCTGGTTCCTGGCCCGCACGCATCGACATCGACCGTGGGACGCGGCACTGTTTGCCTGCTCGCCGGCGTTGGTGCTGACCGGTCTGATCAACTGGGACCTGCTCGCGGTCGCCGCGGTGGCCGGAGCGACGTGGGCGTGGTCGCGGGACAAACCGGTGCTCACCGGCGTGATGATCGGTCTCGGCACGGCCACCAAGCTCTATCCGCTGTTCCTGCTCGGCGGCATCCTGATCATCTGCCTGCGGCAGCGTCGCTGGCTCGACCTGGCTCAGGCGGTGCTGGTCTCGGCCGCGGTCTGGCTGCTGGTCAACCTGCCCGCGATGGCAACCGGCTGGGATGAGTGGAAGGTGTTCTGGTCCTTCAACTCCGAGCGCGGCGGCGACCTGGGCAGTCTGTGGCTGGTGCTCAACCAGGCCGGCGCCTCGATCTCGGCAGACTCGATCAACACCGCGTCGTGGCTCTTCTTCATCGGGTGGTGCGTCGCCGTACTCGCGCTCGGTCTGGCCGCACCCAGCACCCCGCGACTGGCGCAGCTCGGGTTCCTTGTGGTGGCTGGCTTCCTGCTGGTCAACAAGGTCTATTCGCCCCAATACGTGCTCTGGCTGCTGCCGCTGGCCGTGCTGGCCCGACCGCGGTGGCGCGACCAGCTGATCTGGCAGGCCGGCGAGATCCTCTACTTCGCCAGCGTCTGGTGGTATCTCGGCGGGCACCTGCAGCCCGGGTCGGGCGACCAGCCGGGCTTCTACTGGCTGGCGATCGTGCTGCGGCTGCTCTGTGAGCTCTATCTGATCGGCATCGTCGTGCGCGACGTGCTCTTCCCGGCGTACGACGTGGTCAGACAACAATCCCTCCCACACCCGCCCCGCCAGCGCACACTGTCGGGGTGACCACCCCAATCCCCGGACTCACGGACCTCTCGGTCCGCAAGGCGCGACCCGTGCGG
Source organism: Nocardioides daejeonensis (assembly GCA_040393845.1). Lineage (GTDB taxonomy): Bacteria > Actinomycetota > Actinomycetes > Propionibacteriales > Nocardioidaceae > Nocardioides > Nocardioides daejeonensis_A. The sequence goes on from JBEBTI010000003.1 coordinate 33,842, forward strand.
ATCGTCATCGTGTTGGCGGCGCTGCTGGTGCTGGCGATGATGGTCACCTGGGTGTTCCGGGCGATGCGCACGGTGATGGCGGTCGGCGGCGCCTGCGCCAAGGGTGGTCCCTATGTCGCGGCTCAGCCGTGCCCCGACGGCGCCTGGACGATTGGCGTAGCGGTCCCGGTGCTGATCCTGGTGCTGCTCGTGGGCACCGCGATCGCGGTCTCGGAGCGGCTGCCCGACCTGCTGTTGCCCATGTGGGGCGGCCTCTTCGGGGCGCTCGGATGGAATTTCCTCGAGTTCGGTCTCGACGGATCCGGCAACGCCGGCTACCTGGTCTGCGCCGTGGTGTTCTGGCTGATGGCGCTGCCGGCGGTGCTGGTGTTGCTCACCGGCTACGGCAGCTTCGTGATCCGCAAGCGGACCGCGGCGGCCGGGTACGGCGGCCCGGGCCGGATCTATGCGTGGCTGCTCTGCTATTGCGTCGTCGCCACGCTCGGCGCGTGGCTCGGCTGGGAGAGCTGGGCGCGGGTGGTGTGACGGGCCGGGTGCTCAGGTGAAGACGACCCGGTCGAAGACGGTCGCGGTGAACCGCACCCGCACGTCGACCTCCTCGCCCACCTCGGGCACCGGTGCGCCGTGCGGCAGGAAGAGCATCGAGGCCTGCATGTGGGGCGGCTCGGCGAAGAGCCGCTGCTTGCCGCCAATGCTGTAGGGCGAGCGCACGAAGCCGGCCGCGTCCAGGCCACCGCGGGCGATCGCGCCGGCGCGGGCCTTGATCGTGCTGGCTCCGGTCGGCGCCTCCAGGCCGATGCCGTGCGCGGTGCCGCCGCTGACCACGAGCACCGTGCCGTCCTTGGGCGCGGTGCGACCGCGGTATCCGAAGACCTCGCCTCGCTGCACCGGGTGGCTGTCGAGCACGGTCGCGCGCACCTGCAGCGCGCCGCGGTCACCGAGCCACAGGTCGGTGCCGATTCGCGGGCGGAAGGAGTAGTCAGGCCACGACCGGGCCAGTTCCGCGAGCTCGTGGTCGGTGAGGTGGCTGACCCAGATCGTGCGAGTGGTCAGGTCGGCCGCGACCACGTCGGTCATCAGGCGCTGCACCTCCGACAGGTGGGACGCCCCGCCCATCGGCAGGTGCAACGCCACCCCCTCCAGACGTACGCCGTCCCGGGTCGCCAGGAGCTCGCCTGCACTGCGCAGGCCGCCCGGGGTGAAGCCGTGGCGGAGCATCGAGGTGCGCAACTCGAGCACGAACCGGGCATCGGCATCGTGCGCCAGCAGATCGGTGAGGTCCTCGGTGCGTCCGACGGTGTGCACCACCCGCGGGTCGGCAGCCAGGTCGACGGCCGGACCGAACGGTCGCCACGGGGTGAGCACCAGCAGCGCTCCCGGGAAGACGTCACGGACCGCAGCCAGCTCGTCGTACGTGCCGACCGCGAGGGTGTCCACGCCGAGCAGCCGTGCCTCCTCGGCGAGTCGAGCGTTTCCGAGGCCGTAGCCGTTGCCCTTGGCGACCGGCACCAGCGTGGGCGCCCGGCCGAGGGTGAGGTGCTGGTTGGCGCGGAAGCGGGCGGAGTCGACGTACAGGGTGACGCTCATCGAATCACCTGCGCTCCATGTAGAGCTCGAACGCCTTGTGGACAAGGCGATTGATCGGGAAGTCCCACTCGCCGGCGTACTCGACCGCTTCGCCGCCGGTGCCCACCTTGAACTGGATCAGGCCGACGTGGGAGTCGGAGGCGTCGAGGGTCTCGGTGATGCCACGCAGGTCGTAGACGTCGGCGTCACACGCCAGTGAGGCTTGCACCATCGCCCACTGGGCGGCGTTGGAACCGCGCACGTCGCGCTTCTCGGTGGACGAGGCGCCGTAGGAGTACCAAGTGTGGGCGCCGGAGCGGATCCAGATGGTGCTCGCGACCAGGTCGCCCTCGTGCTCTGCCATGAAGAGCCGGATCTCGGTGGTCGCGCCGTCGGCGCCGAGCGAGGCGAACATGGTGCGGAAGTAGGACAGCGGCCGCGGGGTGAAGTGGTCGCGTTCGGCGGTGTGCACATAGAGCGTGTGGAACGCAGCGAGGTCGGCGTCGAGGGACTCGGGTGTCGCGGTGCGCACCTCGACCCCCGACTTCGCGGCCTTCTTGATGTTGCGTCGCCAGAGCTGGTTCATCCCCCGCAGCACGTCGTCCTCACTGCGCGCGGTGCCGTCTTCATTGCGGAGCGGGACCACGAAGTTGTACTGCGGCTGGCCGGCCGCGAACCCGCCGTCGGCAGTCTGGTGGCGCCAGCCGAGGGCGTTGAGCTGGCTGACGACGCGAGCACCCGGCACGGACCGTTCGCGGGGCGGGATCTCGGTGAGGCGTCGTACCGCCTCGTCGGCGATGCCGTCCTTGATCGCGGCGGCGTTCCAGCGCCCGGTGATCACCGGCGGGCCCATCCGCACCGCGAAGGCGCCCTGCTTCTTCAGGTGCGCGACCATCGGGGTGAGCCACGGCGCGAGGTCGTCGGCCTCCCAGTCGATCACCGGCCCCTCGGGCAGGTAGGCCAGATAGCGCTTCACCTTGGGCAGCTGGCGATAGAGCACCAGCGCTGCGCCGACCGGTCGGCCGTCGCTCTCCCACACGAGGGACTCGTTGCGCCATTCCGACTTCACCGCTGCCCACTCCGGGCTCTGCAGGAAGCTGACGGAGCGTCGGGTGCGCAGGAACTGGGCGTGTTCGGCCGCGGTGGCGGTGCGAACGGTCAGGGCAGGGGAAGACACGGAAGTCGAGGCTACCGGCTGCGTCGACGTCAGAGCCGCTCGCGCAGCCAGGCGAAGTCGGCAGTGTGCTCCGCAGCACCTCCAGGGGTCTCGCAGACGACCGGCGCCGCGGCGTCCCGGACCACGGCAGCGAGCAGGTCGGGGTCGATGCGGCCGGCGCCGAAGTTGGCGTGCCGGTCGGCGCCGGAGTCGAACTCGTCGCGGCTGTCGTTGGCGTGCACGAGGTCGATGCGACCGGTGATCGCGCGCACCTGGTCCACCACCGTCTCGAGGTTGTTGCCGCCGGCGTGGGCATGGCAGGTGTCGAGGCAGAAGCCGACCATGTCGGCCTGCTCCTCGCTCGCGATCGCGTCCCACACACCCTTGATCCGGTCGAGGTAGCGCGTCATCGCGTTGTCGCCACCGGCAGTGTTCTCGATCAGCAGCGGGATCTTGAGGTCGGTGGCCGCCACCGCCTTGCGCCAGTTGTCGAAGCCGATCGTCGGGTCCTCGTCGTCCTTGAGGTGCCCGCCGTGCACGATCAGCCCCTTGGCACCGATCTCCGCCGCCGCGTCCAGGTGCTGCTTCAGCAGCTTGCGCGACGGGATCCGCACCCGGTTGTTGGTGGTGGCCACGTTGATGATGTACGGCGCGTGCACATAGAGCGACACCCCCGCCGCCTCCGCATCCGCACGCAGTCCCTCGGCCCCGCCGGCGTACTCCACCACCGGCCCCTTGTAACTCTGCGGACTGCCCAGGAAGAACTGCACCACGTCGGTGCCCCGAGCCTTCGCCTCCGCAATGGGGTCGGTCTGGTCGACGTGTGCTCCGATGGCTGGCGTGGTCATGCCCCCATCGTCTCAGGCGGCTGGCTGGGGCTTCTGTTCGTTTCCCCGCACAGGCGGGGAATTCGACACTTTGTTACTGAAGGTTCCCCCACACAGTGACGAACTCCCCCACGAAGTCAGCCCAGATTGAGTGCGCCGCGCAGGACTTCGGCATCACAGTTCCCACCCGTGTGCACGACGGCGACCCGCCTCCCGGCGAGCTGTTCGCGTTCGGCAAGGGCGCCGGCGAGAGCGAGTGAGCCGGCCGGCTCGGCGAGATTGTGGGTGGCGCGGAACATCAGCACCATCGCCTCGGCCGCCGCTTCTTCCGAGACCTGGACGATCCGGGACGCACCCGCGCGGAGCACCGACACGGCTGCCGGGTCCGGCACTCGGCAGGCAACGCCGTCGACGAAGGTGTCGGCCCGTTCCGTGCTGACCGGGTGACCGGCGGCGAACGACAGAGCCTGGGCAGGTGCGCCCTCGGCCACCACCCCGACCACCTCGGCACGAAGGCCGAGCAGGTCGCGCACGGCGATGTTGGCCGCCGCGCCGGATCCCATGCCGACCGGCACGTAGACGACGTCGACGTCACGCACCTGCTCGTGCAACTCGGCGGCATAGGTGGCCACGCCCTCGACCAGCCACGAATGGAACGCCGGCACCGCGGCGAGGCCGCGCTCGGAAGCCAACTGGTCGGCGTACTCCCGCGCTGCCTGGAAGTCGGCGCCGTGCACGACGACCTCGGCGCCGAGCGCCTGCATGGCGGCGTTCTTGTCGGGGCTGTTGCCCTCGGGTACGACGATCACCACAGGGACGCCGTACGCCCGCCCGGCGAAGGCGAGGCTCTGTCCGTGGTTGCCGCGGGTTGCCGACACCAGCCCGGGTGGCCGCGCACCGTGCACCCGCAGCCGCTCCAGATAGTTGAGCCCGCCACGCACCTTGAACGCCCCGACCGGAGTGTGGTTCTCGTGCTTGACCCACGTCTCGGTGCCGAGGGCCTGTTCGAGCAGCGGCCAGCGGTACGCCGGGGTGGTCGGCACGTGGCGCGCCACCACTGAGCGTGCATAGTTCAGAGCCGCGACGGTGAGCATGGGCATGGCCAGCGGGTTCGGGACGGATGCGGGTATCGGTGGCGGGGGCGACACAGGCGAGTGGGGCGGAGCGGAGTCGGCGCGCGCTGTTGCGTCGCCGGGCTGCGCCGGCATGGTCGACGCGCGGATCTGGGCCAGTGCCAGCGGAATGTCGGTGGACGGCATCACGCCGGTGCTGACGTGATCGATCAGCTGTTGCAGCTGGATGAGGCGACCGGTGGCGACCGGATTGCCGATCCGAGCACGTTCACCGGTGAGCAGGGAGAACAGCATCGGCTCGGAGACGCCGAGCAACTGCGCCAGATCGGCCCGGCCGAGGCCGAGCACCGCCTGCGCGGCCGCCGCGGTCCGACTGACGTCGACTGCCTCGGGCACCGAGTCCTCCAGATCCTCGTGGTTGTCCGGTGAATCTACCGCTCGCGTTTGTCGCCCCGCAGACGTGGAAGGCTGTGCGCCATGAACAGGTGGTCCGCCGTCGCCGCGCTCGGATGTGTCGGCGCGCTCTCCTGCGGCACGTCGTACGCCGCGTGGTCCGCTCCTGCTGACTCCTTCCCGCTTGCCGCTGATCGCCCGTCGGCGACGCCTGTCGAGCCGGGGTTGTACGCCGTGGAGATCGACACGCCGGGCTGGTTCCGCGTCGAGCGCACCGTCGACGACTCCACGATCTGGGTCGGCGAGAGCATCGTGGCGCCCACCTCCACGGTGCCGGAGCACTATCTGGCGATGACCAACCGGTCCGGCAAGGACTGTGAGGGCGTGGGTGACGGGGCGGTGGGGGTCTATCTGTTCGACCACCGCCTGCGTGGCGGCACGGTGAGTTCGGGCAACTGCACGGGCGACACGGTGTGGGTGGAGCACAGTTTCGGCACCGCTCCCGACTATGCCGGTGACCCGGCCACGGTTGCCGTCTGGGAAGAACCGCCGGTCTGGGACGACCTCCCCGAGGCGGGGCTCTCGGTGCCGTGGAGCAACGAGGCGCCGGCGTCACGGGGTGGTGCCGAGTTGGGCAGTTCGTTCGCCGAGGCACCCGTCCTCGCCGACGGGTCCTACACGGTGCAGGTCGAGGCCGGTGAGCCCGCGGTGTTGAAGGTGCCGCTGGACTGGAACCAGCACGTGCAGATCGTCCTGCACCAGAGCGGCCGGGTGCTCAGCGGACGCCAGGTCGTCACGCCTCGGCTCTACAACCCCCTCGGCGGCCGTGTCGACTGGGCGACGCCGACGGTGTCGCCGTCGGTGACGGTGCTCCCGGACTATGACTACCTGGCGTTGAACGTCGAGGGTGCGACCGGCGGCGTGGTGTCGCCGACGGTCCGGTTCCGCAACCGCGAGGAGGGCAGTGCCGCGGCGCTGGCCGGTGACTACTACGTGTCGCTCGAGGTCGAGGACAACGCCGACATGCCGGACGGCGCAGACGTGGTGATGGAGGTGCTGGTCGGCACCGACGGGCCGGTCGCCGCGCCCTACAAGTCGGAGCCGGAGCCGCTGCCCGATCTCGCGGCGGGCGAGTCGGTCGACGAGCCGAGTGGCGAGCCGAGCGAGGAACCCGGAGACGAGAAGACTGCCGAGCCGGTGGAGTCCGCAGGCGCCGGTGATGACGGTGCCCGACCCTGGCCGGCCGCCATCGGTCTGTTGGCCGGGTCGCTGGTGTTGGCCGTCGCCGGCGCGGTGCTGCTGGGACGTTGGCGGCGCGCATGACTCCGCTGGTGATCGCCGGTCTTCCTCAGGCAAGTGTGTCGATCCTGGGCGGTGTCGTGCAGGCCACTGCACGTGACTGGACCCTGATCTGGACGCTGGTCGGGGTCGCGGGCCTGCTCACGATGCTGGGCCTGGTGCTGCTCCTGCGTCGGTGACTGCTCGTGACGCCGACTCAACTCCGGATCGAGCCGACCAGGTGGGCGACTTCGGCCCGGTAGTTCGCGTAGGTGTCGCGGAGGTCGTCGGCCGGCCACGACGCCGGCTGGAGCGCGGTGGGCAGCACCGGGTCGGAGATCAGGTGCCGCACCACCGCAGCGGCGACGGTGATCCGCACCCGTGCGTCGGTCGCCGCCTGGAAGTGGTCCATCAGTGCGTCGGCCCGATCCCGCCACGCGGGCAGGTTCCACAAGTGGGCGACGAGGTCGTTCGGGTCCTGTGCCGGTACGGCGCGGAACCGGGTGGTCTGGGCTGATGCGGGAGCCGACCAGACCAACGGGAGGTTGGCCGGACGCAGCCAGTGCCCCTCGCGCAGTTCGGCCAGCCGCAGCGCGAGCAGTTCGCGGCGCAGTTCGCCACGTTCGGAGGCGTCACGTCCCTGGGTCGTCACCACGACGAGCTCCCACTGCCCGCAGTCGTCGATCGTCGTCGGTGCGATGGCGTCGTCCTGCCGTTGCTGGCGTACGACGAGCCGGTCGCTGAGTCGATAGCTGCCCTCGGCGCGGTCGAGGTCGCCGGCGGCAACCATCCGGGTCAGCGCAACGCGAACCGCCGACTCACTGACACCGAGATCAGTCATGCCACGGACCAAGTCGCGTGCGGCCAGCGCCGGCGGGTGTGAACCGAGCAGCAGGCTCAGCACTATTGATCGGGCACTCAGCGGCCGCAGGTCGAGGGACGTGAGGGAGTCGACTGGGCGCACGACGGAGATCATAGACCTCGCATTACAAAATATTGACCAATCGCAGAAATTGTGTAATGTCGGAGTCATGACCAGCGTGGGCACTGCCATCGATCCGCACGCCGTGACCAATCAGCCACCGCCGCACCCGCCGTACGACGCCTCGCTCGACGCGGCGCTCATCGAAGGCCTGCACCGCGAGGGCGCCGGGTGGGCCGAGGGCGACGTGCGCCGTCTCGGCCTTCTCGCCGGCAGCGCGGAGGTGCAGGAGTGGGGCGACCTGGCCAACCGGTTCGAACCGGAGCTGCGGACCGTCGACCGCTACGGCAACCGCATCGACGAAGTCGAGTTCCACCCCAGTTGGCATGACCTACTGCGCACTTCGGTCGCCGAAGGGCTGGCAGGCGCTGCGTGGGCCGACTCCCGACCCGGCGCGCACGTGGCCCGGACGGCCGGCTATCTCACGTGGGGTCACAGCGAGGCGGGGCACGGGTGTCCGGTCACGATGACCTACGCCGCGATTCCGGCGCTGCGTCACTCGCCGACTCTCGCTTCGACGTACGAACCGCTGATCACGTCGCGGGTCTACGACCCGGGTCTTCGAGTGCCGACCAGCAAGCGAGGTCTGCTCGTCGGGATGGGGATGACCGAACGGCAGGGCGGCTCCGACGTGCGCACCAACTCCACGACGGCCACGCCCACTGCGGAGGCAGGGGTCTTCACCCTGACCGGTCACAAGTGGTTCACCTCGGCGCCGATGTGCGATCTGTTTCTCGTGCTGGCTCAGGCACCAGGTGGTCTGTCGTGTTTCCTCGTGCCGCGGGTGCTGCCCGATGGGACCCGCAACCCGTTCCGGATCGTGCGGCTCAAGGACAAGTTGGGCAACCGGTCCAATGCTTCGTCGGAGCCGGAATTCGACGACACGATGGCGTGGCTCGTCGGTCCGGAGGGTCAGGGCGTCAAGACGATCATCGACATGGTCAACAGCACGCGCCTCGACTGCGTGACCGGCTCGGCGGCGATGATGCGCAAGGCGTTCGTCGAGGCAGCGCACCACGTCAGCCACCGCGCCGCCTTCGGCGCGACGCTGATCGACCAACCGTTGATGCGCAATGTGGTGGCCGACCTGGCCGTCGAGTCCGAGGCCGCCACCACCCTCGCCCTGCGCCTGGCGGGGGCTGCCGACCGGGGCATCCGCGGCGACGAAGGTGAGCAGGCTTTCCGCCGTCTCGCCACTGCTGTCGGCAAATACTGGGTCACCAAGCGTGGAGCCCCGTTCGTCGCCGAAGCTCTGGAGTGCTTCGGTGGCAACGGGTACGTCGAGGACTCCGGCATGCCCCGGCTCTACCGGGAAGCGCCGCTCAACTCGATCTGGGAGGGATCCGGCAACGTCAACGCGCTCGACGTCCTTCGGGCTCTGGGCAAGCACGGCGCCGCAGCCGAGGCGTTGATGAACGAACTCGTCCTCTCCGCCGGCGCAGATCCTCGCCTCGACGCCGTCGTCGACCGCCTCGGCCGGGAGCTCGCCGACGGGTCCGACATCGAGTTGCGGGCCCGGCGTCTGGTGGAGTTGATGGCGCTGGCACTGCAGGGTTCCCTGCTGGTGCGGCACGCACCCAACGAGGTCGCCGACGCATTCTGCGCCACACGTCTGGGCGGTGACTGGGGGCACTCGTTCGGCACCCTGCCCGCCGGCACCGACCTCGATGCGATCATCACGCGCGCCTTCCCCGCCGGAGCCTGACCCGCGCCATTACGTGTCAGGGCTCTGCACTTGGCGGGGGAATTCGTCACTTCGTTACCGAAGCTTCCCCCGCGAGGTGTCGAGTTCCCCGCACAGGCGGGGAAACAAACGCCGGCCAAAGCGGACAAAGCGGGCAGAGAGCGCGGTTCGCGTCAGCCGAGGAGCAAGAACAGCGCGGCCGCGGCCAGGCCGATTGCGGCGAGGAAGCAGACCAGGGCACCGATGAGTGCGGCGGAGCTCCTGGGAGCGGGGGATGCGGCGCGGTGTGGCGACGGCGCAGGCAGCGGTGCGGGGCGGTCGATGAGGGTGGCGCCGGAGGAAGGGCCTCCGGACGGCCACGAGCTGGGCACTGCCGGCGGGGCCACCTCGCGGATGTGGTCGAAGACCTCCGGCGGTTCCGGGCGGTCGCGCCACGGTGTACCCGGCGGGACGCCCACGGAGCGCAGCGCCTGCAGGGCTGCGACCGCCGACGACGGACGTTGCTCGGGGTCCTCCTGGGTCAGCCAGGTCAGCCATCCCTGCAGGGGGCCGGGGGGTACGCCGTGTTGCTGGCGCGGGCCGAGGCCGGTGAGCATCTGGATGCCGACCACACCCAACGCATAGAGGTCCTGCTGCGGGGTCGGCGGAGCACCGATCCGCTGCTCCGGTGCCATGTATCCCTCGGTGCCGATCGCGCCCGGATGCATCGTCAGGCGTACGTCGTCCATCAGCGCGGCGATGCCGAAGTCACCAAGGCGCACATGGGGCCGCCCGGTGCCGGTCGGCTCGAGGAACAGGTTGGCCGGTTTGACGTCGCGGTGCACCACGCCGGCCTCGTGGACCGCGGCGAGTGCCTGCAGCGCCTGGTCGAGCACCACGCTGGTGTAGTCGGCGGGCAGGGCGCCGTGGTCACCGAGCAGGGTGTGCACCGAGCCGCCTCGGACGAGGTCCATGGTGAAGATGACCTGGTGGTCCTCCGCGGCCCAGCCGCTGGGGGCGACGACGTGGGGGTGCTGGATCCGCACGGACTGCTCGCGGACGAAGCGCAGCAGCATGCCGCCGTCGGTGTGGGTGAGCAGTTTGGCGGCGAGGAACCGATGGGTGCGCAGGTCCCACGCCCGCCACACCGAACCCATGCCTCCGGCACCGATCTGGTCGACGAGCACGTAGCGGCCGGCGAGGGGCGGCGGAGGGGTGGCGTTCATGGCGGCGTCAGCCTACCCAGCAATTCACGGCGTACTCCTCTGCGCTGATAGTCTGCGGTGTCCTTCGGCTCTGCCCGCCCCGACGGTGGAGCATCCGAAGACATACGCAAGCCCTCCTGCCACGGAGAGACCGTGGCCGCCGAGTCCAGAGGAGGTGGAGACCGCTGTGCGTGCATACGAAGTAATGGTCATCCTCGACCCCAGCCTTGAAGAGCGGACCATCGAGCCGTCCCTCGACAAGTACCTCAATGTCATCCGCAACGACGGTGGCACGGTCGAGAACGTCGAGGTCTGGGGACGTCGTCGCCTGGCCTACGAGATCCAGAAGAACGCCGAGGGCATCTACGCAGTGATTTCGCTGCAGGCCACCCCGGACACGGTCAAGGAGTTCGACCGCCAGCTCGGTCTGAACGAGTCGATCCTCCGCACCAAGGTGCTCCGCGCCGCTCAGTGAGTGCGCTCGGTCCGCGTCCTGTGGACAACCGCTGTGATCTGACGGCGGTAGGCGTCACCATGGGTCGCGGACCCGACGACTCCAACCCTTAGGAGACCTGACATGGCAGGCGAGACAGTCATCACGGTGGTGGGCAACCTCACCGGAGACCCGGAGCTGCGGTTCACCCCCTCGGGAGCAGCCGTTGCCAACTTCACCATCGCATCCACTCCCCGCACGTTCGACAAGCAGACGAACGAGTGGAAGGACGGCGAGGCGCTGTTCCTCCGTTGCTCGATCTGGCGTCAGGCCGCCGAGAACGTTGCCGAGTCCCTGCAGCGCGGCATGCGTGTCGTGGCCCAGGGACGACTCACCGCGCGCTCCTACGAAACCCGCGAGGGCGAGAAGCGCACGGTGATGGAGCTCGAGGTCGACGAGATCGGCCCCAGCCTCAAGTTCGCCACCGCACAGGTCGCCCGCGCAACCCGCGGCGGCGGGGGTGGCGGGGGCTACTCGGGCGGCAACAGCGGAGGCGGGTACGGCGGCAACGCAGCTCCGGCTGCACCGGCCAACGACCCGTGGGCCACCCCGGCCCCGCAACAGCAGCAGCAACAGGGCGGGCCGTCCGCGGCTCAGGACCCGTGGGGCGCTCCGGGCATTGCCCCGGAGGACCCGCCGTTCTGACCGGGGGCCACCCCGTCCAGCACCACCCAACCGAACCAGCCCACCATTCCGGCACGTGCCGGGCTTTCAGGAAGGAAGCACCACAATGGCCAAGGCAGTGATTCGCAAGCCCAAGAAGAAGGTTTGCCAGTTCTGCAAGGAGAAGGCGACCGGTGTCGACTACAAGGACACCACGCTGCTCCGCAAGTTCATCTCCGACCGCGGCAAGATCCGCGCCCGTCGGGTGACCGGCAACTGCGTCCAGCACCAGCGTGACGTGGCGATCGCAGTGAAGAACGCCCGCGAGGTCGCACTGCTGCCCTACACCTCCACCGGTCGCTGAGCCAGAGACGACGAGGAGAACGAGAAGATGAAGCTCATCCTGACCCAGGAAGTTGCCGGCCTCGGCGCTGCCGGTGACGTGGTCGAGGTCAAGGACGGCTACGGCCGCAACTACCTCATCCCGCGCGGCGACGCGATCCGTTGGACCCGCGGCGGCGAAAAGACCATCGAGTCGATCAAGGCGGCGCGTGCATCGCGTGCGCTGCGCGACCACGACCACGCCGCCGAGGTGAAGGCCAAGCTCGAGGCTGCACCCGTGAAGGTGACGGTCAAGGCCGGCGAAGGCGGTCGTCTGTTCGGCGCCGTCACCGCTGCCGAGATCGCGAACGCCCTGGCTGCCACCTCCGGCGAGCAGGTCGACAGGCGCACGATCGTGATGGGCAACCCCATCAAGGCGCTCGGCGCGCACCAGGTTTCGGTCAAGCTGCACGACGAGGTGTCCGCCACGGTGGCCCTCAACGTGATCGCTGGCTGACGCCACCTGATTCACCCCAGCAGCGTCTCGACCTCTTCGGTCGGGGCGCTGCTGGCATTTCCCTGACCCATTCCTGAGGAGGCGAGCGCGGCTACGCCCGAGCCTCGCCGGACCGAGGACCACCCGCCGTGCTCACGCCGCAACGGCCTGTGGATTCACGTGAAACATGAGCACCACGAGACTAGAGGGGTCAGGCCGGTGCAGGACGGGCGGCGAGCCAGGTCCGCGCGTGCACGGCGAAGAGGTTCCAGACCAGCCAGATCCACATCAGCACGAAGGCTGCGTCGCCGGCCGAGACGATCTGGTCGGAGTCGGCCGCGTCGCCGATCGGCACCAGGACGGCGGCGAGCAGTGCTCCCCACATCGCGACGCCGAACCGTCCGGCGACGGCGCGGTCCGACGGCTTCTGCCGCCGAGCGGCGGCGACCAGGGCGCGCGCGAGCAGCACCACGAAGACGAGGTCGGGCAGTCCTGCCGCCCACACCATCGACAGGCCCTCGTCGGCGACCGCTTCCTGCACCGGCGGGAACCACATCGCAGCAGATGCGGCCAGCGCGACCCAGGCCGAGACGATCAGGGTGCTGCGTTCGGGCAGGGTCAGCGCCCAGGCACCCCACAGCACCAGGAGCCAGCCCAGCGGGTCGGGATAGAAGTCGTAGCCGGAGCTGGTGTCGAGCGCGATCAGCACCGCGCCCATGGCGATGCGCTGCAGCGGGGTCATCGGCTTGCGGCGCTGCTTCGGCTGCGCGCCCTCCTCGCTGGTCACGCGGTCACCCTAGGGCAACCCATGCCTCGCCCCGCGCACGGTGCACGAGCGTGACGCAGCGGCCGCCCATGAACAGCGCGCCGAAGGCGATCCAGACCCACACCAGCCCCGGGGCGAGCAGGGCAAACGGGGCGTAGACGACGAAGACCGCCGCGCCGGCCCAGGCCAGGTAGCGTCCGTCGCCGGCGCCGATGAGCACGCCGTCGAGCACGAAGACGACACCGGCAATGGGTTGGGCGAGCGCGGCCACGAGCAGTACGGCGGCAAGCCGGTCGATCACCGCGGCGTCGGAGGTGAACAGGCCACCGAGCACCGGACTGAGTGCGGCCAGACCGAGACCGGTGACGACGCCGCACCAGATTCCCCACCAGGTCATCCGTCGGGTCAGACGACGCGCGGTGTCGCGGTCTCCTGCTCCGAGGGCGCGGCCGGTGAGTGCCTGCGCAGCGATCGCGAGGGAGTCGAGCACGAAGGCCAGGAACGACCAGATCGCGAAGGCCAGTTGGTTGGCGGCGATGGCGGTGGCGTCGGCGGTGTGCACCACGGCGTACGTCGTCACGAGCAGTGAGGCGCGCAGGGTGAGGGTGCGCACGAGGAGGGGCACCGCGGCCTGACCCGCAGCCAGCACGCCGGCGCGGTCCGGGGTCAGCGAGGCACCGTGCGCGCGGGCGCCGCGGACCACGACCACGACCAGTCCGATCGCCATCAAGGTCTGGGCGAGGACCGTGCCCCAGGCGGATCCGACCAAGCCGAAGTCCGGGACCGGCCCGGCGCCGTACACGAGCACGTAGTTGGCCACGATGTTGGTCAGGTTGCCTGCAACTGCGGCGACCAGGGGGGTGCGGGTGTCCTGCAGGCCGCGGAGCACGCCGGTCGCGGCGAGTACGACGAGCAGCGGCACGGTGCCGAGGAAGGCGACTCGCAGGTACGCCGCAGCATCGGCACTGATCGCGTTGCCGGCGCCGAAGAGGTCGACGAGTGGGCGGGCGAAGGTCACTCCGCCGACGGTGACCACCATGCCGATGAGCACGGCCAGCCAGAGCCCGTCGATTCCTTGGGTGAGTGCGCCCCGGAGGTCGCCGGCGCCAAGCTTGCGGGAGACCGAGGCGGTGGTGCCGTAGGCGAGGAACACGCAGAGCCCGATCGCGGTCGTGATCACCGCTCCGGCGACACCGAGAGCGGCGAGTTCCGTGGTTCCGAGGTGGCCGACGAAGGCGGAATCGGCCAGCAGGAAGAGCGGCTCGGAGACGAGGGCGAGGAACGCGGGGACCGCAAGGGCAAGGATCTCCCGGTCCTCGCTCCGCCATCGCATTCGGCGACTGTAGATCACTGGTTGAGGGCTGTGCACAACTCGGTGTGACCTGTGGGAACTGGACAGGTGCCCACCGCCATGTCGACAAAGAAACAACCCAACCCACGGCGACTTCCAAGTGAACAGAATATTCATCCACGAGTTTTCCTCCACAACTGTGGACCAGCATCTGTGCAGGTCACGCCCATGTTTCGTGGTCAAGTTGTGAGTTCTCCACAGAGTCGTCCCCAGTATGTGCACAGAGACACGCCGTTCTTCCACGGGCATCCGGGCGTTTTCCACAGGTGCCTGTGGATGGGCTGGTGTCGCTGACCCCGCTCGGCGACGTACGGTCACGCAGGAACATGAGTGTCGGAGGTCTCCGGTAGACCTGTGGTGGCGTTGGGTCAGGACCGGAAGGGGGCGCGATGAGCGTCGGAGAACACACGGATCTGCCGCCCGAACCGGACTGGGGCGACGGTCCCGCATCCTACGAGCCGGGCGACGCGCCGCGTGAGGCAAACGACCGCACGCCACCGTCGGACAACGCCGCGGAGCAGAGCGTCCTGGGCGCGATGTTGCTCAGCAAGGATGCGATCGCCGACGTCAGCGAGACGATGCGCGGCGCCGACTTCTACCGGCCCGCGCACGAGATCATCTATGACTCGATCATCGACCTCTACGGTCGCGGCGAGCCGGCCGACCCGGTCACGGTGGCCTCCGAGTTGCAGAAGCGTGGCGAGCTGCAGCGCATCGGTGGGGCGCCGTACCTCCACACCCTGTCGGCCAACGTCCCGATCGCCGCCAACGCCGGCTACTACGCCGAGATCGTGCGCGAGAAGGCGATCCTCCGACGGATGGTCAGCGCCGGCACCAAGATCGTGCAGCTCGGGTACGCCGGCGAGGGTGAGGTCGACCTGTTGGTCGACGAAGCCCAGGCCGAGGTCTACAAGATCACCGACAAGCGTGCGGCCGAGGACTACGCGCCGCTGGCCGACATCATGGAGGGTGTCCTCGACGAGATCGAGGCGATCGGCAACCGCGAAGAGGGCATCTACGGCGTGCCGACCGGCTTCGCCGACCTCGACGAACTCACCAACGGTCTGCACTCCGGGCAGATGATCATCATTGCGGCACGCCCTGCCATGGGCAAGGCGCTGGCGCTCGACACCCCGCTGCCGACGCCCACGGGATGGACGACGATGGGTGACGTCGCCGTCGGTGACCAGCTGCTCGACTCGCATGGTCAGCCCACCGCGGTCGTTGCAGCGACCGACGTGATGCACGACCGACCCTGCTATGAGGTCGAGTTCTCCGACGGCTGCCGCATCGTTGCTGATGCAGAGCATCAGTGGCTGACCGAATGCCTCCACGCGGCTCTGGTGGAGGAGCGTGCGCCAGCGAGCGTCTCGAAACCACGGGTCCGTACGACGCGAGAGATTGCGGACTCGCTCGACGCCTTGCACCTGATCGCCATGCCTGACGGCTCGACGGTGAAGATCGAGGCTGTTCGGTCCGTCCCGTCCGTCGCAGTGCGCTGCGTCCAGGTCGACAATGACGATCACCTCTATCTGGCCGGTGGGTCGATGATCCCGACGCACAACTCGACGCTGGCCCTCGACCTGTGCCGGGCGGCGTCGATCCACAACAACATGGCCAGCGTCTTCTTCAGCCTGGAGATGAACCGGTCTGAGATCACCATGCGCCTGCTCTCGGCCGAGGCCAAGGTGCCGCTCAACCACATTCGCAACGGCAACATGAACGACGATGACTGGGCTCGGTTGGCGCGCAAGATGGGCGAGGTGTCATCGGCGCCGATGTTCATCGACGACAGCCCCAACATGACCATGATGGAGATCAGGTCGAAGGCACGGCGGCTCAAGCAGAACCACGACCTGCGCCTCGTCGTGATCGACTACATGCAGCTGATGAGCTCGGGCAAGAAGGTCGAGTCCCGCCAGCTCGAGGTCTCCGAGTTCTCGCGTCAGATCAAGCTGCTCGCCAAGGAGCTCGAACTCCCGGTGATCGCGCTGTCTCAGCTCAACCGTGGACCCGAACAGCGCTCCGACAAGAAGCCTGCGATGTCCGACCTGCGTGAGTCCGGATGCCTCACGGCCGACACCCGTCTCCTGCGCGCGGACACCAACGCAGAGATCACGCTCGGTGAGCTCATGAGTTCCGGCGCTCGTGACACCCCGGTCTGGGCTCTCGACGATCGCCTCAAGCTGGTGCCGCGCACGCTCACCCATGCCTTCCCGAGCGGAAACAAGGAAGTCTTCGAAGTCGAGCTCACCTCCGGGCGGACCGTGAAGGCGACCGCGAACCATCCATTTCTCACCTACGAAGGCTGGATGCCCTTGGCAGAACTGGTTGAAGGCTCGCGGGTGGGCGTCGTGCGCCACGTTCCGCCACCGCTCGCAGCGGTCAGCCGCGACGAGGACGAGATCCTCCTTTTGGCGCACCTGCTCGGAGTCGGGTCGTTCGTCAAGTGTCAGCCGATTCGCTACGCGAGTATCGACGAGGACAACCTCGCCGCGGTGGCAGGGGCCGCCGAGCGCCGCTTCGGCATCACCGCGGCGCGAGACGACTATCCCGCCGCTCGGGTGACGACCTTGCGGTTGCCAGCGCCCTACCGACTCGCCCGCGGTCGCCGCAATCCGATCGCGGCATGGCTCGACGAGATGGGACTGTTCGGCCTGCGCAGTCATGAGAAGTTCATCCCTGAGTGGGTGCATCAACTCCCCAAGGCCCAGGTCGGCACGTTCATCAAGCACTTGTGGGCCACCGATGGCTCTGTGCGCTGGGACGAGGTGGCAGGGCAGGCGCGGATCTACTATGCGTCGACGTCGCGTCACTTGGTGGATGGCCTGGTTCGGCTGCTCGCTCGTTTCAACGTGTTCTCCCGTGTCAAGCGCGTGGTCAAGCAGGGTTATCGGGACAGCTGGCACCTCTACGTCTACGGCGCCGAGAACCAGCTGCGCTTCGTGGACGAGATCGGTGTCCACGGCGCGCGTGGCCGGGCCGCGGAGCAGCTGCGCGAGCGCCTGGCCCTCGTGCGCGGCAACACGAACCTCGACACCGTGCCAGTGGGCGTCTGGGACGACGTCAAGGAACTGCTGTCAGAGCAGGGGATGAGCCAACGTCAGTTCGCCGCTGCGATGGGTAGCGCCTATTGCGGCACCACGATGTGGAAGCACGCCCCCAGCCGCCAGCGTCTCACCCGGGTAGCCGCTGTGCTCGAATCTGCGGACCTCGAGGTCATGGCGACCAACGACGTCTTCTGGGACGAGATCAAGGCAGTTCGTTCGCTCGGACTCCAAGACGTCTACGACGCCACGGTGCTCGGTGTCCACAACTTCGTGGCGAACGGCATCGCTCTCCACAACAGCCTCGAGCAGGACGCCGACATGGTGATCCTGCTGCACCGTGAGGATGTCTACGAGAAGGAGTCGACCCGCCCGGGCGAGGCCGACCTGCTCGTCGTCAAGCACCGCAACGGCCCGACCCGTGATCTCACCGTCGCCTTCCAAGGTCACTACAGCCGGTTCGTCGACATGGCGCAGTGACGCACGACCATGTGTGTTGACGACCCCGCGCACAGAAACGGGGTGCGCGGATCCCACCCATCCGGATAGCGTGGCGGCCCATGGTCGACGCTGACGAGTGGTTCACGGACCCCGACGAACCTCGTGAGGTGTTTCGCCGCGGCGACGTTGTCCATCGGACGTCGCAGCCTTGGACCCCTGCCGTGGCGGACCTTCTGACCCACCTGGAGACGGTCGGGTACTCCGCGTCGTCCCGACATCGCGGGTACGACGACGCGGGACGCGAGATGCTCACGTTCCTCCCGGGCGAGGACGGCCCCATCTCGTGGGGCTACCTGCACTCTGACGATGGGCTCGCGAGCGTCGCGCGGCTCCTGCGCTCGTACCACGACGCCATCCGCGACTACCAGCCTCCCGAGGACGCGGTCTGGGCACACTCCGTGGGAGCACCCGCGGCCGGGCAACTGATGTGTCACGGAGACTTCGCGCCATGGAACCTGATCTGGCGTGAAGAGCGGGCCGTGGGGATCTTCGACTGGGACTTCGTCCATCCGGCCGAACCGATGTTCGACGTCTACTACGCAATGGACTGGACAGTCCCGTTCCGGAACGACCAGACATGCCGAGAGTTCCACCACTTCAAGGATGTCCCTGATCGCGCCCACCGCGTTTCAGTGTTCCTCGAGGCCTACGGCATCGATGGAGTACCGCCAGACGTGGCCGCTGGAGTCGTGGATGTTCGTAGGCGAGTCCAGGCGACGACAGCATCATTGGCCGCACGCGGCATCCAGCCACAGGCACAATGGGTGGCCGATGGCCTGCTGGACAGTCGTGAGGAAGTCACGACCTGGATCGAAGGCAACCCCGGGCTCTTTCAGCCCTGAGGACTGAGGGCGCGTCCAGACGGCGCCCGTCAGGACCGCGTCCACCTCCACCCCTGAGCGGGTCTTGGATCCGGACGCTCAGCTTCTGTCGCCATCGGGCCACCGGCGCGTTCTGCGGAGCGGGCCCGGTCGGATCTGGTCATCGCGATCGCCAGCTCCCCGACGGCAGCTCCAGAAAGTCGAAGATCTCAGCGTCGCGGCCACGGTGCCCAGCTGCCGTCGAGTGCAGAGAGGGTCGCCTTCGCCTCATCGAACCGGTCCTTCGGGAAATCCGTTGTCCGCGAGCGTCCGCTCTCTGCGCTGCCGTCGGCATGGCGCAGCGAATGCTCCACCCACCTGCCGTGCCGGCTCACCGACTCCTGGTACCAGCCGTCGACCACGGTGGATACCAGCTTCTCCAGCTCACCGAGCACCTCCTCCACCGAGTCGTCACACGCATCGCAGCCGCAATGGGGGTGGCCGAACTCATGGAGCGCTCCCGCCTGGACGGTGATGCCGGGAAAGCGGGTGTGGATGAAGGTCAACGGTGCGCACTGAGGGTCCCGGGGCTGCACGCGCACGACGCGTTCGATGTAGGCAGAGCCATGCCTGGACCGCCACGCCCCGTCGACGTCGTCAATGGCCGTGCCCGCACGCACCTCGACGTCGTACGTCATGTGCAAGTGCTCGACCAGCGCATCCGCCACCTTGTGGAGCGGCTCGAACCGCTCGGGGTGCGCGGTGACCGAGTAGGTCTCCTCAGGCGGTTCGCCGCTGTCCCAGCGCCGGCCGTAGTCGATGACTCGACCGTCCGCGTCACGGAACTCCGGCGTCACGATCGGTGGGCGTCGGTAGCCACTCACGCCACCATTCTCGTGCAAAGGTGGCTCGGTGCAGCACTACTGGGCGGACCTTGTCGAGACGGTGTCGGGAATGGACCCGGCGGGATACCTGGCGCTCGTGGTCGTCGTCGCAGCGCTGTGCCAGTGGGCCGCATGGCAGTTGCGGGTGCCCTCGATCCTGTTGCTGCTCCTCGTGGGCTTCGGCATGGGCCGGCTGGTCACGCCCGACGACATCCTCGGTCGCGATGTGCTCTTCGGGGCGGTGACGCTCTCGGTCGGCGTGATCCTCTTCGAGGGCAGCATGACCCTGCGGCTGCGCGACGTCCGCGACCTCGGCAGACCCGTCCTCCGACTGTTCACCGTGACACCGATGATCGCGTGGGCTCTGATCACCCTGAGTGCGTGGTTGCTCGGCTTCGCTCTCGAACTCGCCCTGCTGGTCGGGGCGATCCTCATCGTCACCGGACCGACGGTGATCGCCCCCATCCTGCGGATGCTGCGCCCCACCCGGCGCGTGGCTGCACTTCTGAAGTGGGAAGGCATCGTCGTCGACCCGATCGGCGCCATCCTCGCCGTCCTGGTCTTCCAGGGTGTGCTGCTCGTCAGTGAAGGGCAGTCCCTCTCCCTCCTGGTCGGGTCATTGCTGCTGACAGTGCTGGTAGCGGCCGCGCTCGGACTCGGACTCGGGTGGATCCTGGAGCAACTGGTGCGACGGCACCTGATTCCCGACTTCCTCCACGGTGTGGTGTTCCTCTCCGCTGCCGTCGGTGCGCTCGTCGCGTCGAACGCGATCCAGTCGGAGAGTGGCCTGCTCACGGTGACCGTTCTCGGCATCTATCTGGGCAACCGTCCCCGGCTGCACCTGCGTCACGTCGAGGAGTTCACCGAACACCTGCAGGTGCTGCTCGTGGGTGTGCTGTTCGTGATCCTCGCCGGTCGGATCGCTCCCGGTGAGGTCGCCGGCATCGCCGGTCAGGGCGCCCTCTTCGTGCTGCTCCTGGTGTTGGTCGTGCGTCCGGTCAGCATCGTCGTCGGCCTGCGCGGGACACCGGTGACCCGTCAGGAGCTCACTCTGCTCTCCTTCATGGCGCCGCGTGGCATCGTCGCGGCGGCGGTGGCCAGCATCTTCGGACTCGAGTTCCTGCATGCTGCCGAGCGGACGGCCGACGAAGCCGCCGCTGCATCGGGCAGCGACGCCGAGACCTTGCAGGAGCGGGCCGACAGTCTGATGGCACTTGCCGCGCAGGCGGAGGACCTCGTGCTCCTCGTCTTCTTCGCGATCGTCTGCACGGTCGCCATCTATGGCCTCGGCGTCGGCCGGTTGGCCGACCGTCTTGGCCTCGCGACGATGGCTCCGCAAGGGGTGCTCTTCGTCGGCGGCACCCGATGGATGGTGGATGCCGCGAAGGCGCTCGACGACGCGAAGGTGACGACCACGATCGTCTCGCGCGACTACTCGAAGCTCGCCCAGGCCCGTCAAGCCGGGCTGCGGTCGGTCACCGCCAACATCCTGAGCGACTACGCGGTCAAGGACATGGAGTTGCCGGGCATCAAGTCACTGATCGCCGGCACCCCCGACGGCGAGGTGAATGCGAGTGCCGCACGCGAGTTCGCCCACGTGCTCGGCCGGGCCAACGTCTATCAGCTCGCCCGCGCCGAAGGCGGTCATGGCGGGCCGTCTCGGTCCCAGGCGGCGTCCCACCTCAATGCCCGCATCTGCTTTCAACCGCCGTGCACCCACGACGACCTCTCCGCGCGCATGGATGCGGGTCATCAGGTCAAGCGCACCCAGTTGACCTCGGAGTTCACACTCGACGACTTCCGCGCGCACTACGGCGACGACGTCGTACTCCTGTTCCTGCATGCTGGCGACGAGGTCACCGTGATCACCCCGGGCACCAATGTGCCGAAGAAGGGGGTGGCCGTCGTGGCGCTCACGCCGCCCACGGATCCCGAGGCGACCACGCCCAGTACGACGCCGGGCTCACCGTGAGCACGGGAGCCGCAGCGCCCGCGGCGCAGGACTTCGCCTTCGGCGACGTCGAACGCACCTGAGGGACTCAGTCGGCGGCCAGGCCACCCATCCGAGTCACCCGGAACGGCATCGCGTGCTCCACGCCAGCGGCAAGTCCACCGCTGCGGAGGATCTCGGGGACGAACTCGGCCGGCACCGGATGGTTCGGCAGGGCACTGAGGTAGGCCTCGTGTGCTTCCAGCGAGGCAACCGACGCCGCGACATCATCGGCATCGACCTCCACCACGTGGGTCGGCTCGTGATGACCGGACACCAACAGCCAAGTGGTGCCCCACTTCGCCAGGCCCTCCGCCGCCAACTCCGGAAAGACCCACGTGTTGTCGGCGTCGCGAATCCCGTCCACCGTCGACATCCCGGCGGCGCGGTGGTCGGCCTGGTTGTAGCCGTTGAACGCCTCGACCTCGAAGTTCGAGGTCACCACCGCATCGGGTCGGAACTCACGGATCCGGCGGGCGATGTCACGGCGCAGAGCCAGCCCGTGGACCAGGATTCCGTCGGGGTGGTCGAGGATCTGCAGTTCGCGGACACCGACCTTGTCGCAGGCGGCGCGCTGCTCGGCGGCCCGCAACGGACCGACCTCTTCGGGCGGCAACTGCATGCCCGCTTCGCCGCTGGTCAACAGCAGGTAGGACACCTCGACGCCAGACCTGGTCCAGTGGCTGACCGCGGCCGAGGCGCCGTACTCCATGTCGTCCGGGTGTGCGACCACGCACAGGACGCGGTGCAGCGGCTCGGTGAACGTGGGCAGTGGCATCGCTGGCTCCCATCGCCTTGGCCGATCACGCCAGGATCGGTCTGGGCCCACCCTAGCCACGAAACATCGAGGCTA
>JBEBTI010000004.1:0-54650 GCA_040393845.1 Nocardioides daejeonensis
AAGGCGGCAGCGACCGTGACCACGGGGTAGGCGACGAGCAGGCCGACGAGGCAGGCCAGCGCACCGAGCACCATCACGCCCACCGACAGCAGCGCAAGAAGCAGCATCGAGCCGACGTTGCTGCGCACCAGCGAGATGCTCGACTTGATCGCCGTGATCGCGTCCTGACCCTTGCCGACGATGAAGTAGTTGGTCAGGTAGGTCAGGAAGAGCACCACGATGCCGGGCAGGATGCACAGCATCAGACCGATCGTGGTCAGCACGCCGACGATGATCGCTCCGACAACCACCTGGACGACGTCGAACCTGCTGAACATCGTGCCGAAGCTGACCTCGTGACCGTCGACCACGTCGAAGGCCATCCGGATCACGCCAGCGGCCAACACCAGACTGACCACCGACGCGACGATGTTGAAGATCAGCGCCATCGGGTTGAAGTCGAAGTCGACGCCACCGCCGTCGGCGGTGAAGCTGAACACCTCGCCACCACCTGCTGCGACTCCGACCCCCTGGATCACCACCGGCACCAGCAGCGCCAGTGCCGCCGCACCGAGCAACGGGCCGGTGTAGGTCGTGAACGCCTTCCAGCCATAACCGATCGCCTTGGGGGCGTCATAGCTGTTCGGGTCCGGGGCTCCACCGGCGTACTGCTGTTGGCCCCAACCTCCGCCGGGCGGGGGCGGTGGCTGCTGGCCCCAGCCGGCACCTGCCGGCGGCTGCTGCCATCCGGAGGGTGGCGGCGGGGGTGGGGTGTTGCCCCATCCGGGCTGCTGAGGGTAGGGAGGCTGCTCGCTCATGGGGCCGAGCGTAGGCCGTGCAGCTCGTTCAGGGTGGGACTTGGAGGGGCAATTCCACACTTCGCTACTGAAGCTTCACCCACCAAGTGTCGAATTCCCCGCCTGTGCGGGGAATTCGTCATGAGGCGGCAGCCTCAACTCACGAGCGAAAGCAGCTGCGTGGCGCGGGTCAGGACGACGTAGAGGGTGGCGCGGCCGGTGGCCGACTCGTCCTCGATCTCCTGGGGGCGTACGACGACGATCCCGTCGAACTCGAGGCCCTTGGTGTCGAGGCCGGTCAGCACCACGATGCGGTCGTCACCGCTGGGGGTGTCGCCGGCGGTGGCGGCCGAGCGGGCGTCGGCGGCGAACTCGGGCCACGAGGCCAGCCAGCGGTTCACCTCGGCGCGCCGGGCCACGGGGACGACGATGCCGACGGTGCCGGCCACCTCTCCGGCCAAGCGGGTGACTTCGGCGCGCACGGCCGCCTCGAGGTCGTCGACCGGACCCTGTTGGACGGGGTGCATGCCGGTGGAGCGCACCGCCTGAGGCAGATCGGCGTCGAGACCGACCCGTTCGGCGTATGCGGCGGCATAGGCATAGATCTCGGAGGAGTTGCGGTAGTTGGTGGACAGGTGGAAGGAGTGGATCTCCTTGCCGGCCAACGCCGCAGCCCGTGCTTCGGCCGCCTCGGCAGGCACCGGCCACGACGACTGGGCAGGGTCGCCGACGATCGTCCAGGACGCAGTGCGGCCCCGGCGACCCACCATCCGCCACTGCATCGGGGTGAGGTCCTGCGCCTCGTCGATCAGCACGTGCGCAAAGGGGTCGTCCTCGATGCGATGGGTCGGCGGACGCCAACCGGGACCGGTGGCGAACTCCCGGTCGGCCGCGGTGGTGAGCTCCTTGAGGTCGCCACCGACGTGGTCGCCGTACTCGTCGTGCTCGGCGGTGCGTTCGGGCAGGTCACCGAGCTGGTAGCGGAGTTCGTCGATCAGCGGGACGTCCTCGACCGAGAGTCCGTCGTGCTGCCAGCTCTTGTGCAACAGCGTTTGGTCTTCGTGGCTGACCACACCCTCGCCGACGCGGGAGAGGAAGTCCGCGTCGCGCAACCAGGTCAGCACTGTCGGGGCGTCGAGCGGCGGCCACCAGCGCAACGCGAACTCGAGGAAGTTGTCGTCACCGAGCAGGTCCTCCTGGAACGCCTCGCGACCACGTTCGCGACCACGTTCGCTGCGCACCTGACGCCACAGCGCGTCGAGCAGGGTGGAAGCGACCCGCGGAATCTGTCGATTGCGGCTGCCCTGCGAGAGCAACTGGCGGCGCAGCCGGCCGAGCAGCTGCCGGTCGAGCAGAAGGACGTCGTCGCGGTAGAAGACGCGGAACTCGCGCGGTGCACCCGGCACTGCCTGACGGGCAGCGCGCCGCAGCAGTTCGGCCATCCGGGCGGCGCCCTTCACGTCGGCGACGGCCGGGTCGTCGTGTCGGGTCGCCCGCAACCCGTCGACCACCTCACCCAGCGACCGGAGCGCCACCGCCGTCTCACCGAGGCTGGGCAGCACCCGCTCGATGTAGCGCATGAAGACGCCCGACGGCCCGACGATCAGCACACCGCCACCTTCGTAACGGCGCCGGTCGGAATAGAGGAGGTACGCCGCCCGGTGCAGCGCGACGACGGTCTTGCCGGTGCCGGGGCCACCGGCGATCGCGACCACGCCCTTGCCCGGCGCGCGGATCGCCTTGTCCTGCTCGGCCTGGATGGTCGCCACGATCGAGTGCATCGACCGGTCGCGCGCCCGCGAGAGCTGGGCGATCAGTGCCCCCTCGCCCACGATCGGCAGGTCGGCGGCGTTGGGGGCTTCGGGGTCGAGCAGCTCGTCCTCGACGCCGACCACTGAGCGGCCGGCACTGCGCAACACCCGCCGTCGTACGACGTGCTGCGGCTCGGCCGCGGTGGCCTGGTAGAAGACCGCGGCGGCCGGTGCGCGCCAGTCGATCAGGAGCGAGTCCCGGTTGGTGTCGCGCAGCCCGATCCGTCCGACGTAGCGGGGCGCCGGATCGAGATCGGGGTGCATGTCGAGCCGGCCGAAGACCAGGCCCTCGTGGGCGGCGTCGAGCTGCGCGATCCGCTTGGCGGCCTGGAAGACCATGGCGTCGCGCTCGACCAGACCACCCTCGTGTCCGAGTTGGCCACGCTCGTGACCCTCGCGGGCAAGCGCCTGGGCAGCCTGGGACGACACCTCGAGTTGGGCATAGACCCGGTCGACGAAGCCCTGCTCGCCGGCGACTTCGCTGGCAGCGATGTCGTCGGTCGGTGCGGATGCGGGCGACTGCTCGGACAAGCGGTCCTCGATTCGGGAAGTGCGTGAGATCGGCAAGCACTCAACTTTACCGATCGAGGCGACATTCCCTGAGGTCAGGTACGACTCAGTGCAGCGCTCTCGCGTCGCGCCATCCAGAAGGCGGCCAACCCGCCGCCGAGGGCACCGAAGAGGTGGCCCTGCCACGACACGCCCGGGGTGGTCGGCAGCACGCCCCACAGCGCACCGCCGTAGGCCAGCAACACCCCGATGCCCACCACGATCTGCACCGCGCTGCGGTTGAAGAACCCGCGCAGGACGAGGAAGACGATCCACCCGAAGACCAGCACCGATGCGCCCAGGTGGATCGTGTGCTCACCGCCGGTGAGCCAGGTGCCGATGCCGCCGGTCACCCAGACGATGCCGGTCGCGCGGGCCCACACCTGTCCGCCGGAGAGCATGATGATGAAACTCAGCACGAGCGCCGGGACGGTGTTGGCGATCAGGTGGCCGAAGCCGTCGTGCAACAGCGGCGCAAAGAGGATGCCCCAGAGTCCGTCGGCCTCGAGGGGTTCGATCCCGAGCCGGTCGAGGCGGTGCCCGACGACGGTGTCGACGACTTCCAGCACCCACAGCACCGCGACGAACGTGCCGGTGACCAGAGCGGCGTCGGCGAAGCGTGAGCCTGTGCCGTCGGGCTCACGGGTCTCGGGGAGCGACATGTGACGAGCCTACGGCGTGGTGTTTCGGCAGACACCGGGTACCGCTCACCGCGTGAAGCGTTCCCTCGACCACGGCGACAGCACGATCACGGTGATCATCGCGTTTGCTGCCAACCTGGCGGTGGCGACCGCCAAGTCAGTGGCGGCGGCAGTCACCGGGTCGGCGTCGATGGTGGCCGAAGCCGCCCACTCGTGGGCGGACACCGGCAACCAAGTGTTCCTGCTGGTAGCCGAGCGCAAGTCGGCGCGGGCGCCGGACCGAACCCGTCCGATGGGCTACGGCCGCGAGGCCTACGTCTGGTCGATGTTCGCCGCTCTCGGGCTCTTCGTCGCCGGTGGTGCCGTGTCGATCTACCACGGCGTCACGGAGTTCACCTCCGGTCACGACGCTGGTGACTACACCATCGCCTACGTCGTGCTGGCCCTCGCCTTCGTGCTCGAAGGCTTCTCCTTCCTCCAGGCCTATCGCCGCACCCGCCGCGAGGCCGACGAGCTCGGACGTGACCTGTTGGACCACGCGATGGCCACCTCGGACCCGACGCTGCGTGCCGTGCTGGCCGAAGACTCTGCGGCGTTGGTCGGGATCGTGATCGCCGCTGTCGCGATGATGCTGCACCACATCACCGGCGACGGCAGGTACGACGCGATCGGCTCGATGTTGGTCGGCGTGCTGCTGTGTGTGATCGCGGTGTTCCTGATCAACAGCAACCGCAAGTTCCTGACCGGCCAGGTCGCCGCCCCGGCACTGCACACGGCAGCCCGGGCGCAGATCGCAGCACTGCCCGGCGTGCAGACGGTGAGTTATCTGCGTCTGGAGTTCCTCGGCCCCCGGCAACTACTGCTGGTCGCCAGCGTCGACCTGGTCGGCGAGGCGCCCGAGTCGCACGTGGCCCGCCGGCTGCGCGCCCTGGAGGCCACGCTGGAGGAAGATCCGCGGATCATCGAGGCTGTGCTGACGCTCTCGACGCCCGACGATCTCGCGCAACTGTCCTGACAGGTCACCTGCGGGCGCCCCACGAGCGGGTCCGATGCCGACGTCGTACCGCCGCAACGGCCGGAGTCCGAGCCGTACGCCGCCGGGTTCGTCCGGTGTCGCGGGTCAGCGGCGGGAGAGGAAGGCCATCATTGCCTCGCGGGCCTCGTCGGAGCCGAACAGTCGGGCCGAGAGCCTGGCCAGGTCGGCGCCGTTGTCGTCGATGTTGCGCACCAGGTGACGACCCAGCAGCGCCTTGGTCTCACGCAGTCCCTGGGGTGCTCCGCTGACGAGCGCGGCGCAGACCCGCGCCACCTCGGCGTCGAGATCGGCCTCCGGCACGGCCTTGGTGACCAGGCCCATTGCCGCCGCCTCGGCACCGGTGAAGGTGTCACCGGTGAGGAAGGTCAGCGCCGCAGCCCGGTCGGTCATCCGCGGAAGCACGGTGAGCGAGATCGCCGCCGGGGTGAGGGCCAGGTTGACCTCGGTGAAGGCGTAGGTCGCGTCGTCGGCGCTGATCGCCACGTCGGAGGCAGCGACGATGCCGATGCCGCCCGCGCGGACGTTGCCGTGCAACCGGGTGACCACCGGCTTGGTGGCCGTGACGATGCGGCGCTGCAGGTCGACGATCGCCATCGCCCCTTCCTCCATGCTGCGATCGGCGGCCTCGGACAGGTCGGCGCCGGAGCAGAAGGTGCGGCCTTCGGCACGGACCAGCACCACCTTCACGTCGGCGGCCTCCTCGGCGCGCTCGAGGCCCTCGTGGAACTCCGCCACCAACTGCCGCGACAACGCGTTGCGGTTGTGGGGCGAGTCGAAGGTCAAGGTCGCAACGGCATCGGAGACGGCGTACTTCACCAGGTCGGTCATGGCGACAATCCTGCCCGACCGTCGTACGTCCTGCATGCTGGTCGCCGCGGGCACGACGTCACCCGACCTCCCATGCTTGTCCCAGGAGAGGTGGGATCAATGACGGACGACGACCGATACGGACGCAACCGCGGGCGACGTGGGGCCCTGCTGGGGCTGCCGCTGGCCCTGGTGATGTTCCTGGTTGGTGGCTACTGGACGCTCCGGTCCTGGGGGGTCTTCGACGGTGCCGCGCCGTCGTCGGCCGTCCAGACCCTGGCCCCCGCGCTGGCCGGCCTCGGGGTCGCGCTCGCGTGGGTCTGCCTGCGCCCGCCGCAGTCCTGAGCGCTCGCCGGTTTCTGCACCCATCCGGAAACCGTTCGGTGACGAATCACCACCATGGACACCGGAGCCGAATCGCGTCGTACGTCGAGTGAGCCCGTCACCAACTGGCGGCCCGGCCTGTTGGTCTGGGCGGGGTACGGCGTGCTGGCGTGCCTTGCCGGAATGGCGGTCGGGCACTTCGTCGCCGCTCTCCTGACCCCCGCTTCGTCACCCGTGCTGGCCGTCGGGTCGACAGTGATCGACCTGACGCCGACTCCGATGAAGGAGTGGGCGATCCGTGAGTTCGGCACCAAGGACAAGACGATCCTGGTCGGCAGCGTGCTCGGCGCAACCATCCTGCTTGCCGCGGTCGCCGGGGCGATCGCGATGCGCTGGTTCCGCATCGGGATCGCGATCCTGGTCGGCCTGGTGGCGCTCGCCGGCGCCGCCGCCCTGTCACGCCCACTGGCCGAGCCGTACGACGTGCTGCCTGCGGTGGCCGCGGCGTTGGCAGGGATCGGCGTCCTCCTGGTGCTGCGCCACCTCGCCGCGGCTCCGACCGGGGCGACCCCGGGCACGACCGCAGGGACGAGTGGCGTGGCCACGGATCGAGCGGAACTTCCCGAGCCGCCTGCCTGGCACCCGATGGTCGGCGGCGGCGGCCGACGACGCACCGAACGGCCCGAACCCACCGGCACCTCCCGACGCAGCGTGCTGCTTGCCGCGGGAGCGATCGCCGTCGTCGCCGGGGCCGGCGGCTGGGTCGGACGCCGGATCGAACAGGCCCGCACCAGCATCGGCAACATCGTCCTGCCGAAGCCGGCCACCGTCGCCGAGCCGCTGCCCACCGGCCTCGAGAAGGTCTTCCCGGGCATCTCCGACTTCCGCACCTCCAACGACGACTTCTATCGCGTCGACATCAACCTCAGCCTGCCGATCGTGCCGGTCGACGACTGGGACCTGCGCATCGACGGCGACGTCGACCACCCGTTCACGCTCACCTTCGACGAACTCACCGACCTGCCGATGGTCGAACGCGACATCACCCTGACCTGCGTCTCCAACGAGGTCGGCGGCAAGTACGTCGGTGCCGCCCGGTGGCTCGGCGTACCCCTGTCGACACTGCTGGATCGGGCCGGCGTGCGTCCGGGGGCCGACCAGATCCTCAGCACCGCGCAAGACGGCTTCACGATCAGCACGCCGCTTGCGGTCGCACTCGACGGCCGCGACGCGTTGGTGGCGATCGGGATGAACGGCGAACCGTTGCCGGCCGAGCACGGCTCACCGGCCAGGTTGGTCGTGCCGGGTCTCTATGGCTATGTCAGCGCCACCAAGTGGCTGCGCAAACTCACCCTGACCCGTTATGCCGACGCGACGGCGTACTGGACCGACCGTGACTGGGCGATCGAGGGCCCGATCAAGGTGTCGTCGCGGATCGACACTCCCAAGCCGCTGGAGCGGGTCAAGGCCGGCCGGATCCCCGTCGGGGGCGTGGCCTGGGCCCAACACCGCGGCGTGGATGCGGTGCAGGTGCGCGTCGACGGCGGGCCATGGCAGGCGGCGCAGCTCGGTCCGGACGCCGGCATCGACTACTGGCGTCAGTGGTTCTTCCTGTGGGACGCAGAGCCCGGCCGCCACACCCTTGCGGTGCGCGCCACCACCCGGGACGGCGACGTGCAGACCGCTGTGCGCGCCACCCCGTTCCCCAACGGGTCGAGTGGAATCCAGGAGATCCAGGTCATCATCGAATGACCTGACCGAGCCTTCGAGGCACGCCCCACTGCCACCGTCTCCGGTGTGCGCAGTGGGGCGTCGTCGATTGTGCACCGGTGAATGCGAGTGCGCGGAAGAAAGTTTGGAAAAGACCAATCCGTCTGTGCCGTGGCCCCGAATCACTTTGCGACAACACACCTTCGGAAAGGTCACACCATGAAGCGCACCATGCTCCGCCGGGCCGGCGCCACCGCCGCCGTCATCGCCCTCACCGCCAGCCTCGCAGCCTGCGGCTCGGACGACTCCGACGACAACAACGACAGCAACGCCAGCGACAACATGAGCGACACCACCACCGACACTGGTGACTCCGGCGACAAGGGCATGACCAGCGCCGGGGACCAGACCTTCGGTGAGGGCTGCAAGCTGATCCCCGCCGACGGTGCGGGCTCGTTCAACGGCATGGCCACCGAGCCGGTCGCGACCGCCGCCTCCGCCAACCCGCTGCTGACCACGCTGGTCACCGCAGTCGGCGAGGCCGGCCTGGTCGACACACTGAACTCGGCCGACGCCCTGACCGTCTTCGCTCCGACCGACGACGCCTTCGCTGCGATCCCCGAGGACGCCCTCGCCGGCGTGCTCGCCGACAAGGAGCTGCTCACCACGGTGCTGACGCACCACGTCGTGGCGGGTCAGATTGCACCCGAGGACCTGGCCGGCACCCACGAGACGCTGGCTGGTGACAAGATCGAGATCACCGGGTCCGGTGATGCATTCAAGGTCGCCGACGAGAAGGCAACCGTCCTCTGTGGCAACATTCCGACCGCCAACGCGACCGTTTATGTCATCGACACCGTGTTGATGCCCTGATCGACCCATCGGACCGCAAGGATCAATGACGTGAACACGTCCCGCCCCGACTCCTCCGGCGCACCGGCGCCGGAGGGGCCGGGCTCCCCGGACCCGCTGGTCTCGCTGCTGCGTCGCTCTGCGCGCGGTGACGAGACCGCCTTCGCTGCGCTGTACGACGCCACCGCAGCTCGGTTGCACGGCCTGGTGACACGCGTGGTCCGAGACCCGGCCCAGGCCGACGAGGTGACTCAAGAGGCCTACCTCGAAATCTGGCGCACTGCGGCCCGCTTCGACCCGGAGCGCGGCAGCGCCCTCTCCTGGCTGATGACCATCGGCCACCGTCGAGCCGTCGACCGGGTCCGCTCCGCGGAGTCCTCGAGTCGCCGCGACACGACGTACCACCGCTCGGACCGCCAGGTTGCACACGACGCCACCGAAGAGGCGGCCCTCAGCGGCCTCGAAGCGCGGCGGGTCCGCGCCGCGCTCAGCGGGCTGACGCCCGTGCAGCGCGAGGCCATTGAACTCGCCTACTTCGGCGGCTACACGCACACCGAGGTGGCTACGCTGCTCGACCTGCCGGTCGGCACCGCAAAGACACGAATCCGCGACGGACTGATCCGCCTGCGAGACACGATGGGAGTGGCTCAGTGAACGACATCCACGCCCTGTCGGGCGCGTACGCGGTCGACGCCCTCGACGAGGCTGAGCGCGCGGCATTCGAGGAACACCTCGCCGTCTGCAGCGACTGCCGCGTCGAGGTGGCCGAGTTGCAGGAAGCCTCGGGCCTGCTGGCCGAGCTCACGTCCACGCCCCCTCCGCCTGCGCTGCGTGACGCGGTGCTGTCTGGCATCACGACCGTGCGCCCCCTCCCCCCACTTCCCCAGCCGGACGTGGCCCACGAAGGGTCGACCGCCTCGAGCGGCGGAACCCGCACCGCGACGGTGATCCCCCTGCGGCGTCGGTTTCGCGCACCGCTGGTGGCCGCGGCAGCTGTGATTGCCCTGGTGGGCGGTGGCCTGGCTGTCACCCAGCCGTGGGCCGACGAGACCTCGCAGACGCCCAACGCGGCCGACGCAGTGCTCGCCGCAGACGACGCTGAGCGGGTCAGTCTGGAGTTCCCCGACGGTGCTGCTGCGACGTTGGTCCGCTCGGTGAGCCACGGTCGGGCGGTGCTGGTGACCGAGGACATGCCGGCCCCGCCCGACGGGATGGTCTACCAGCTCTGGCTGCAGGCGCCCGCAGGCGACATGATCGATGCAGGCCTGATGCCGAAGAGGTCCGACCAGACCGTGATGCTCGAGGGCGACGCCTCCGAGGCAACCGGCGTCGGGATCACCGTCGAACCGGACGGTGGCTCCCCCGAGCCGTCCAGCGCACCGATCGCGCTGTTCGACCTGAGCGGATCGGTGTGAACCGGTACGGCGTGAACCGAGTCGCCGTCGTCGGCAGCGGGGTCTCAGGTCTGGTGGCGGCCCATGAGTTGGGCCGCCACGCCGAGGTCACCCTCTTCGAAGCCGACGAGCGTCTCGGTGGGCACGCAGACACCCACCTGGTCGACGGTCTTGCCATCGACACCGGTTTCATCGTGCACAACCGGCGCACCTACCCCCACCTGCTGCGGATCTTCGCCGAAGTCGGCGTGGAGACCCAGGAGTCGGAGATGTCGCTCTCGATGCGCTCTGATGACGACCAGCTGGAATGGGCCGGCGCCATGGGACGTCGAGGTCTCTTCCCGATCCGCGCCAACCTGTCCCGACCGGCGTACCTGCGGATGCTCACCGAGATCCCCCGGTTCCACCGTGCCGCGCGCCGCCTGCTCGCCTCCCCCGAGCAGGCCGGTGACGCCAATGAGACCTTGGGGGAGTTCCTGGCCCGCGGCGGCTTCACCCCGTTCTTCCGCCGGCACTTCATGGCGCCGCTGGTGGCTGCGGTGTGGTCCTGCGACCCGCGCGAGGCGATGAACTATCCCGCGCGCTACCTGTTCACCTTCCTGGCCCACCACGGCATGTTGCAGATCTTCGGGTCTCCCCAGTGGCGCACGGTCGCCGGTGGTTCTCGGGAGTACGTCGAGCGGATCGTCGCGGGCATCCACGACGTCCGCACCGGCACCAAGGTGGTCAATGTCCACGAGACCGCCGACGGTGTCGAACTCACCGACGGCAACGGACTCGTCGAGACGTTCGACGCAGTCGTGATCGCCACCCATCCGTCGCACGCCTTGTCGATGCTCGCGGCACCCACGCAGGCACAACGCGAGATTCTCGGAGCGATCAGCTACAGCCACAACGTCGCGCTGCTGCACACCGACACCACTGTGATGCCACGCGCCCGCAACGCATGGGCGGCATGGAACCACCTCGAACGTCCCGGCCATGACGGTGTCACCGTCACCTATGACCTCACCCGGCTGCAGCGCCTCGAGACCGACACCCACTATCTGGTCACTCTCGGCGGCGAGGACCTCGTCGATCCCGCCACCGTGATCGCCCGACGCGAATACGAGCACCCGCTCTACACGCCGACGTCCGTCAGCGCCCGTGGTCGTCAGCGCGAGCTCGACACCAAACGGATCCACTTCGCCGGCGCCTGGCAGGGCTGGGGATTCCATGAGGACGGCGCCCGGTCCGGTGTCGAGGCCGCCAGACGCGTGCAGGCGATCAGGCCCACCGCACCGACCGAGATTGCGATCGGCGTACACGCCACCACGGTGCGCCATGTGCGCCGTACGCCGTGGCGCCGCGCCTTCCAACACCGCTCGCGGCACTGGGTGGTCGACGTCGACAACCTTCCGGACCACGGTGTCCTGGGCCGATTCGAGGCCCGCGACCACCTCGGTCATCCGGAGTCGTCGATCCGCTCCAACGTCGAGAACTTCCTTGCCCAGCGAGGGATTCAGCTCGACGGCGGACGAATCGTGCTGGCTGCCCAACCGCGCGCCTGGGGGTTCTGCTTCAACCCGATCAGCGTCTTCTGGTGCTTCAGCGCGACCGGCGGGTTGGCTGCGGCGGTGGTCGAAGTGCACAACACCTATGGCGACCGTCATGCCTATGTGGTGCATCCTGACGACGTCGGCGCCGCACAGGTAGACAAGGCGATGTATGTCTCGCCCTTCCACGACACCGACGGCCAGTACGACGTCCACGTGCCGGTGCCGGTCGATGCACTGAGGATCGCCGTCTCTCTGACCACGCCGGACGGGAAGCGTTTCGACGCCTCCCTGGCCGGCCGTCCCGACACCGCCCCGGGCGCGATCACCCGCGCATCCCTCGCCTCGCTGCGTGGCGCCGCGCTGATCCGCGCCCACGGCATCGCACTGTGGCTCCGGCGGCTCCCGCTGCAGCCACGCCCCACCCACGCTCGCCAGGAGGGCGTCCAATGACCGTCGACTTCAGCAACACCCAGCGCCCCACCATCCTTCGAGGCTCGGCCGCAGGCGGCCACACACCTCAGGGACCGGTCGAAGAAGCCGACCCGCGCAGGTGGCCCGACCTCATCCGGCGACCGAAGGGACTGCGCACAGCGGTGTCGGCGAAGGTTGCCGAGCGGATCCTCATCCGCGCTGCGCGTCGCCTCGGGATCTCGGTCGTGCACGATGCCGCTGAGGCTCGCGACGGTGTACCGACGCTGGTGTTGCGTCGCCCCGACGAGTTCTTCGCCCGGGTGGGCCGCGACGGCCTGATCGGTTTCGGCGAAGCGTGGCAGACCGGCGCCTGGGACTCTCCCGACCCGGGGCTGCTGCTCACGGTGCTCTGCCGTGACCTGACCACGCTGGTGCCCGACTGGATGCAGCGGTTGCGTGCGGCGTACGTCGCCCGACCGCCGCGCGGTCACCTCAACGAGGTCGCCAACACGCGGGCGAACATCTCCCACCACTACGACCTGTCCAACGAGTTGTTCGTGCTCTTCCTCGACCGCACGCTGAGCTATTCGTCGGCGCTCTTCGACGATGCCCGCCCGTGGGACGACCAGTCGTTGACGAGTGCGCAGCTGCGCAAGATCGAGCGCATCCTCGACGAGGCCGGCGTCGGCCCCGGCACCAGACTGCTGGAGATCGGCTCGGGCTGGGGCGAACTCGCCCTGCGCGCGGCCGCTCGCGGGGCCGAGGTGGTCACCGTGACGCTGTCGAGCGAGCAGCAGGAGCTGGCACGTGCCCGCGTCGGAGCTGCCGGGTACGGCGACCGCGTCCGGGTCGAGCTGTGCGACTACCGCGAGGTCGAAGGCAGTTTCGACGCGGTGGTTTCGGTCGAGATGATCGAAGCGGTCGGACACGAGTTCTGGGCGACCTACTTCGCCAGCATCGACCGACTGCTCGCACCGGGTGGTCGCGCCGTCATCCAGGCGATCACGATGCCGCACGACCGGATGCTGGCGACCCGCCGCACCTGGACGTGGATCAACAAGTACATCTTCCCCGGCGGATTCCTGCCGTCGGTGCAGGCGCTCGACGAGGTGACCCGTGAACACACCACCCTGCGGCTCACCGACACACTCTCGTTCGGCCTGCACTACGCCGAGACGTTGCACCGGTGGGAGCAGCAGTTCATGGCTCGCGCCGAAGACGTCCGTGACATCGGGTTCGACGACACGTTCCGACGCACCTGGGAGTTCTACCTCGCCTACTCCCGCGCTGGCTTTGCCGCCGGCTACCTCGACGTCCAGCAGCTCACTTTCACCCGGGAGACTTCATGAACGTGGCAGCCGAGCTCGAAGCCGGCCTCCGTCCCTTCGTCGGCGGCGACCTCCCCGTGCGGCTGAAGGCGTGGGACGGTTCCGTCGCCGGACCGGTGGATGCACCGGCCGTCGAGGTGCGTTCGCCGCAGGCGCTCCGGCGCCTGCTCTGGTCGCCCGGTGAACTCGGTGCCGCCCAGGCTTATGTGGCCGGCGAGATCGAGGTGCACGCCGACCTCGGGGACACATTGACCCACGTGTGGAGCGGGGCAGGCCGGCGTGGGCGGGGCATGGTGCGTCCCAGCCCACGCTCGGTCATGAGGGCTCTGCGCGTCGCGCGACGGGTGGGAGCTCTCGGTGCCCGGCCGACGGCTCCCCCCAGCCAGGCCACCGTGCGTGGTCGACTGCACTCACGGCTGCGCGACCGGGCCGCGATCAGTCACCACTACGACCTGTCCAACGAGTTCTATGCCGCGATCCTCGACGAGTCGATGGCCTACTCGAGCGGCTACTGGTCCGACGATGCCGCGCAGACCCTCGCCGAGGCGCAGCGCGGCAAACTCACTCTGGTCTGTCGCAAGCTCGGACTGGGTCCCGGCACGCGGCTGCTCGACGTCGGTTGCGGTTGGGGCTCGCTTGCCCTGCACGCAGCCGAGGAGTTCGGTGCCCAGGTGACCGGAGTGACGATCTCCAAGGAGCAGAAGGCCTTCATCGATGAGCGCATAGCCGAGCGGGGCCTTGGTGACCGGGTGTCGATCCGGCTGCAGGACTACCGCGACGCGCCGTCTGACGGCAGTTTCGACGCGGTGGCCTCGATCGAGATGGGCGAGCACGTGGGCGAAGGCAACTACCCGACGTACGCCGCCGTACTGGCTCGCGCCGTCCGGCCCGGCGGTCGGGTCCTGGTGCAACAGATGTCGCGCCGTCGTGGGAACCACCCCGGCGGTGGACCGTTCATCGAGGCGTTCATCGCCCCTGACATGCACATGCGTCCGGTGGCTGACACCGTGGCGCTGATCGAGGACGCAGGTCTGGAAGTGCGCGACGTCCATGCCCTGCGGGAACACTATGTCCGCACGGTGGATGCCTGGATCGTGAACTTCGAGACCAACCTCGACCGGCTCGCCACGTTGGTGGGCGACGAAGTGGTGCGGGT
The DNA here is from genome assembly GCA_040393845.1 of Nocardioides daejeonensis. Taxonomy (GTDB): domain Bacteria; phylum Actinomycetota; class Actinomycetes; order Propionibacteriales; family Nocardioidaceae; genus Nocardioides; species Nocardioides daejeonensis_A. The sequence continues at coordinate 14,334 of JBEBTI010000004.1, forward strand.
CTGGCGCCTCTATCTCGTCGGTGGCGCGATGGCCTTCCGGGACGGCCGGATGGGCGTGGACCAGATCCTGGCTGTGCGCCCCGGTGCCGATCACGACCTGCCCGCGGAGCGGATGTGGTGACCGACTTCCTGCTCGTCTCGGGCTGCTCCCTGCTGGCCGTCGCCGTGCTGATGTCGTCGATGGCACTGGTGGCCCGGCGTACGGGGCAGTTCGCGGTGGTGGACACCGCATGGGGCCTGGGCTTCGTGGCCGTGGCGATCGTGTGCGCGGCGCTGGGCGACGGCGACGTCGTACGCCGCGTGCTGCTGGCTGTCCTCGTCGGGGTGTGGGGGCTGCGGCTGGCCTGGTTCATGCACCGGCGCAACTCGGGCAAGGGTGAGGACCCGCGTTATGCCGAGCTGCTGGAGGGGAAGAGCTTCGCCACGGGGGTGCGTAAGGTCTTCGTCACGCAGGGTGTCTCGTTGTGGTTCGTCGCGTTGCCGGTGCAGGTCTCCGCGGTCGCCGATGAGGGCGTGACCGTCGTACTGGCCCTGGGCATCGTGCTCTGGGCGTTCGGTTTGGCGTTCGAGGCGATCGGCGACCGTCAGATGGCTGCCTTCAAGGCTGATCCGGCCAACCAGGGCACGATCATGGACCGAGGCCTGTGGGGCTGGACCCGCCATCCCAACTACTTCGGCGATGCCTGTGTGTGGTGGGGAATCTGGCTGATCGCCGCTTCCTCCTGGCCCGGTGTGCTCACCGTACTCTCGCCGGCAGCGATGACCTACTTCCTCGTCTTCGCCACCGGTGCCCGGCTGCTGGAGCGACACATGGCCGGACGCCCGGGATGGGACCGATACGCCGAGCGCACGCCGATGTTCTTCCCACGCCCGCCGCGACGCGGCAAGCACTGACTCGACGGCCAACCCCAGACCAGGTCTCTCCGGAGATGCCCAGCAACAGCAACCCGGGCGACTCGCCGGGTCCGCATGGCCGTGTCCGTGTCCGTGTCCGTGCCCGCGACCGTGCGTGCCGGAACGCCAGACCCGCCCCGACCGCCCACCGGTTCCTGAGCAACAGGCGAACTGCACCCGTGGCCCATCCCCACAAGCACTTTGTCGACAATTGCTGGGGAAGCTTGCGGCGGCGCGACTTCACCGGCGACGCTGGCTATGTGCCCCCTGCCTACGACCCGTTCGACGCGGCTTTCCGCGCCGATCCCTACCCGGCGTACGCCGTGCTGCGTGAGACTCGACCCGTGCACCACCACCCGGGCACGCCGGGTGTCCCGGAGTTCTGGTCGTTCGCGCGGTTCGACGACATCTGGGACGCGGTCCGTGACCCGGCGACCTATTCATCTGCGAAGGGCCTCACCTTCCATCCCGACGAGATCGGCAAGCTGGGCATCCCACCGACGATCGTGATGCTGGATCCGCCGGTGCAGACCGCCCTGCGTGGCTTGATCGGGCGGGCCTTCACCCCGAAGCGGATCGCGGCGATGGAGACTGACATCCGCGCCTTCGTCCGGCGCTGCATCGGTGAACTGACCGAGCGCGCAGAGGCCGGGGAGGAGGTCGACCTGCACCGGCTGGTCTCCTCGCCGCTTCCGGTCTTCGTGCTCGCCGACCTGCTCGGCGTGCCCTCACGGGATCGCGCGGCATTCGCCCCGTGGGTCGCCGCGCTCACCCAGGTGCAGGCAGACGGCTTCAACCTCGACCCCGACCGGATCAGCGGCGCACGAGCAGTCGCCGAGATGATGGGCTACTTCTCCGAGGCGATCACCCATCGCCGCAGTTGCGAGCACGACGACCTGCTGGGAGCGCTGGTCACCGCCGAGCTCGACGGCCGGCGACTGACCGACTGGGACATCCTCGGCTTCTGCTTCGTGATGGTCGCCGGCGGCAGCGACACCTCCGCCAGCCTGGTGTCACACGCGATCACCCTGCTCACCGGTGCACCTGCGCAGCGCCAACTGCTCCTCGATGATCCGGCACTGCTCCCCACGGCGGTCCTCGAGTTCCTGCGACTCGAGTCGTCGGTGCAGGGACTGGCGCGGAGCACCACCCACGAGGTGACGATCCGCGACGCCGTCATTCCCGAAGGGGCCAAGGTGATGATGCTCTATGCCTCGGCCAACCGTGACCCGCGAGAGTTCGGCGCGACGGCCGAGCGACTCGACGTACGTCGTACCCCTGATCGGCACCTGGCCTTCAGCAGCGGGACCCACTTCTGCATCGGCAGCCACGCCGCGCGGTTGCAGGCCCAGATCGCAATCGAGGAGCTGCTGGCCGCCCATCCACACATCACTGCCGACCCGAGCAGCGGCGTCCGGCACGACTCCTTCTTCGTGCGCGGCTGGCAGAGCCTGCCGGTCGGCGACCTGTCGCTGCCGGTCCGGGTGGACTGAGCGGCCGACCGGCAACGTCAGGTTGACGGTGTCACCCGTCGCCGTGGGCCGGCGCCCGGGCGACCGCAATCGCGATCCGACGTACCGCCTCCTCGATCACCTCGGGCGAGGTGGCGAAGTTGAAGCGTGCCCATCCCACGCCGCCCTCCGGGTCGTAGCGCAGACCCGAGCTCAGCGCCACCCGGCCGTGCTCCTGGAAGTGCGCGGCCGGATCGGTGATGCCGAGGGCCGTGCAGTCGAGCCAGGCCAGGTAGGTCGACTCCGCCGGCACGATGCGCACCTGCGGAACCTGCTCGGCGAGGAGACGTTCGAGCAGAGAACGGCGCTCCTCCAGCTCGCCCAGCACCTGGTCGAGCCACGCCTCACCCTCGGCGTAGGCGGAGGTCTGCGCCTGCACTGCGACGTGATTGGCACCGTGGGTGACCACCTCGTGCACCTCGGCCAGGACCGTGTTGGCCGACCCGGCGATGCCGAGCGCGGCCTTGAGACCAGCCAGGTTCCACGCCTTCGAGGCAGACACGACGGCAATCCCGTTGTCCGCGCCGGGCACGGTCAGGTAGGGCGTGAACACAACGCCGGGGCGGGTCAGCGGGGCATGGATCTCGTCGGAGATGACCTGGACGCCGTACTCATCGGCCAGCCGGGCGACCATTGCCAGCTCGTCGGCCGTGTGCACCGTGCCGGTGGGGTTCTGGGGGTTGCACAGCAGGTACGCCGACCCCGGGCCCGCATCGACGAAGGCGCGTTCGAGGGTGGCCGGGTCGAGTCGGTGGTCCCGACCCAGGGGCGCGGTCACCAGCCGTTTGCGCACCGACTCCACGAAGCCGCGGAAGCTGTCGTAGCAGGGTGGGCTCACCACGACCGCATCCCCCGGCAGCACCTGCAGGATCTCCTCGATGCCGATCATCACGTCGGGGAGCAACATGGTGCGCGCGGAGTCGACTGCCCACCCCCACCGTCGGGCGGCGAAGTCGGCGAAGGCCGAGACCAACGGCGGCGCCCAGCCATAGCCAGTGTCCCCGAGCGACACCGCTCGCGTCACCGTGGCGACCACCGGGTCGCAGGGCCGCGCGTCCATCTCCGCCACCCACACCGGCAGCACGTCCGGGTCGAAGAACCGCCACTTGACGCTCGTCCGGGTCGTCCGGAGCTCCTGCCAGGTCTCACCGAGGATCGTCATGCCTGCCATCGTGCCACCCCACCGCGTACGCACCTCTGGTCCGTCGAGTACGCACCTCTGGTCGCTTGAGTACGCGCGTCTGGTCGCTTGAGTACGCGCGTCTGGTCGGTCGAGTACGCACCTCTGGTCGGTCGAGTACGCGCGTCTGGTCGGTCGAGTACGCATCTCTGGTCGGTCGAGTACGCATCTCTGGTCGCTCGAGTACGCACACGTGGTTCGTCGTGCGTGGATGGCAGGCTGGGTCCGTGGCGAAGAAGCAGCGAGCGGCGGTGCCGGACTGGATGGTGCAGTGTGCTCGCGGAGCGGTCGCGGCACTCCCGAGCGTGCACGAGGAGGAGGCGTGGGTCGGAGTCCGCTGGAAAGTCGCCGGCGCAACCTTCGCCCACATCTTCGGAGGTGAAGACCAACTGCTTCGGATCACGTTGCGCGGTGAGCCCGATGAGGTCGCCGCCTTCGAGCACCTCGGCCACCCCTACTTCCGTGCGGGGTATGGCGGCAACGTGATCGGGATGGTTCTCGACGACGACACCGACTGGAGCGAGGTTGCTGAGTTGCTGGTCGACTCCTACTGCTTGCAGGCACCTACACATCTGAGTGCGCAGGTCGAACGCCCACCCGCCTGAGATCAACGCCAGACGCACGCGCCGAGCCACACCCCGCGCCGGCCCGCCGTTCGCGGCCAGCGCGGCCACATGTGCGTACTCGGCCGACCAGACGCGCGTACTCGACCGACCAGAAGTGCGTACTCGACGGCCAGGCGGGGGTGGGGTGGGGTGGAGGGAGATCAGTAGGACTTGGGCAGCCCCAGGGAGTGCATGGCGACGAAGTTGAGGATCATTTCGCGCGAGACGGGGGCGATCCGGCCGAGGCGGGCGGCGACGAGCATGTTGGCCAAGCCGTATTCGACGGTGAGGCCGTTGCCGCCGTGGGTGTGCACGGCGACGTCGCTGGCGTTGCAGGCGACCTCGCCGCCGGCGTACTTGGCCATGTTGGCGTATTCACCCGCGGTCATGTCATCGCCAGCGTCGTAGAGCGCTGCGGCCTTCTGCCACAGGAGCCTGGCCTGCTCGAGCTCGATCTTGATCTTCGCGAGCGGGTGCGCGATGCCTTGGTGCGCGCCGATCGGCTGGTCCTTCCAGACCGAACGCACCTTGGCGTACTCGACCGCTTTGCCGAGGGCATACATCGCCATGCCGCAGGAGAAGGCACCGCCCATGATCCGCTCCGGGTTCAGACCGGCGAACAGCTGCCACAGGCCGCCGTCCTCGTCACCCACCAACGCGTCGGCCGGCAGGCGGACCTGGTCGAGGAAGAGCGTGAACTGCTTCTCGGGAGCCGACCAGGCCATCGGGATCACCTGCTTGGTGAAGCCCTCGGCGTCGGTCGGCACCACGAAGAGCGCCGGCTTCAACTTGCCGGTCTTCGCGTCGGCGGTGCGAGCGACGACCAGCACCGACTGCGCCTCGTCGACACCGGAGATGAAGGTCTTCTGACCGCTCAGCACCCACTCGTCACCGTCGCGGGTCGCGGTGGTGGTGATCTGGTGCGAGTTGGAGCCCGCGTCGGCCTCGGTGATGCCGAACGCCATCAGGTGGGTGCCGTCGGCAATGCTCGGCAGCCACCGCTTCTTCTGCTCCTCGGTGCCGCAGCGCGCGATGATCGAGCCGCAGATCGCCGGCGAGACCACCATCATCAGCAACGGGGCGCCGGTCGCGGCCGTCTCCTCGAGCACCGCAGCCAGGTCGGCCATTCCGCCGCCTCCACCGCCGTACTCCTCCGGCAGATTGACGCCGAGGAATCCGTTGCGGCCCATCTCGAGCCACATCTCGGTCATCTTGCCGCCGCTCTCGGCCTGCTTGACGACGTACTCATGGCCGTACTTGCCGGCCAACTTGCGCACGGCTGCACGCAGCGCAGTGCGCTCTTCGGGTTCGGTGAATGTCGTCATCATCAATCTCCTTCTGTGGCTTCGGGTGCAGTCACGACAGCGAGCACGGCGCCCGCTTCGACCTGCTGGCCCTCGCTGGCGGGCAGTTCGGTCACGGTCCCGGCGTACGGCGCCGCGACGGTGTGCTGCATCTTCATGGCTTCCATCACGACGAGGGTCTGGCCCTCCACGACCTGGTCGCCCACCTCGACCCGCACCCCCACGACGGAGCCGGGCATCGGCGCAAGGAGCGAGCCCTCCGCGACCTGGTCGGCGGGGTCGACGAACCGGGGCACCCGTCGTACGGCGACATGGCCGGTCGGCGTCTCCACGTCCACGCGGTCACCGACCACGAAGACGTCGTGCGGGAACGTCACTCCGTCGTGCTGTACGACGACCCGCCACCCACCGACGACGCCGGCGATCGGCGTCGGGTCGGGTGCGGTGACTCCGGCGACCTCGTCATAGACGTCGACCATCGCGAAGCCTCCGCGCGTGCGCACCCAGCCGACCTGCACCTGGGTGCCGGCGACGTCGAGCGCGAGAGTGCGCGGAGCCGCCTCGACATTGCGCCACCCACTGGGGATCCGCTGCTGCACCCGACGACGCGACGTCTGCTCGGCCGTGGCCGCCACTGTTGCGGCGAAGAACGCGCGCGCCTGCGCCTCAGGACCGTCCGGGAGGTCCTTGCCCGCACCGACCAGCGCATCGTCCTCGTCGGCCAGCAACGCCGTGGTCATCGTTCCTGCCACGACGTCCGGGTGCTGCAGAATCTCCAACAGCTGCTCACGATTGGTGCGCAACCCGTGCAGCTCGGCCTGCCGGAGCGCACCGACGGTGCGGCGCAACGCGGCGTCGCGTGTGGGCGCCCAGATGATCAACTTGGCCAGCATCGCGTCGTAGTGCGTGCTGACCTCGCTGCCACTGACGAAGCCGGAGTCGAGACGGGCGCCTGCACCTGTCAGCGGACCGAACTCGACATCGGCCGGGATCTCGAACCGGGTGAGGCGTCCGCTCTGAGGCTGGTAGTCGGCTGCAGGGTCCTCGGCATAGAGGCGCACTTCGACCGCACACCCGTGCGGAGCGGTCTCGGTGACGTCCACTGCACGGCCTTCCGCGACCTGCAGTTGGAGCTCGACCAGGTCGACGCCGTGCACGAGTTCGGTGACCGGGTGCTCGACCTGCAGACGGGTGTTCATCTCCAGGAAGAAGAACCGGTCCACCTCGGCGTCGTAGAGGAACTCGACGGTGCCGGCGCCGCGGTAGTCGATCGCCACGGCTGCGGCTCGGGCCGCCTCGTGGAGGGCCGCCCGGGTCGCCGCCGGAAGGTGGGGCGCCGGCGCCTCCTCGACGACCTTCTGGTGGCGACGCTGCACCGAGCAGTCACGCTCTCCGAGCACCAGGGCACCGCCGGCATGGCCCACCACCTGCACCTCGACGTGACGGCCGCGTTCGACGTAGGGCTCGACGAAGACTGTGCCGTCGCCGAACGCCGACGCGGCCTCGGCGGATGCCTTGTCGACCTCACCACTCAGGTGAGCGAGCCGCCGGACCACCCGCATGCCCCGGCCACCACCGCCGGCAGACGCCTTCACCAGCATCGGAAGGTCGGCCTCGGTTGCGGTTTCGGGCGTGAGGTTGCCCAGCACCGGTACGCCGGCGGCCTCCATCAGCTTCTTCGACTCGATCTTCGAGCCCATCTGCTCGATCGACTCCGGGGCGGGGCCGACCCAGGTCAGACCGGCCTCGATCACCGCGCGGGCGAAGTCGGCGTTCTCCGACAGGAAGCCGTAGCCCGGGTGGATCGCATCGGCACCCGTGCGCAGCGCCGCCTCGAGGACGAGGTCAGCACGGAGGTAGGTCTCTGCAGGCGTGTTTCCGGGGAGGCGCACAGCCGTGTCGGCGTCGGTGACGAACGGGAGCCCGACGTCGGCGTCCGAGTGCACCGCCACGGTGGCGATGCCGAGTCGACGGCAGGTCGCGAAGACCCGTCGTGCAATCTCGCCGCGGTTGGCGACCAGGAGTCGGGTGATGGTCCCTGCCGAGCCGAGGGACGAGGCATCTCGAAGGGTCACAGTCGGAACACTCCAAAGTTCATCTCGCCCTGGATGGGCTGATTGGCGATCACGGACAGGCAGATGCCGAGGACGGTGCGGGTGTCCCGCGGGTCGATGACGCCGTCGTCGTAGACCATGCCGGACAGCACATAGGGCAGTGACTGTTCCTCGATCTGGGTCTCGACCATCTCCTTGATCGGCTTGAACCCCTCGGCGTCGAAGGGCTGGCCCTTGGACTCGGCAGATTGACGCGCCACGATCTCCATCACGCCGGCCAGCTGCGCAGGTCCCATCACCGACGACTTCGCCGACGGCCAGGTGAACAGGAACCGTGGGTCGTAGGCACGCCCGTTCATGCCGTAGTTGCCCGCGCCGTACGACGCCCCCATGATCACCGTCAGGTGCGGCACCGTGGAGTTGGAGACCGCATTGATCATCTGGGCGCCGTGCTTGATGATGCCGCCCTGTTCGTAGTCCTTGCCGACCATGTAGCCGGTGGTGTTGTGCAGGAACAGCAGCGGCGTGTCCTTCTGGTTGGCGAGCTGGATGAACTGTGCGGCCTTCTGCGCCTCCTCGCTCATCAACACTCCACGGGCATTGGCGAGGATCCCGATCGGGTGTCCGTGCAGGCGGGCCCAGCCCACGCAGAGCGCTGTGCCATACAGGGGTTTGAACTCGTCGAAGGCAACGGCATTGTCGTGGCCGGTGGTCGAGCCGGTCGAAACCCCGTCGACGATCCTCAGGATCGCCTCACGCGGGTCGAACGGCTCCTTGAGGTCGCTGGGGATCAAGTCGAGCAGGTCCTCGGGGTCGAAGTCCGGCTCGGCGTAGTCCCCGGTCGCGGCAGGAGAGCCCGGTATGACGCCTGCCTTGCGCCAGTTGAGTCGGGCCACCACACGGCGGGCGAGCCGGATCGCGTCGTACTCGTCGACGGCCAGGAAATCCGACGAACCGGAGATTCGCGAGTGCATCTCGGCGCCGCCCAGTGACTCGTCGTCCGTCTCCTCGCCGGTCGCCATCTTCACCAACGGCGGGCCGGCCAGGAAGACCTTCGCCTGCTCCTTGACCATGATCACGTAATCACTCATGCCCGGGACGTAGGCGCCACCGGCCGTGGAGTTGCCGAAGACCACCGAGACGGTCGGGATCTTGCGTGCCGACGAACGGGTCAGGTCACGGAAGCCACGGCCGCCGGGAATGAAGATCTCCTTCTGGGTCGGGAGATCGGCGCCTCCGGACTCGGTGAGGTTGATCGTCGGAAGACCGTTCTGGGCGGCGATGTCAGCAGCGCGAAAGCTCTTCTTCACCGACCACGGGTTGAGTGCTCCGCCCTTCACCGTCGGGTCGTTGGCGACGATCATGCACTCGACACCCTCGACCACGCCGATGCCGGTGACCAGTGAGGCGCCGACGGCGAAGTCGCTGCCCCATCCGGCGAGCGGCATCAGCTCGAGGAACGCCGAATCCTCGTCGACCAAGAGCTCGATGCGCTCCCGTGCGGTGAGCTTGCCGCGCTCCTTGTGCCGGGCGATGTATTTGCCGCCGGCCTCAACCGCCTTGTCCTGCTCGGCCCTGAGCTCTTCGAGCTTCTCGAGCATGGCTGTTCGGTTGGCACTCATCCTTGCGCCCCCTTGGTTGTCCCGTCCTCGAGGACGGCCTTCATCCGTTCCAGTGTCGTGCGCATTCCTCGTCGGTTGGTGCGCCCGCGCAGCCGGCCCAGCACCAGCCAGTAGGCCCGCACCGAGAGCGACGCCTCGAGACGGAAGTACTCCGTCACGGCGGTGCCGTTCTCCTTCGCCTGCAGGCGATAGCCCCAGTTGTTGAGGTGGATCTGCTCGGTTCCGACCGAGAACTCGAAGAGCTGGTTCGGTTCACACTTCGTGACCCGGCAGGGCGACCAGTAGGTCGGGCCGACCCCGTTGCGCTTCACGTGGCCGGCGAAGGTGGCGCCGACCTCCGGCCCGGTGGAGCCGCGGGTCCACTTCGCCTCGAAGGTCTCCGGGGAGAACTCGCCGATCCGGGTGACGTCGCTGACCAGTGCCCAGACCCGATCGACCGGCGCCTCGACATGCACGGTGACCTCGTCACCCAGCGGTCGCAACAGGCTCATCAGCGGGTGTATCCCAACAGCTTGGCCGCCAGATCGGTGAGCACCTCGGTGGCGCCGCCCCCGATCGGCAGGATCCGGGCATCGCGGTAGTGGCGCTCGACCTCGGTCCCGTGCATGTAGCCGCTGCCACCGAAGAGTTGCACTGCTTCGGAGGTGACCGCGACCGCAGTCTCGACTGCGGTCTGCTTGGCCAGGCAGACGTCGGCGATCACGTTCTCGCCCGCGACGTGGCGTCTGGCCACGTCGAGTGTGTAGATCCGTGCCACCTCTGTCCGGCGGTGCATCTCGACCAACTTGGCCTGCACCACCTGGTTCTTGATCAGCGGCTTGCCGAAGGTCTCCCGCATGCGGCAGTGCTCGACGGCCAGTGCGAGCGCGCGCATCGCGTGCCCATAACCGATCAGGGCAAGGGCGATCCGCTCCACGACGAACTGCTCGGCGATGTAGTAGAACCCGGCATTCTCCTCGCCGATCAGGTTCTCGACCGGCACCCGCACGTCGACATACGAGAGCTCAGCCGTGTCCGAGCAGTGCCACCCCATCTTCTTGAGGTTGCGGTCGACGGTGAAACCCGGGGTGTCGGTCTCCACGACGACCAGCGACAGGCCGTGGGCGCCAGCGTCACCGGTGCGCACCGCGGTGGTGACGAAGTCGGCGCGGACGCCGGAGGTGATGAAGGTCTTCGACCCGTTGATCACGTAGTGGTCACCGTCGCGCACCGCCTTGGTGGTGAGGCCGGCCACGTCGGAGCCGCCACCGGGCTCGGTGATCGCCAGCGAGCCGATCTTCTCGCCGGCCAGGGTCGGCCGGACGAATCGGTCGACCAGGTCGGACGAGCCGTGCGCGATGACGTGCGGCACCGCAATGCCGTGGGTGAACAACGACGCGAGCAGCCCGCCGGACGCGCCGGCGGACATGAAGCCCTCCTGGGCGGCGCACACGTCGAGCAGGTCACCGCCCTGGCCCCCGACCTCCTCCGGGTAGCCGACGCCCATGAAACCCGCCTCGGCAGCGGCGAGGTGCAGTTCGCGCGGCAGCTCGCCGGCGTCCTCCCACGCCTGCAGGTCAGGCATCACCTCGCGTCGGGTGAACGCGGCAGCGGACTCCTTGAGGGTGATCTGCTCCGCCGTGAACGTCATCCCAACAACCTTTCGTCAACACTTGTCAGTCGGGACCGGAACCACTCGCCGAGTCCCTTCGCCTGGGGGTCGAACCGCGTGGAGGAGGCAACGCCTTCGCCCAGCAGCCCTCGGAGCAACACGTTCACGCCGCCGAGGTTCGGCAACGGATGCACCTCGACCTCCAGCTCAGCAGCCTCGGGCACCAACGCCTTCACCCGCTCGGGTGTGACCTCGTCGCACAACCAGGCCACCCGCGCGTCGTACAGGTCCTGGTCGGCGAACCCGTCGCGGGCGATCCAGAGGCCGAGGTTGGCGTCGCCACCCTTGTCACCCGACCGCGCATGCACGAAGGTGCCGAACGGCACCCGACGCGTGTGGGCCGGCGAGTCGGGGGCGGGTGCCGGCGGTAGGGCCGGCGCAGCGTCAGCGGTTTCCGCGGTCGCGCACGCCGGGTCCTCGATCACCTCGCGACGTCCGTCGGCATGGACGACGGTCTGGGTGACAGCTGCCCGATCGACGTACTCGGGCCGATAGACGCCGTACGGCGTGGGTGCCGGAGGAGGACCCGTCATCGTGAAGCCGGGGTACGACGCCAGCGCGATCTCGACGGCGGCTGCGGTGAACGGCTTGCCCACCGGGCCGGCCTCAGGGTCCTTGACGGTGCACCGCAGCAGGACGCTCGCGCCCTCCTGGGTGTCGGCATCGGGCTGGGGCGGAGATGTCTGCGACCAGTGCACGGTGGCCGGCGGCCGCGCCGCCATGGCAGCGGTCATCTGCTCACGCACCCAGTCGGACTTCGCGTCGGTCTCCAGACCGGTCAGCACGAACTCGACCGCGTTGCGCCATCCGCCGAGCTCGTTGACGCAGACCTTCAGGGTCTCGGGCGGCGCTTCGCCGCGTACGCCGGTGATCGCCACCCGGTCCGGTCCCTGCTGTGCCAGGGCGACGCTGTCGAGGCGCGCGGTGACGTCGGGGCCGAGGTAGCGGTGCGACTGGATCTCGTAGACCAGTTGCGCGGTGACGGTGTCGAGGGTGACGCCGCCGCCGGTGCCCTCGTGCTTGGTGATCACGCAGCTGCCGTCGGCGGCCACCTCGGCGATCGGGAACCCGATCGGCGTGTTGAAACGACCCTCACGGGCCAACTTGCGGAAACCCGAGAAATTGCCGCCACACGCCTGCGTGCCGCACTCGATGACATGACCTGCGATGACCGCGCCGGCGAGTGGGTCGAGGTCGTCCGGCCCCCATCCGTGAGCGTGCGCGGCGGGTCCCACCACCACGGAGGCATCGGTGACCCGACCGGTGACGACCACCTGCGCTCCGGCGTCGAGAGCGCGGGCGATGCCGAAACCGCCGAGATAGGCGTTCGCAGTCAGCGCGTTGCCCAGGCCGAGCTCGGCGGCCCGCGGTCGAAGATCGTCGCCCTCGACGTGGGCGACGGCGACGTCGAGACCGAGGCCGCCGGCAACCTCGCGGACCTTGTCAGCAAGGCCAGCCGGGTTGAGGCCGCCGGCGTTGCTGACGATGCGGACACCCTTCTCCAACGCCAGGCCGAGGCTGTCCTCGAGTTGCCGCACGAAGGTGCGCGCATAGCCGAGCGCGGGGTCCTTCATCGTGTCCCTGCCGAGGATCAGCATCGTCAACTCAGCGAGGTAGTCGCCGGTCAGGAAGTCGAGGTCGCCACCCTCGAGCATCTCGCGCATCGCGGAGAGTCGGTCTCCGTAGAAACCGGAGCAGTTGCCGATCCGGACGGCGGTCATCCTCGCCCTCCCACGCTGTCGCGGCCTTCGCCGGCAGGACCCGCGAAGCACTGGGCGATGTCGAGCCAGTGGTCGGCTTCACTGCCGGTGGCCACCAGCATGGTGTCGTCGCGGTGCACCCGCTGGGTGGCCAGCAGGCACAGGTCGTACGCCGGCCCGGTGACGGTCTGCGTGGCGTCTTCAGGGCCCCAACTCCAGGTGTCGCCGGACGGAGCGACGAGGTCGATGCGGAACTCGTCCGCCGGCGGGGCGAGGTCATGCACCGAGAAGGCGAAGTTCCGGGTCCGCACCGCGAGGTGGGCGATGTGGCGGATCCGGTCGGAGGGCTGCGGTGTCACGCCGAGAGCCTCGTGCACGTCGAGCGAATGTGCCCAGGTCTCCATCAGCCGGGCCGTTGCCATCGACGTGGCGGACATCGGGGGTCCGTACCACGGGATCTTGGTGGCGGCCGGAAGTTCCCTCAGCACTTCGTGCAGGTGCGCGCGGGCCGCACGCCAGCGCTCGAGCAGTTCTGCAGGCGGCATCTGCGCACCGCTGGTTGCCTGGCGATCGACGAAGTGCTCCGGGTCAGCCATCGCCTCGAGCACGGCAGCATCCCAGGCGTCCTTGTCGGTGGCAGCGGTGACGGCCACTTCGTCGGTCCAGGCCAGGTGGGCGATCTGGGTGGCGACGTCCCAGCCGACCGCCGGAGTCGGCGTACTCCACTGCTCCTCGGTGACCAACGCAACCACATGGTCGAGCTGGTCCCCTTCGGCGGCGAGGTCGGTCAGGACTTCGTCGAGCATCTGGGTTCTGCTCATGACTGTTCCTCCAGGACTGCGTCGAGGTGGTCGGCCCAGCGGGCCAGGATGCGACGGCGCCGAGCGGTGTCGTCGGAGATCGTGTTGGCCAGGCCGAGTCCGCGGATCAGGTCGAGGGTCGCCTGGACGAGCTCGCGGTTGCCGGGCACCGATTCGTCGATGCCGAGCAGGTCGACACAGGAGCGATGGGTCTCCCGGCCGACGCGTTGTTCCAACGGGCCGACCACGGCGAGCAGGTCGGGGTCGGTGCGGGCCGCCACCCACAGTTCGAGCGCGGCGACGAAGACGTCGCTGGCGAAGTGTTCCCCGAACGCCTCCAGCACCGCTCGGGTGCGCTTCTTGCCGCGGGGCAACCCCTCCGCCACCTCCTCGAGCATGTGGTGGCGCCGTTCGGCCAGCCGTTCCACCGCTGCCACGACCAGGTCGGCCTTGGTCGGGAAGTGGTGCAGCTGCGCCCCGCGGCTCACCCCGGCTCGCCGCGAGACCAGCGTCGTCGACGTACCCGCCCAGCCCTGTTCGACGAGGCATTCGACACAGGCATCCAGCAGGCGCTCCCGCATCAGCCGGGTGCGCTCCTCCTGGGGTACCCGGCCCGCGAGTGCACGCGGCGGCGTCCCGCCGTCGGGCTCACCAACAGTCTCCGCCTTCACGCCGCTCATCCTGCGCCTTCACAAACAAACAGTCAACCCTGCCTTTTTGTGTGAACTGCCAGAAAAATTCACGCGAACCAGCAGCCAGCCCGCGCGAACCTGCAGCCGCCCGGGCACGTGGTCGCATTGTGAGATATTTTGTCTCAACTTATGAGCCAGTGCCACACTGACCCCATGGCAGCCACCCCCTCCGACGTACGGCGCTGGTCGATCCTCGCCGCGGGCACCGTTGCCCAGGGGTCGTCAGCCATGGCCATCCACGGCGCCCCCTTCCTGATCCCGGCGCTGCGCGACGACGGCCTGTCGCTCGCCGAAGCCGGCATGGTCGCCGCCGCGCCGACACTCGGCGTGATGCTCGCGTTGGTGGCGTGGGGGCTGGTGACCGACCGCAGGGGCGAACGATTCACGCTGCTGGCCGGCCTGGCCAGCACCGCGGTCGTCAGCGCGGTGGCAATGGTGGCGCCGAACCCCGCGCTCCTCGCCCTCGCCCTGCTGGTTGCCGGCGCCTGTGCTGCAAGCACCTCCTCGGCGAGCGGGCGGGTCGTCGTCGGCTGGTTCCCGCCCGGCCAACGGGGGTTGGCCATGGGCATCCGACAGACCTCCCAGCCCTTGGGCGTCGGGGTTGCGGCGATCAGCATCGCCGGCATCGCCCATGCGTACGGCGTCACGCAAGCACTCGCCGTACCTGTCGTCGCGTCCGCGCTGGCCGCACTCCTGGTGGCGGTGGTCGTGGTCGACCCACCCCGTCCGGAGCCGACCACGGCCACGACCGCGAATCCCTACCGCAGCAACCGGTATCTCGCTCGGGTGCATGGGAGCGCTGTGCTGTTGGTCGTCCCCCAGTTCCTGGTCTGGACCTTCGCGCTGGTGTGGCTGATCGACGAACGAGGTTGGTCGCCGGTGGCCGCGGGAGGACTGGTGGCCGCGACCCAGGTCGCCGGAGCGATCGGGCGAATCGTGTCGGGCGTCGTGTCGGACCGGGTCGGCAGCCGGATGGCACCGATGCGCTGGATCAGCTTGCTCGCCGCCGTCACGATGTTGGCACTCGGCATCACTGCCGGGGCGGACTGGGCGATCTCGGTGGGAGTGCTGGTGCTCGCGACCGTGGTCACCGTCGCCGACAACGGGCTGGCCTTCACCGCCGTGGCCGAACGCGCGGGTCCCTTCTGGTCCGGCCGCGCCCTGGGCGCACACAACACCGCCCAGTTCCTGCTGGCCTCAGCCGTCCCGCCCGTGGCCGGCTGGGCGATCCCGCAGTTCGGCTATCCCGCGGTCTTCGCAGCGGCAGCGGTGTTTCCACTGGCTGCCACGGCACTGGTGCCGGTGCGTCACGAGCATCCGCTCGCGTGAATCCTTGTCAGTTCGCGGGAGGGGCGGGGGCGTAGCGCACGCCGTCGGGGTCGTCGGTGGCGGTGGCGAGGCCACGGGAGACCAGCACGTCCATGTGCGCCTTGGTCTCCATCGCGGCCATTCCCTGGCTGAACTCGTCGAGGCTGTCGAAGGCGTGTTCGTGACGGGTCCAGCCCAGGTCGCGTGCGACCACCAGCGACGTCACGTCTCCGCGCGACCGGAGTGAAGCCAGGCACTGGTCGAGGCGCGACTCGTGGTGGGTGAGCAGCTCGTCCACCCGCTGGTGGGTCGAGGGCGCCACCGGGCCGTGGGCCGGCAGGATCCGGAGGTCGGGCAACGACCGCACCCGGGCGAGGGAGGCCATGAAGTCACCGAGCGGTTCGTCGGTGGGCGGCACGGTGAAGCCGATCGACGGAGTGATCGTCGGCAGCACGTGGTCGCCGGAGAACAGCACGCCCTCCGCCTGGTCGGCGAAGACGTAGTGGCCGGGGGTGTGTCCGGGAGTGTGTACGGCGTCGATCGACCGCGCGCCGACCCGGAAGGTGCGGTCGCCTTCGATCCACGTGTTGGGGTGCGCCCAGTGCACGGGGTCCGGGAGTTCCCGGTCACCCTGGTTCCACAACTCGGCGATCTCGAGTGCACCGGCCGTACGCAGCACCGCAGTGAACGGGCTCTCGGTGAGCTTGTCGACATTCAGCAGCAGGTCGAGCGCCGGCTTCTCCTCGATCCCGAGGGCGACGTCGGAGCCGAACTCCGCACCCAGGGCAGCAGCCATCGTGTAGTGGTCGCGATGCACGTGGGTGACCAGGAAGCGCTTGATGTCACCGAAGCCGGAGCCGATCGAACGCAGCGACTTGTCGAGCAGGTCACGGGCCAACGGGATCGCCCAGCCACCGTCGATCAGAGTGAGGCCGTCGTCGCCCTCGATCGCATAGACGTTGACTGCCTTGAGTGCGTCCATCGGCAGCGGGAGCGGGATCCGATGGATCCCGTCGGCCACCTTCCACGCGCCTTCGTTGGCCCAGTGCTCCCCTGAATCGGGCGAGATCGCGTGTCCGGTCGCAACGCCTCCAGTGCTCATCGCTCCAAGATAGGACGTCGGGCAGACGCGTGGGACGCCGGGACCGTTGGGCGGCACCGCCGATCGCTGGCACAGTCGTCCCATGAGTCAGGTCCCGGCCGCGACCCGCACGCTGCGGGTGTTGCGCTTCCTTGCCACGCAGCCGGCTCCCGTGCCGCTCGAGCGGATCGCCCGCGCCTGCGACCTGCCGCGGAGCACGGCGTACCACCTGTTGGGAGTGATGGCCGACGAAGGCTTCGTGGTCCATCTGGCCGACGAGCACCGCTACGGGCTGGGCGTGGCCGCCCACGAGGTCGGGTCGGGGTACGCGCGCCACGAACCGCTCGCTCGCCTCGCGCGGCGTCCATTGGCCGAACTGGTCGACCGCACCGGACACAGCGCCCACCTCGCCGTGCTGCACGGTCGCGACGTCGTCTATGTCATCGAGGAACGCGCGCCCGGTCGACCGCCACTGGTCAGCGACGTCGGCGTGCGACTGCCGGGCCATCTGACCGCGAGCGGGCGGGCAATCCTGGCCGACCTCCCGGCTGCGCAGGTGCGTGCACTGCTTCCGGACCGGGCCAGTTTCGTCGATCGGACCGGGGTCGGACCCCGCACGCCGACCGCACTGCGCGCCGTCCTCGCCGAGACCAGACAACGAGGGCACGCGTCCGAGGACGGCGAGGTCACGGCCGGCTTCGCCAGCGTGGCGGCCAGCGTGGTCGACCACCTCGGGCATCCGGTGGCCGGGGTGGCCCTGACCTTCCCCTCCGGTGACGCCGGTCCGCGGCACTCCGAGGAGGTACGCCGGACCGCGGCGATCATCTCGGCCCGCCTGCGCTGAACGGCACCCGCCTGGTCCTCCCGGCAGAGGTAGGTGTGACCTACGCCATGGGCGCTCGTTGAACCCTTATGCAGAACGCGTTGGTCCGGCGGCTTGCCCTGTCCGTCCTGGTAGCCGTGGCGATGGTGGCCACCGCACTCGTCGTCCCCGAATTCGAACTCAGCCGCACCGAGTCGCTTCGCGACGTCTACGCAGCGGAGAGTGGCGAGCGGATCGCCGTGGCGCTGGCTGCCGACGGGCACAACCACCGCCACGACGACCCGGCCACGAAGAACTCGATCAGCCGCGCAGGCCTGGGTCCCGGCACCGAGGACCCGACCACCGCCAAGCAGGCGGCCTCCAACACGGCGTACGTCGCCTCCCAGCGCAAGCTGGCCGACCCGCCGCTCACCCGCGCCGACCTGAGCGCGAAGCGGCGCGTCGTACCGCAGAACCGGTACGCCGTCGCCGGCGGCTGCTACACGGTCAACGGGACCCCGATCCGTTTCCAGGCAACGGATCTGGGCGTGCACCTGCTCTACGGTCGCGATCGCACGTTCCTGAGCGGCACCAGCAACAGCGCCGCCTGGGCCCCGGCGCCGTCGGTGGACGCCGAGTGGATCACCCGTCGTACGGGCAAGAGGTTCACCTTCCGTCTCGCCAACGGTCTCCACCTGCGCGCCTCCGGCGACGGCTTCAGCACCGGGACCAGCCCAACGAAGTTCAAGCTCAAGCGCACCAAGGGATGTCCTGCCTATCCCGAGGTCGACGTCGATGTGACCGGCAGGCCGCATGCTGGCAGGACCTCCTTCCAGGAGGTGCGCGGATATGTCGACCCGCACGTGCACGGCATGGCCTTCGAGTTCCTCGGCGGCGAGGTGCACTGTGGCCGACCGTGGCACAAGTACGGCGCGCCGTACGCCCTGCCGGACTGCTCGAAGACCAACCAGCAGGGCACCAAGGGCGGTGTGCTCGACCTCGCGCTGTCCGGCGGCGCGCAGCGCGACCCGGTCGGTTGGCCGACGTTCGAAGGCTGGCCGGCGCCCGACGCCCTCGTGCACGAAGGCGTCTACTGGAAGTGGCTGGAGCGTGCGTGGCGTGGCGGACAGCGGGTGTTCGTCAACCTGCTGGTCGAGAACGGCAAGCTCTGCCAGATCTATCCGTTCAAGCGGAACTCGTGCAACGACATGGACTCCGCGCGCCTGCAGGCCCAACGGATGCGTGAACTCGAGCGCTACATCGACGCGCAGTACGGCGGCCCGGGCAAGGGTTGGTATCGGATCGTGACCGACCCGTTCCAGGCCCGCAAGGTGATCAACGCCGGCAAGTTGGCCGTGGTGATGGGTGTCGAGGTCAGCATCCCCTTCGGCTGCACGATGACCCTCGACATCCCGGCCTGCGACGTCGACCAGATCACCGCCGGGCTCGACGAGCTCTACGACCTGGGCGTGCGACAGATGGAGCTGGTCAACAAGTTCGACAACGCGCTCGCCGGCGTCGCGGGCGACGAAGGTGCGATCGGGCCGTTGGTCAACGTCGCCAACTTCCTCGAGACCGGGTCGTTCTGGGCGATGCAGCACTGCGAGCCCGCGGACGGCGAGTCGGCCGACCGCACCCAGCTCGGCCTGCCCGCCCTCACCGCCGACTCCGGGCAGGACGCCCTCTTCGCGGCCGTGGCCAGCGTCGGGCTCTCGCTGCCGGCCCTGCCGCTCTATCCCAAGCCGCTGCACTGCAACCGCCGCGGGCTCACCGACCTCGGCGAACGGGTGCTGCAGCTGATGATGGACAAGCACATGCTGATCGACCCCGACCACATGAGCGTGAAGGCCCGGGCCGCCTCGCTCGACGTGTTGGAGGAGGCCCGCTACTCCGGTGTCGTCTCCAGCCACTCGTGGTCGACCCCCGACGCCTATCCCCGGATCTATGACCTCGGCGGGTTTGTCGCGCCGATGGCCGGCGACTCGACCGGGTTCGTCGAGAAGTGGCAGCGCCACCTGGGCTGGGCGAGCAAGCAGTACTACTTCGGCTTTGGCTACGGCGCTGACATCAACGGTCTCGCCGTGCAGGGCTCGCCGCGCGGCGCCGACGCGAAGCGCAAGGTGAGCTACCCGTTCCGGTCGTTGGGCGGCGTACGTGTCGACAAGCAACACAGCGGGCAGCGGGTGTACGACGTCAACACCGACGGCGTGGCCCACTACGGCCTCTATCCCGACTGGGTCGAGGACCTGACCAAGGTCAGCGGGAACGACGCGATCCGGAAGGACCTTGGCAAGGGCGCGGAGGCGTTCCTGCAGACCTGGGAGCGGGCGCACGGCGTGCGCGCCGACTCGTGTCGCAATCCGAAGCTCCGCAAGTCGGTCGCCAAGGTGGCGGCGCAGGTGCAGCGCGGCATGACCACCCGGCAGGTGATGAAGAAGGTCGGCCAGCCCTACCAACGCCTCGGCACGTCGTACGTCGTGTGCGCCCGCAAGGGCTCGAAGAAGGTGGAGATGACCATCAACTTCACCCGCAAGGGGAAGGTTGCCTCCGTCCGCAGGTCGTGACCTCACCGGTCAAACACGTGCGCGGGCCATGAGTTGAGCGAGTCACTGCACAATCAGACCGACCGACTGGCCGCCGTACCCTGAGAGCGTGACTGATGGTGAACGACGACGCTGGCCGGGATTCGTGTACGTCGACGGCGAGGAGCCGGACTACCGGTTCTCGTTCGCCAACGAGCGCACCTTCCTGGCGTGGATTCGCACCGCACTGGCACTGCTCGCAGCTGGGGTCGCGGTCGACGTGGTCGACCTCTCGCTCAGCGCAGACACCCAGCACCTGCTCGCCGTTCTCCTCGTGGTCGCCGGCCTGGTCACAGCGCTCGCGTCGTGGGGTCGCTGGGCACTGTCCGAGCGGGCGATGCGCCGACGCGAGGCACTGCCGTCGTTCGGCGTGGGTGCCCTGTTCTGCCTGCTGGTCGTGATGGGCGCCGCGATCCTGCTCACCGGACTGCGCTGAGGCATGGCCGCCGACCCGGGGATCTCCAATGAGCGCACCGCGCTCGCCTGGCAGCGCACGGCACTCTCCCTGGTGGCCGGTTCAGCGATCATCGCCCGCCTGGGCGTCGAGGACGCCGGTCTGGTGATCGTGGTCCTCCTCGCCGTCGCCGCAGCGCTCGGGTTGTGGGTGTTCGTCGAGTCGTCCGCGCGCTATCGCCACTCCCACGGCGCCCGCCGCCGCCCCCGCGGGCGCGGCGGCCGCGCCGCGTTCACCCTCATGGCGGCCACCGCGCTGATCGCCGTCGGCGAGCTCATCGTGCTGCTGCGCTGAACGGCCCTCTCTCCGAATTCCCCGCTCAGGCGGGGAGTTCGACACTTCGCTACTGAAGCTTCCCCCACAAAGTCACGAATTCCCCGCCTGAGCGGGGATTCAGGAAGGGGGTTACCGGCAGGTAGGCTTCGGGACAGTCGAGCCTGACCTGACATGCGAGCAGCGCGGGGAATAGGCTCGACCGACGTTTCCACCGGGCCCATGAGGAGCTGGATCCCATGCAGACCTTTGCCATTGTGGTCTCACTGGCCATCACTGTGATCGCCGTCGCACTCACAGTGCGAGCCGTGCGATCGATGTTGGCCACGATCCGGATCGGGCAGGCGACCGTCGGGCGCGCCGACAATCCGGTCGGCCGCACCGTGACCATGTTGAAGGAGACCTTCCTCCACACGCGCATGTTGCAGTGGACGTGGGTCGGCGTCCTGCACTGGTTCGCATTTGCCGCGTTCCTGGTGCTGTCGACCGCGGTCGCCTCGGCGTACTTCCAGCTCTTCGACCCGCTGTGGACCATCCCCGTCTTCGGCCAGTGGTTCGGCTATGAGTGGATTGCCGAGTTCTTCGGCCTGCTCGGCACCTTGGCGATCATTCCCCTGATCATCTACCGGCTCCGCAACCGCCCCGAGTCCACCGGTCGCCGCAGCCGCTTCTTCGGCTCCACGATGTGGCAGGCCTACTTCGTCGAGGCGATGGTGCTGCTCGAGAGCTCCGCGATCCTCTTCATCCGCGGCGCCGAGTTCAACCTCGCGAAGGCCCACGGCGGGGAGCACGCCGACCACGCCACCGGGCTGCACTTCCCGATCTCGCAGGCGTTCGGCAACCTCTATCCGACCGGCGCCGACTCGGTCGGCACGCTCGAGAACATCGTCTTCTTCATCGCGATGGTCAAGATCGTCTCCGCGATGGTCTGGCTGATCGTGATCAGCACCAACCTCACCATGGGTGTCGCCTGGCACCGGTTCACCGCGTGGTTCAACATCTGGTTCAAACGCGAATCGGCGCAGCGCATCTCCGAAGGTGCGCGCCCGACCGACACCGCCCTGGGTGCCCTGAAGCCGCTGACCTCGGCCGGCAAACCGATCACCCTCGATGACATCGACGACCTCGACGAGGACTCGGTGCTCGGCGTCGGCTCGATCCAGGACTTCTCCTGGAAGGGCATCCTCGACTTCACCACCTGCACCGAGTGCGGTCGCTGCCAGTCGCAGTGCCCCGCGTGGAACACCGAGAAGCCGTTGTCGCCGAAACTGCTGATGATGGGCCTGCGCGAGCACGCGTACGCCGTCGCAGGCGGCGACGAGGCCGCCAAGGAGAAGGCGCTGATCGGCAAGACCGAGGCCGACGACGCAGCCGGTGGCGGCACCGAGGTCCTCGACTGGTTCTACAACCCCGAGGGCGCCGACTTCGTCATCGACGAGGACGTCCTCTGGAGCTGTACGTCGTGTGGTGCGTGCGTCCAGCAGTGCCCGGTCGACATCGAGCACGTCGACCACATCGTCGACATGCGCCGTTACCAGGTGCTGGTCGAGTCCAACTTCCCCGCCGAGCTCAACGGCCTCTTCAAGGGGCTGGAGAACAAGGGCAACCCGTGGAACATGTCGTCCACGGCGCGGCTCGACTGGGCCAAGGATCTCCCCTTCGACGTGAAGGTGGTCGGCGAGGACCTCGAGTCGTTGGAGTCTGTCGACTGGCTCTTCTGGGTCGGCTGCGCCGGCGCCTACGAGGACCGCGCCAAGAAGACCACCCGTGCCGTGGCAGAGCTGCTCGACATGGCCGGGGTGACCTTCGGTGTGCTCGGCAACGGCGAGACCTGCACCGGTGACCCTGCGCGCCGCGCGGGCAACGAGTTCGTCTTCCAGGGCCTCGCGCAGCAGAACGTCGAGACCTTCAAGGAATACAAGGTCAAGAAGGTCGTCTCGACCTGTGCACACTGCTTCAACACCCTGAAGAACGAGTACAAGGACTTCGGCATCGAGCTCGAGGTCGTGCACCACACGCAGCTGCTCAACCGTCTGGTGCGCGAAGGCAAACTGACACCGGTCACGGACGGCGAGGGTGCCCACAAGCGCTCGATCACCTACCACGACCCGTGCTTCATCGGCCGACACAACGGCGTCTACGCCCCGCCGCGGGAGCTCCTCCAGGTGCTGCCCGGTGCCGAGTTCAAGGAGATGGACCGCAACTCCGAACGCTCCTTCTGCTGTGGCGCCGGTGGCGCCCGGATGTGGATGGAGGAGACGATCGGAGAGCGGATCAACGTCAACCGCACCAAGGAGGCAGTGGGCACCGGTGCCGACCAGATCGCGGTCGGTTGCCCCTTCTGCCGCGTGATGCTGGCCGACGGCCTGACCGCCGAACAGGCCAACGGGGGTGCTCGCGAGGAGGTCGAGGTCCTCGACGTCGCTCAGATGCTGTTGGCATCAGTGAAGGGCGAGGTGGCCACGAAGCGGCTGCCCGGCGCCGGCGCTGCTGCCACCACCGCCAAGGCGAGTACGACGACCGGCGACGTCGCGACGAAGGCCGAGCCCGAGGCCGGTGACGTCACCCTGACCGAGAACACGGTCTCCGACCCCGCCGACGTCGGCCCGAACGCCAAGGCAAGTGGCGGAAGCTCGCTCTTCGACTCCCCCGCTGAAGAGGCACCCAAGGCCAGCGGCAGTTCGCTGTTCGACACTCCCGCCGACGAAGCCCCGAAGGCCAGCGGCAGTTCCCTGTTCGACACCCCGGCCGACGAGGCCTCGAAGACCAGCACTCCGGCGGAGACTCCCGCGGCCCCGCCGGCCGCGAAGCCGGCGCCTGACCTGGACGGCGGTTCGCTGTTCGACCTCGGCACCCCTGAGGAGGCTCCCGCCGGTCCGGCTGAGACCGCGGCACCGGAAGCGGCGGCAGCTGAACCCGCTGCACCGGCGGCTCCCGCCCAGGATCTCAACGCAGGCGGCTCACTCTTCGACATCTCCACTCCGGAACCGTCGGCAGGGCCCGCCGCGCCGAAGGATGCGGCCCCGGCCGCGAAGGCTGAGGCACCGAAGGCCGCGCCGAGTCAGCCGGCCGTCGACCTGAGCGCCGGTGGATCGTTGTTCGACATCGCGGCACCCGAGCCGACTGAGGCACCAGCGGCCGAAGCACCCGCCTCCGAGGCACCCGCGACGCCGAAGGCCACGGAGGCACCAGCGGCAGAGGTCCCTGCAGCGGCTGCACCGGCCGCGGCACCCGCGGAGCCGGCCGAAGACCTCAACGCGCTCGGGTCGCTCTTCGACCTGGCTGCGCCCGCGCCGGCAGCGGCCGCCCCGGTCGAGGACGCACCGGTCGAAGAGGCACCGGCTGAGGAAGCACCTGTCGAAGAGGCACCAGCTGAGGAAGCACCGGTGGCAGCGGAACCTGCTGCCGAGGCACCCGCCGAACCCGCAACTCCGGCGACCGGGACAGCAGCGGAAGCACCGAAGCCCCAGGGCAGCGTCCCGGCGGCCAACGAGCCGAAGCAGGCCAACATCAACGAGGCGAACTCTCTGTTCGATCTCTGAGGCCAGCATCCCGACGGGGAGGTGTGACGCTGCGAGGCGTCGTACCTCCCCGTCTGCTTTCCCCGTCCGCGCGATTCCGACAGCGACCGGACCGATGCCAGCCCAACCAGAGACAGGGCGCCGACGCCAGCGCTGGCCCGCCCGACGCCGACATGCCCCGAACCTCCTGTCCGGAGGGGGCGGCGTACCCGGGCACCCACACGCAGGCATCGACAACGCGACCAATCCGGTGCCCGAACCCGCACGGGCACAAGAACATCGGATGTTTTCGAGGTCCCGGTCTGGTCCAGCAGGTGAACTGGCGCACGCCCGCGTGACATCTATGAATCCCCCTCGTTGAAGGTTCGAACAACGCAGGGAGGCGGCCATGGAACTGATCGGTATTGAGATGTCGGACTTCACCCGACGGGCGCGATCGATGCTGCTCAACCATGCCGACCTGGCTCTCGACTTCGCCCTCGACGAAGGTGAGCGGCTGGTGCTGTGGGACGCGCTCTCCGGCGACTACCACTCAGGCACAGTGGTGGACGTCGACCGGTTCGGCTCCGAGGTCCAGTACCGCGTCGAGATCGGCATCCGGCTGCCCGAGGAGCTCGCACTCGACCGGATCACCGGAATGCGGTCGACCACTGCGCGCCTGTCCAACCAGGACATCGTCGACCTGCTCGAGCAGTTGCGCGTCGCGACCGCTCCGCTCACGACGACGAACCGCGCCGTCGACGGCTGAGGCCGGGTCTCAGCCGAGCGACTCGGGCGTCTGCACCGACACCCGGAAGGCGTCGGCAACCGCACGCACCTCGGCAGGAGTGGCGTCGTTCTGGGTGACCCGCACCCATCCGTCCCGCTTCGCGAAGACGCACAACACCTCGGCATCCTGCGTGCAGCGGACCTGCTCCGCGCCGTGCAGACGGCCGGGATCGACAATGTCCTCGAGTTCGGTAGCGGGGAACCACGCAACGACCATGCCGGCGACGCCGTCACCACGACGGTCATAACGCGCGACGATCTCTCGCGCACGGGCTTCGGGTGCGCGGTCGGGGCTGAGGATCCTGACCCCGTCGAGCCGGTCGGGGAACTGGAACCGGGACTGGTTCCCGTGCTCGGCGCCGACCCGACTGACCGCGAAGACCGCGGCCAGGAAGACCGCGACCCCGATCACCAGCCAACGCCAAGGCTGTCCCGTGGTACGACGCTCCGCCTCCGGCGTCTCGGCCGGGCCCACAGCGAGGGATTCCTGCGACGTCATGGGGAGAAATCTAACCACCGCCCTGCCCCCGCCCGGAGATGACGTCACTTTTTCCTTGACATGACATCATGGTGATGTCATCGTGGTGCACATGGACATCACCCCGTACGTCGACCACTTGCGTCGCGACCTGGTCGCGGCTGCGGAGATGGGCAACGACGAGGTCCGGGCCGCAGCCGAGCGGCTCGCTCTCGCCCTCGAGCCCGCGACCCGCCTGGCGCTGATGGAGGCACTGTCCGCAGCTGCGGACGAGGTGACCGCCGAACTGCCGAGCGGCTCGGTCGACGTACGCCTCGACGGCCGCGACCTCCGGTTCGTGGTCACCGGCGCCGCACCGACTCCCCCGCCGGCGCCGCAACCGCCCCCGCTTCCCGACGACGAGACCGACGGCACCTTGGCCCGGATCACCCTCCGCATCCCGGAGGCCGTGAAGGCGCGAGCCGAGGAGGCAGCCACGCGGTCGGGGAGTTCCCTCAACACTTGGCTGGTCAACGTGGTCCGCGCCGCCACGATGGCCGACCACGCGATCAGCGTCGACATCGACCTGAGCAGCCTGCCCTTCCTGGGCAATGACCCGTTCAAGGACCCCGCCCGACGCAGCAGTCGCCGGATGACCGGCTGGGTCTGACCCCACCCCACCCACGACGCACGTGCGCACGCACGCGTGGCGGTCGAACGCACCCTGAGGAGCCCTCGTGCACCATTCATTCGACACCCCCCACCCGATCGAGCTGTACGTCGAGATCGGCCGCGGGCAGGTCAGCGTGCGGGCCGCCGAGGTCACCACCACGACCGTCCGCGTCGAAGGTCGCACCGCCGACCAGGTCGAGATCACCCATGAGGCCGACCACATAGCCGTGATCGCACCTCGGGTCCGCACCGGCTTCTTCGGGGGCGGTGACGCCGACCTCACGATCGAGGTCGTGACGCCCACCGGGTCGGGGCTGGTCACCAAGCTCGGCTCGGCAGACCTCGTCACCGAGGGCACCCTGCAGGCCCTGCGCGCGCGGACCGGTTCGGGTGACATCACGGTGGAGGACGTCACCGGCCCGTGCGTGATCGACACGGGCAGCGGCGACATCGACCTCGGCAATGCAGGCAGCGAACTGCGGGCCAAGTCCGGGTCGGGCGACATCAGCGTCGGTACGACGGGTGCCGCGGCCGGGATCTCCACCGGCAGCGGCGACGTCAGGATCAAGCAGACGCACGCACCCGTCGTACTCAAGACCGGCTCCGGCGATCTGCGCGTCGACCGGGCCGAGGATGACGTCCAACTCAGCTCCGGCAGCGGCGACCTCTCTGTCGGCCTGATCAACCGCGGCGCCCTGCAGGCCAAGAACGCCACCGGGGACGTGTCGGTCGGGGTGCCGGCCGGCATCCCGATCTGGACCGACGTCTCCAGCGTCACCGGCCAGATCAGCTCCAACCTCCAAGGCGGTGGCCAGCCTGCCGCCGGCGAGGACCATCTCGAACTCCGCATCTCCACCGTGAGCGGCGACGTCCGCCTCACCGAGACCTGACTCGAAGGAAAGAACCATGGACCGCAACGCTTGGTTGCTCACCCAGAACGCCGACGAACTGATCCGACAGCGGGTCTCCGCACGCCGCAGCCAACTGCCGGACGACGTCCCGCGGCCGCCGCGCGCACCGCGCCGCCACCAGGTGGCCACGACGCTGCGCCGGATCGCCGACCGACTCGACAACTGAGCCGATCCGCGGGCGCCTCCCCGCGGGACGCGCAGCGCCGATAGGCTGCCCTCCGTGCTGCTCTCAGACCGCGACATCATCGCCGAGATCGACGCGCGCCGCATCGCGGTCGAGCCCTACGACCCCGCCATGGTGCAGCCCTCGAGCATCGACTTCCGGCTCGACCGGTTCTTCCGCGTCTTCGAGAACCACCGCTACCCGCACATCGACCCGGCCGCCGACCAGTCCGACCTGACCCGGATGATCGAGGCCGAGGGCGACGAGCCGTTCATCCTGCACCCGGGCGAGTTCGTCCTCGGCTCGACCTACGAGGTCGTCACGCTGCCCGACGACATCGCGGCCCGCGTCGAGGGCAAGTCGTCGCTCGGACGACTCGGACTGCTCACCCACGCGACCGCCGGCTTCGTCGACCCGGGCTTCAGCGGCCACGTCACCCTGGAGCTCGCCAACGTCGCCACTCTGCCGATCAAGCTCTACCCGGGCATGAAGATCGGCCAGCTCTGCTTCTTCCGCCTCACCTCGCCGTCGCTGCACCCCTACGGCTCCGAGAAGTACGGCTCGCGCTATCAGGGTCAGCGCGGTCCGACGCCGTCCCGCTCGTTCCAGAACTTCCACCGCACCGAGATCTGACTCACGGTCGTTACCAGCCGGTACGTCGTGCCGGCGCGGCACGGTGCACCATGGATGTCATGAGCTCGAAGTCCTACCAGCGCTACGTCGCCCTCGGAGACTCCTTCACCGAAGGTGTGGGTGACCCCGACCCGACCCGCCCGAACGGACTGCGCGGCTGGGCCGACCGGGTTGCCGAGGAGTTGGCGCGGCAGACCAGCGACTTCCGTTATGCCAATCTGTCGATCCGCGGCCGCAAGCTCGACGGCATCCTGACCGAGCAGATCGAGCCCGCGCTGGCTCTCGCGCCGGACCTGATCACCATCTATGCCGGCGGCAACGACATGCTCCGCCCGAAGGTCAACCTCGATGCTCTCGTGGCGTCGTACGACGAGGCGTTGGGCAGGCTCGCCGGCACCGGCGCGCACCTGCTGGTGTGGACGGCGTACGACGCGGGCGACGAAGGTCTGTTCGGGCGCTGGCGCGGACGGTTCGCGATCTACAATGAGCTGGTCCGCGAGAGCGCCGAGCGGCACGGCGCGACGGTGGTCGACTTCTGGCGGTTCCGGGAGTACCGCGACTGGCGCTACTGGGACTTCGACCGGCTGCACATGTCGTCGTACGGCCACCAGTTGATGGCCAAGAAGGTGCTGGACCGGCTCGGCGTACCGCACTCGATCGAGGAGCCGGAGCTGCCACCGGCGCCGGTGGTGGCGCGGGCGCAGCGAATGCGTGAGAACGCGACCTGGCTGCGCAGCGAACTCGCGCCGTGGGTCCACCGCCGCCTCACCGGACGTTCGTCGGGCGACGACATCACGCCCAAACGCCCGACCCTGGAGCCGGTCGAGTAACATTCCCCACGTCCGGCTGGTCCGGATCTGCGGACGTAGCTCAGTTGGTAGAGCGTCAGCTTCCCAAGCTGAATGTCGCGAGTTCGAACCTCGTCGTCCGCTCACAGTGCAACGGCCCGCTGCGAAACCGCAGCGGGCCGTTGTGCTCCCGACCAGCCCCGTGCGAGCCGGCCGGAAGATCTGGGGTCACTTCATCGAGACACCGTGGCGCCAGTAACCCATGAAGGCGACCTGGTGACGATCGATCTCCAACTCCTGGACCAGGAAGCGGCGCAGGGTGGTGACCACCTTTGACTCGCCCGCGATCCATGCATAGAGGCCGGCCAGGTCGTGGCCGACTGCCATCGGTGTCTCGACGTCTTCACCGGACGACGAATAGACGGGGGTCTCCCACAGGTCGGGGTCGATGGCCTCATCGGGCACGCTCTCCACGGCACTCGAGGCACCGAAGTGGTCACGCACCGCATCGACGAGTCGCGCACCGTGCTGGCGCTCGCCCCGCGGCAGCCAGACCACCTCGACGCCGCTCGGGTGCCGCACCGGGAGCACGTCACCGTCGGCCGGCACCTCCAGCACGGCCGTGCCGATCGCATTGGCAGGGAGTTGCTCGAGGATCGCCGAGATGGCCGGGACTGCGGTCTCGTCACCGACCAGCAGCAACTGACGCGCATCGCCCGGCGCGAACTCGATGCCGCCGAAGGCGACTCCCCGGCGTGGTGCCAGCACCACAACCCGGTCACCGGGGCGGGCGGCAGCCGCCCAACTGGCCGCCGGGCCGGTGGCTCCCTCGGCCAGGTGCAGCACGAAGTCGACGACCAGGCGGGTGTCGATGCCTTCTCCGCGCACCTGTCGGACCGTGTAGGTGCGCATGTGGCCGCGCTCCGCCTCCGGCAACGCATACCACGCGGCGAACGCCTCGTCGTACCCCGACGGCACTTGCGGGAGTCGGCCGGACGTGGGCGGAAAGACCAGCTTGATCCGCTGGTCGTAGAGGTGGCCGTCGACACCGAAGTCGGCCAGGGCGGCACCACCGAATTCGATGCGCACGAAGTGGGGACTGATCTGTTCGACGCCGGTCACCTCGAGCTGGTCGAGGATCATGGTCGGCTCCGCGGTGGCGGTCTGCGTCATCAGCACTCCTTGGGTTTGCTTAGGCAAGGCTAACCTTCTGGGTGCCCGACCGCAATCGCCCGATCCGACGAGAAGTCACTCCCGGTCCGTCGAGTGGCCACTTCCGGCCCGCCGAGAAGTCAGTTCCCGCGCACCAGGAGAAACCCGGGTGCGCGGTTGTTCTACTTCAACTAGAATAAGATCATGCTGATCCGCATCGATCCCGACAGCGCCCAGCCGCTGTTCGCCCAAGTGGCCGGGTCGATCCGTGCCGAAGTGGCAGCCGGTCGACTGTGTGCCGGTGACCGCCTGCCCGCCGCCCGCGAGGTGGCGCGAGGCCTCGACCTCAACGTGCACACGGTGCTGCGCGCCTACCAGGAGTTGCGCGACGAAGGGCTGGTCGACCTCCGACGCGGTCGGGGCGCCACGCTGACCCGCTCCGCCGAGTCGCTCGCCGAACTCCGCACCGAGATCGCCGACCTGGTCAGCCGCGCCCGCTCACTCGGCCTGTCCGCCGACACCCTTGCCGCCCTCGTGAAGGAGATCCCGTGACCACTCACCAGCTCGTCGTACGTCGCTTCCTGCTGGTCGCACTCGCACTGCCCGTTGCACTGACCGCCCTCGGCGTCGCCGTACAGCTCGCGGTGGTCGGCGACCTTCCCGACCCGATCGCCATCCACTGGGGCGCCGGTGGCGAGCCCGACGGGTACGCCGCGCCACTCACCTCGGTCATCACCACCGCGGCACTCGGGCTCGGGCTTCCCCTGCTGCTCACCGTGGGGTGCTGGTCGGGCCTGCGGGCCGGTGACCACGGGCCGACGTACCGCCTGCTCGCCGCCACCTCCGCAGCCACGACGACGTTGCTGGTGGCGTTGTCGACCTGGCTGATCGTGATGCAGGTCGGGCTCGACGATGCCCGCGAGGCCGGGTCCGTCTGGTTGCCGATGGCCGCCTCCTTCGCGGTCGCAGCACTCGCCGCCGTCGCGGGCTGGCGTCTCCAACCCAAGGTCGAGGACGCCGGCCGGAGCACCCCGGTCCCGGCAGCACAACTCGCGCCGGGACAGCGGTTGGCGTGGGTGCACACGGCCGCGCTCCGCCCGCGGTGGGCGTTCCTCGCCGTGGCCCTGAGCGTCGTGCTGGCGCTCGCGACCGTGGCGACCTGGCTGCTCGCCGGTGGCGAGCCCGCGGCAACACTCGCCGTCGTCACCGTGGTCACGGTCGTCGCCATCGCGTGCATCACATCGTTCCGGGTGCGCGCCGACGCCACTGGGCTCACGGTCCGCTCGGCACCCGGACTGCCGGTCTTCCGCGTGCCGCTCGACGACATCGCCTCTGTCGGCGTACTCACGATCCGCGGCATGGGTGACTACGGCGGCTGGGGCATCCGGTGGATGCCCGGCCGGCTCGGCGTGATCCTCCGCTCCGGCGAGGCGCTCGAGGTGGTGCGGCACTCCGGCAAGAGGTTCGCGGTCACGGTCGACGACGCCGCCACCGGTGCCGCCGTACTGCAGGCCCACCTCGACCGCTGAACCGGCCGCAGCACCGTCCCGTCGGGTCGTCGCATACCGTGGTGCGGTGAGTTTCGAAGGCTTCCCCGAAGCAGCGCTGGACTTCTACGACGACCTCGAGATCGACAACACCAAGTCGTTCTGGGAGGCCCACAAGGAGGTCTATCGCGACGCCGTACGCACGCCGATGACGACGCTGCTGGCCGACCTCGAGGACGAGTTCGGCACGGCCAAGGTGTTCCGTCCCTACCGCGACGTGCGCTTCGCGAAGGACAAGACGCCGTACAAGACCCATCAGGGCGCCTTCGTCGGACTCGCGCCGGCCACCGGTTGGTACGTCGAGTTGTCGGCCCGCGGACTCCGGCTCGGCGGCGGCTTCTATGACGCTAGTCCGACCCGCCTCGCCGCGGTGCGGGACGCAATCGACCACGACCTCACCGGGCCCGAACTCGAGAAGATCCTGGCCGAGCTCGCGAAGGCCGGCTGGGAGGTCGGCGGCGACCGGCTCAAGACCAAGCCACGCGGGTACGACGCCGACCACCCACGCATCGACCTGCTGCGGCACCGGTCACTCTTCGTCAACCGGTCGCTGGGGTTCGAGCCGGTGATCCACTCCCCGGGACTGGTCGACGAGCTCCGCACAGGGTGGCGCGCCCTGCGGCCGTTGGTCGAGTGGGTCGCCCGCCGCACCGACACCTTGGAATGACCCCGGTGCGGCGCGGCCGGCGTGCCGGTCAGGCTCCCGCGATGTTGACCATCCACGTGACGCCGTACCGGTCGGCGCACTGACCGAACCAGTCACCCCACGGCGCCTTCTCCAGCGGCACGTGCACCTGACCACCGTCGGCCAGTCCTTCGAACCAGCCACGCAGCGCGGGTTCCTCGCTGGCGTCTCCACTCAAGGCGATCTGGCCGTTCGCGAAGTCACCCGCCATCGTGCTCGCCACGTCGGAGGCCATCAGGTTCACGCCCTCCGAAACCACGAGCATCGCGTGCATGATGTTGTCGGCCTCCGTCTCGGGCACGCCCATCTCCTCGAGGCCGCCCATGTCGGCGTACGTCGTGATGTCGAGTTCCCCGCCGAAGACCGACTGATAGAACGTGATCGCCTCACGGGCTTCGCCCCGGAAGTTGAGGTAGGGATTGAGCTTCTTGGTCATGGCAACTCCTGTGCAGTGCGGATGTCGGATGTGCAGACCGGGCTCTGGCCGAAAACTCATCGTGGCACGACGAATCGCGCTCGAACCACCTGTCATCCCCCTCCGGACAGGAGACGTGGCGCCCAGACACGCGCGCTGGCCGTACGACGGGGGCCCACCGACCGAGTCTCCTGTCGGGGAGGGGTCAGAGCCGTCGATCTGCAGCCGAGACGTGCACCGGGCGGCAGTCCGGTCCGCGCGCGACCAGATCGGCCAGCACCGCGCGGACATAGTCCGGGCGGTGCATCACGTCCTCCCAGCAAAACCGCACCACCGTCCACCCCGCGCGCACCAGGGCGGCGTGGCGACGGATGTCGTAGCGGAAGACCCCCGCTCCGCCGTGCCAGGCATAGGAGTCGGCCTCGATCACGATCCGCAGGTGGGGGTCGGCCAGGTCAACCCGGCCGACCCACTCGACCAACCACTGCGGCTCGACCGAGAGCCCCACCACGTCGAGCGCGATCGCCCGCAGCGACGACTCGAACGGGTTGGCCGCCCGAGGATCGGCCTCGCTGATCACCCGCCGTGCCTGCCGACGGCCGTGGCGCGGTACGGCGTCGAGACCCGCCCGCAGTTCCTCCTTGCTGACCTTGCCCTCACGCAGTGCCGAGTCGGCGACGCTCAATGCGTCGGCAAACGGCAACGTGCGCGCACAGTCGAGCACCGTCCGGATCCGGCTGGTCCGCCCGCCCACGGTGCGGTGGCTGGGCGGGACCGCCTGCCAGTGCACCGCAACCCCCGTGCGTCGCGCCGCCGCGATCCGCCGCTTCGGGTCCACCGACACGTCAGGGCGTTCGGGCGGACGACGCACCTTCCAACCCCAGGCCATCGCAGCGCTCAGGTGTGAGACCACTCCGTGCAACCCAGCCGCCGCGGCAACCGCTTCCTCCGCCTCCGGCAGCACATAACGGTTGCGGGTCGCCCGAAGGATCCGCCCACCGCGGACCGCCTTGCGGATTGTCCACGGATCACAGACCTTGCGCAGCCCGGTGCCGCTGCACACCCCGCCGGTGCGCACCAGCACCGCAACCGGGTCCAGGGCATCCACCCCTCAACCCTGTCGGGCTGCTCTCCGATCCGACAGACCGGTTCGGCAATCTGTGGATAACCAGCCCTCCCTCCGGACAGGAGACTCGGTCCGCTGCACTGGTGCGCCGGCGTACGGCGAGCCGCAGGCCTCACAGGCTCCTGTCCGGAGGGGGCCGATCGCCAAGCGGCTACTCGAACCAGATCTCGCTGGTGGCCAGGTCGATCAGCGCGTCCATGCTCACCGCCGGGTGGTCCATCAGCGGCGTGACGTCCTCGCTGCCGTCGGGGTTCTTGCCGTCCGGCACGTTGTAGGAGGTCACCGAGACGGCGTAGCCGTGGTTCCAGGCAGTCGCACCCTGCGCCTTGGCCGGCAGGTCGTAGGCCGGGATCACCAGCACCTGCAGGCCGTCAACCACGCGGCACTCGTTGGGCTCACGCGTGGGAGGCGTTGGCAGTTCGCCCCCGTCGGGGTTGACCAGCTGCAGACCCTCAACTCTCCCCAAGGCCAGCTCTTCACAGCTGGCCAGGCTGTGGGCCGCGTCGATGGTCACCGTGGTCAGCGTGCCCTGCCACCGGAAGTGCACGATGCGCTCGCGCTTGCTGTCCACCAAGATGTACGGCGCCCGCTCCAGCGGTGCGGTTGCCGCGCCAGGGGTGCCGAGCAGGTCTGCAACCTGGTCCGGGACCAGCCGTGCTGGCACCGTGATCGGGCGGTCGGGACGCTCGGGCTGGGGCAGCAGTTCGTCCGCGGGCACCGGGGCAGCGGCGAACCCGGGGTCGATCTGCGCCACGGTGGTCGGAGCGGGGTCATCGTCAGACCAGTTCGGGGCCACCGCGACCCCGACGGTGACCGCAGCCGTCACGCCGACGGCAGCGATCGCCGTACCGAACCGGCGGCGGCGCAACGAGGTGCGGCCGCGTGCCACCCCGACTGCCACCAAACGGTCGACGTCGGCGTCGAGACGGCGGGTGGACCGGTCGAGAAGGTCGTGGAACTCGGTGTCTTTCACTTCAGGCTCCTCTCACGCATCCGCGCAAGTGCACGCATGCTCCTGTTGCGCACGGCCCCGGGAGAGAGATCGAGCAACCCGGCCACCTCGTCGACCGAGAGGTCGTCGAGGTAGCGCAGCACCAGCACCGCCCGGTCCAGTGGCGTCAGTGTGGCGAGCGCCTCGGCCAGGCTGACCCGCAGGTCCGCCGCCGAGGCATGGTCGCCGACCGATGAGTCCGGCAGGTCGGCGTACGGCCGCTCACCGCTGCTCCGCCGCCGCCGTCCGCTGATGAACGTGCGGGTGAGCGTGGTCTGGGCGTACGCCGCGGGGTTGTCCAACACCGGCACCAGGCGTCGGTGCATCCGCACATAGACCTTGGCCAGGGTCTCCTGGACCAGGTCCTCTGCGTCAGCGCGGTTGCCGCACAGCAGCCATGCGGAACGGTGCAGGTGCGGGGTGCGCGCCCGTGCGAACTCCTCGAAGGCGGCGGTGCGTTCGGCGTGGTTCATCTCTCTCCTGGGTCACATGCAATGACACCAGTTGTGACGCGCAATCCCGGCGCCGTGTCACACCCTCCGACAGGAGACCTCGCAGACCACCCGGTTCCCCAGGTCGTACGCCGTCCGCACGCCGCTCGAATCTCCTGGCGGCAACGGGCGGTCAGACCTTGGTGAAGCTCGCCATCGTGCGGTCTGGCTCCCAGAACGCCCGCATCGAGACGACCTGCTCGGCGTCGTTGATGACATAGACCATGATCAGGTCGGTCGTGGTGTGGCTGCCGTCGGCGAACGACGTGCGGATCTGGCCGATGTTGGCGCAGGTGTTGCTGCCCGGGTTGGCAAACGAGTCGTTGATGGTGAACCGGAACTCTGCGATCGGGGCGATCGCGGCCTCCCAGAAGGCGCTGATGCCTGCGTGCCCGCGGTGGCCCTTGCCCTCGGGGTCGAACATCGACGGTCCGACCGGGTCCTCCAGCACCGCATCCTCGGCATACACCGTGAGCCACTCGGCGAGGTCCTTCTTCGCCACCGCGGCGTAGGACCTCTGTGAGGCGCGGCGGGCGGGGTGGTCGTCGTCGGCCGCGTTCCAGATGATGGCGTCAGTCATGGGCCGATGCTACGCCAGAACTGGAACGTGTTCTAGGTGCTTGGTGTGTCGGAGACTTCCTCAGGCCGCACGGCCCCGACGCCCGCCGAGCAGTCGTGGCCGGGGAGCACCCGTGGCGAAGGTGCTCCGTCGTACCGTCAGCACCACACCGGCAATCGCCTCCGCCACGTCGACGCCGGACGCGTCGTCGGCGAGCTCACGGAGGTGCAGTGTGCCCGGGCGCAGCACCGAGCTCCACGCGTCGAGGAAGCCCAGTGAGGCGCCCTCGACCGGCGTGGCCACGACGTGCACCTCGAGGCCGGCCAGATGGTCGAGCACCAGTGCCGCCTGTTCGGCGTCGACATCGGAGAAGCGGCTCTGGATGAGTACGACGTCGCGCTTGTCGCGCCACAGGTCCCGTGTGATCGCGGCCCAGGCGCCCTCCACCTCGCGACGAGACAGACCGGCCGCCCGGTGCTCACGGAGGATCTCGAGCGCGGCCCGCCCGAAGGTGTCGGGCGAGATCACGGGCAGGTGCGTCCCGACGCCGGCCAGGAGGTCGACGTGCTCCACGAGGTCTGCGTGGGTGAGGCCCGACGGAGTCGGACCGATGTGCAGGAAGGCGAGATTCTTGGCCATGACCCCACCATCGGCCGTGGAGGTGTCCGCTGTCTTAACAACGGCGGAACCGACCCTCTGCTCCGAGCGAACATCGGCGCACCGAGCCGCACATGCGGCGCCGCTGAGGTCAGCGGGCGCGGCGGGAGAGGCGTTCGATGTCCATGATCACGACCGAGCGGGGCTCGAGACGCAACCAGCCGCGCGAGGCGAAGTCGGCGAGCGCCTTGTTGACCGTCTCGCGGGAGGCGCCGACCAACTGGGCGAGCTCTTCCTGCGTGAGGTCGTGGTGCACGTGGACGCCGTCGTCGGCAGTGCGACCGAACCGGTCAGCCAGGTCGAGCAGCGCCTTGGCGACACGGCCGGGCACGTCGGAGAAGACCAGGTCGGCGACCACGTCGTTGGCCTTGCGGAGGCGGGCAGCGAGCTGACCGAGCAGGCCGTAGGCCACGACCGGACGACCTTCGAGCCATTTGGCGAGGTCTTCGTGGGACAGCGACGCGAAACTGGCGTCGGTCACGCAGGTGACCGTGGCCGAACGCGGGCCCGGATCGAAGAGCGAGAGCTCACCGAACATCTGGCCCGGGCCGAGGACGGCAAGCAGGTTTTCGCGACCGTCGCTCGAGGTGCGACCCAGCTTCACCTTGCCCTCGATGACGACATAGAGCTTGTCACCGGCGTCGCCCTCGTGGAACAGGACCTCACCGCGACGCAGGCGGGAGTCGGCCATCGACGATCGCAGCGCCGTCGCAGCCTCGTCGTCGAGTTGGCTGAACAGGGGCGCCTGACGCAGTACGTCGTTGTCCACGGGGGTCTCCTCCATCGCATTCCGAGCCCGGCCAAGGACGATCCTAGTCGTGCTGTTTCTCACATCATGCCGCGACGCGCCCGCCCGGGCGCAACCGGGCCGCCCGCGGCGCGGGTCTCGCTCGCCACGTATCCTGTGCTCGTGCCTGCGACTGATTCCCGGACGGCGCTCGTCCGCCGTGCCCGGAAGGTCAACCGCGTGCTGGCAGAAACCTACCCCGACGCCGGTTGCGAACTCGACTTCGACAACCCGTTCGAGCTCTTGGTGGTCACCGTGCTCAGCGCGCAGACCACCGACAAGCGGGTCAACATGGCGCGACCGGCACTCTTCGCGGCGTACCCGGACGCGCAGTCGATGGCCGGCGCCGACCGCGCCCACCTCGAGCAACTGGTCGGCCCGCTGGGCTTCTTCCGGCAGAAGACCGAATCGCTCCTGAAGCTGTCCCGGGCGCTGGTCGACGACCACGACGGCCAGGTCCCGCCGCGACTCGACGACCTGGTCAAACTGCCCGGCGT
Organism: Nocardioides daejeonensis; assembly: GCA_040393845.1. Taxonomy (GTDB): domain Bacteria; phylum Actinomycetota; class Actinomycetes; order Propionibacteriales; family Nocardioidaceae; genus Nocardioides; species Nocardioides daejeonensis_A. The sequence continues at coordinate 51,667 of JBEBTI010000004.1, forward strand.
CGGTCGCAAGACCGCCAATGTCGTGCTCGGCAACGCCTTCGACATCCCCGGCATCACGGTCGACACGCACTTCGGGCGGCTGGTCCGCCGGTTCGGCTGGACCGAGGAGACCGACCCTGTGAAGGTCGAGTTCGCGATCGCCGAGCTCTTCCCCAAGCGCGACTGGACGATGTTGAGCCACCACGTGATCTGGCACGGTCGCCGGATCTGTCACGCCAAGAAGGCCGCCTGCGGCGCCTGCCCGGTCGCCAAGTGGTGCCCGTCGTACGGCGTCGGACCGGTCGATCCCGGCGAAGCCGCCAAACTGGTGCGCACCGAAGGCCCGGCATGAATGCGGGGCGGCGGTGCTGGGCGGTGCTCGCCCTGGCCGCAACGGTCCTGCTGTCCGGATGCTCGGCCCTCACCCCGCCGGACGGTGGCGGACCGCTGCGCTCCAGCGTCGAGGTCGACACCCCGGCCCTGCGCCAGGCCAAGGCCCGGACCAAGATCGTCGACTGCGTGCCCGGTCCGGCCAGTGAGGTCGAGGGCGGCATGCCCGACCTGACGCTGCCGTGCCTCGGCGGTGGCACGGACGTCGACCTGTCCAGCCTGCGCGGTCCGATGGTGATCAACCTGTGGGCCTTCCACTGCGGACCGTGTCGGCGCGAGCTCCCGATCTATGAGGAGTTCCACCAGAAGTACGGCGACCGCGTGGCCGTCCTCGGCATCGACTACCTCGACACCCAGCCCGGCGGGGCGTTGGAGCTGGCCCGGGAGACCGGTGTCTCCTATCCCCAGCTGGCCGACCCCAACGGCGACATGGCGCTGGCCGATCCGCTGCCCAACCTGCCCGGACTGCCCGGCATGATCTTCGTCGACGAGGACGGGTCGGTGGTCGATGACAACGGCACTCCGCGCGTCATCTTCCGTGAGATCAAGAGCCTCAAGCAGCTTGAGGAGATCGTCGCCGACCAACTGGGGGTCACCCTGTGACCACCCGTCGTACGCCGCCGGAGTGGTTGGCACCGGTCGTGGCGGGGATCGACACGATCACCGCCGACGACCTGAGCCGGTTCATCCCGCCGGAGGACCACGACGGACGGCGGGGCGCCGTACTCATGCTCTTCGGTGAGGGGCCCGAAGGCCCCGACCTGCTGCTGACCGAGCGCTCCCACACGATGCGCAGCCATCCTGGCCAGATCGCCTTCCCCGGCGGCGGCATCGACCCCGGCGAGACCCCGGTCGATGCCGCGCTGCGTGAGGCGTGGGAGGAGACCGGGCTGGACCCGCGTGGGGTCGATGTGCTCGGCGAGCTGCCCGAGTTGTGGCTTCCGCCGAGCAACTTCGCGGTGATGCCGGTCCTCGGCTGGTGGGCGCAGGAGTCGCCGGTGACGACGAAGTCGGTCGAGGAGGTGCACGCGATCCACCGGGTGCCGCTGCGCGACCTGACCGAGGACACGCACCGCATCCAGGTGCAGGTGCCGGGCCGTGGCTGGGTGGGGCCGGGCTACCTGATCGGCGAGGACCGCGACGTCATCCTGTGGGGCTTCACCGCTGGCATCATTGCCCGACTGTTCGAGCACATCGGCTGGACCCGACCCGCCCCCGAGGCGCCGGTGATGGACATCCCTGCCTACATGCTGCAAGGTGATCGGCGCCCGAACCCGCCGCCGAACACCAACTTCCGAGGAGGCCCCGGCCGGTGAGCCTGAACCTCCTCGACGTGATCCTGCTGCTGCTGATGTTCACCTACGCGCTCTCGGGCTACTGGCAGGGCTTCATCACCGGAGCGTTCTCGACCGTCGGCCTGCTGCTCGGCGGTCTGCTCGGAATCTGGCTGGCCCCGATCGCGCTCGACGACTCTGAGCCGTCCACCTGGGTCTCCCTGGCCGCTCTGTTCATCGTGATCCTCGCTGCCAGCCTCGGCCAGGCGTTGTTCCAAGTGGTCGGCACGAAGGCGCGTGAGTTGATCACCTGGCAACCGGCGCGCGCCGTCGATGCGGTCGGCGGCGCGTTGCTCGGGTCGCTCGCGGTCCTGCTGGTGGCGTGGGCGCTCGGCGTTGCGGTGTCCGGCTCGCGGATCGGGCCGATCACGCCGATGGTGCGCGAGTCCGCCGTACTGGCAAAGGTCGACACCGCCCTGCCCGACCGGGCCCGTCAGGCACTCAACGCCTTCAACGGCGTCGTCGGCACCACCTTCTTCCCGCGCTATCTCGAGCCGTTCGCGCCGGAGCGGATCGTGGAGGTCGAGGCGCCCGACACCAGTCGGATCATGCGCGACCCCGACGTGCGCGACGCGGCTGCGAGCGTGGTGAAGATCCGAGGCGACAACAACTGCGGCCGCGGCGTCGAGGGCACCGGGTTCGTCTATTCCGTCGGTCGTGTGATGACCAACGCCCACGTCGTCGCCGGAGTCGACGATCCGCTGGTCTTCGCCGGCGACCAGAGCCACGAGGCACAGGTCGTCTACTACAACAGCGATCTCGACATCGCCGTGCTGGCCACGTCGACGCTCGACGCGCCCTCCTTGGCCTTCGAGCCCGATCCCGACGAACAGGCCAACGTGGCTGTCCTGGGCTACCCGGAGGACGGCCCGTACGACGTGCAGCCCGGCCGCATCCGTGCCCAACAGCGGCTGCGCTCACCCGACATCTACAACGAGGGCTCCGTGATCCGGGAGGTCCTCTCGCTGCGCGCCCTGATCCGTCCCGGCAACTCCGGCGGCCCGGTGATCAACACCGACGGCGACGTGGTCGGTGTCGTCTTCGCAGCCTCCGTCACCGACACCGACACCGGCTACGCCGTCACCGCCGACGCCGTCACCGACGCCGCCCGCGCCGGCCGCTCCGCCACCACCCCCGTCAACACCCGCACCTGCACCTCCTGACCCGAACTGGAAGGTGCGTACGCCGAACTGGAACTTGCGTACGCCGAACTTGAAGTCCGGGACGCCGAACTGGAAGTTGCGTACATCCAACTTGGCCTTGCGGACGACCACTCATCCA
>JBEBTI010000005.1:0-48590 GCA_040393845.1 Nocardioides daejeonensis
CGGCCGCGAACTTGTCGCGCGCGGCGTCGTCGGAGAGGTCGCAGGCGACGACACCGTCGGCCTCGACGATGTCGGTGCCGACCACCCGGGCGCCCTCGGCCCGGAACAGGTCGGCAACCACCTTGCCGACGCCGCCCGCTGCTCCGGTGACGACCACGCGTCGGTCGGCGAAGCGCTGGGCACGGCTGGTGTCACTGGTCATGAGTTCCTCCTGGATCGGCACGCTCTCCGTGCGGGGTCGTCATACAGATTAGAACTTGTTCCAGTTCAGCGCAGCAGAAGCTCGGCTTGGTGGGACACTCATCCGCGCACATGCGGCCGTGCCTGACCGCCGTACCCTCCGATTTGACGGTCAGAGGGCGCGCTTGCCAGCCGGAGCGGAGGGTGCGGCGGCGCCTCGAGCCGGCGCGGTACGACGGGTGAGAACGTCAGCCCTGCTCGCGCAGGTACTTTCCGAAGTGCGGCACCGTGAAGGCGATCCGTCCCCGCTCGCCGGAGTAGATCAAGCCCTTCTTCAGCAACGCATCGCGCGCCGGGGAGAGCGATTGCGGCTTCTTGCCGACGATCGCCGCCACGGCCGCGGTCGGCACCGACCCGATCTCGTCGGGCTCCTCCGTGAGGGCCGCTTCAGCCATCGCTCGCAGATAGTCACGCTCCGAGGGTGTCGCCCGCTCGTAGCGACTGCCGAAGAAGCCGACCGCCAGCTCGGCCTCGGCCTCGGGTGCGGCCACGGCCACGTCGTCGGCGGTGATCGGCGAGCGCGGGGCCCGGTCCCAGACCGCCTTGCCGTAGGCCTGGATGAAATAGGGATAGCCACCGGTCGCGACGTGCAACGCGGCCAGCGCCTCCTCGTCGTACGCCGCGTCCTCCTCGGCAGCCGGCGCCACCAGGGCCCGGTCGGCCGCGGCACGGGTCAGCCGGTCGATCCGCTGGTAGGAGAAGAGTCGTTCGGAATAGGACTTGCTGGCCGAGAGTACGGCGGGCAGGTGCGGCAGGCCCGCGCCGACGACGATCAGCGGCAGGCCGGACTGGCTGATCTCGTGGCAGGCGGCGCAGAGTGCGGAGACGTCGTCGGGGCCGAGGTCCTGCATCTCGTCGATGAAGACCGCGATCCCCTTGCCGACGTCAGCGGCGAGGCCACCGAGATCGGTGAAGAGTTCGACCAGATCGATCTCGATGTCGCCGGAGTCGGCGCGACCGCGGGCGGCCGGGACGGTGATGCCGGGGTTCCACTGCTCACGCAGCTTCGCACCCGTGCCGGCCTCCCGCTGGGCGAAGGCGCGGATCACGCCGAGCACGTGGTCGACCTGGTCACTGTCGGGGTGTCCGAGCTCCCGCACCGCCTGGTGCACCGCCGACGACAGCGGCCGCCGGAGGGTCTGGTCGGGGCGCGCCTCGAGCTTGCCGGTCCCCCAGTGCCTGCGCACCGCGGCCGACCGCAGCGCGTTCAGCAACACGGTCTTGCCGACGCCGCGCAGGCCGGTCAGCACCATTGACCGCTCCGGGCGCCCTCGCGCGATCCGCTCCAGCACCACGTCGAACGCGCCGAGTTGGTCGTCGCGGCCGGCAAGCTCCGGGGGTCGTTGCCCGGCGCCGGGCGCGTAGGGGTTGCGAATCGGGTCCACGATCAGAAGATATCCGCGGGTCTAGCCGAATCCTTAGATTGACGCAGAATTCCCGATCGGTGTCGGAGTCAGGTGTAGCTGTCGTGCTCGCCGACCAGGTTCTCCGGCGGCACTCCGGTCAGGTCGTCGTTGGGATCGCCGGCACGCACGTCCTCCAGACCGCTCCCACTGAACGCGGCCGTCTCGAGGTCACCCGCGTCGGGTACGCCGTCGGGCGCCCGCCCGGTCTGCAGGGACCGCAGTGCCTGCTGGTAGTCCCCGAGGAAGTCGCCGCGCAGGGTTGCGGTGAAGGAGGTGTAGAGCTCCTCGGCGGTCTGCCCCGGAATGGTCACCTGCTTGGTGGCACTGTCGCTCGCGGTGAGGTCTTCGACACCGGTGACGATGTCGCGCACGTTGCCGATCACCCCGACCACCCGTTTGACCGTCTTCAACTCGTCCTCGAAGAACGCCGCTGCCACGGACACCACGTCCTGGCCGATCGCGAACACGTCGGCGATCCAGCCGATGTCGGTGCCACTCGATTCGTGCGGCTGGCTCCCCCACTGCACCCACCGCGCCAACTGCGCGTCACACGCCTCCTTCACCTGGTCGAGATAGTCCATCGCTCCGACCTGCGTGCCCGAGATCAGTTTGGCGGCCAGCGCAAACCCGATGTTGGTGCTGGCGGCATACCAGCCTTCGCGGGAGATGTGCTCGTTGCAGTTCTGGTAGAACTCCTGGAACGACCGCCCGGCCTCACTGGTCCACTCCGTCTCGAGTCCACCGAGCCGCGCCCAGTCGTCGTTCCACGTCTCCTGCAACGGCGCCACCACGCGGCGTTGCACGTCGAGCACCGTGGTCACCAGGGTCGGCACGTCGGGCTTGGTGAACTGGTCACACAGTTCCTGGGCGTACGTCGCGATCCCGCTTGCCCATGCCTCGCCGTTGCGGAACGAGTCGTCGGCCGCCTCCTGCACCTGTCGACGCAGCGACGTCTCGACGGCGTCGGTGATCGGATGGCTCGGACTCGCCCAGGTCGGCAGCCCCCAACCGCCCCACTCCGGCGTGACGGAGTACGCCGCGTCGGGGCACGGGAACCGGTAACCGGGATCGAGCTTCACGATGTGCATGTGCACCGGCTCGCCACCCCGGTCGGGCGGGTCGGACATCGACGTGCGCAGGTCGTCGAGAAAGCGGTAGGCGTTCTCGTTGCCGCGGAGATAACCGAGCCGGACCTCAATCTCCTTCAGCCGTTGGGCAAACGCGTCTCTCGAGAAGGTCATCGATCAGTTCCTGTTGTTGACGTAGCGGCTGATCTCTTCGTTGGTCTCGCGTTGCCGCGCGTCGACCGATGCCGGATCCGGAGTGGGCGTGGAGCCGACCGTGCCGTCGCTCGAACCCGGCGCTCCCGGGTCGGCGAGTTCAGGCGGAACCCGGGCCGCGACCGGTGCGCCCAGAGCCGCCAGGGTCGGATCCATCTCGTCCAGGTCGGTGGCCGCGCCATCGTCGGTCTGCACGTAGTGGTCGGCGGAGAGGAGCACCGCAGTCGCGCAGTTGTTCAGCGTGGTGACCGCGCTGCGGAACGAGCCGTACGTCGTACCGCCGATCTCGAGCATCGTGCGCAGGAAGCTCGGGTCACCAGCCAGGGCGGCCTGTTGGTCGAAAACCTCCAACGCCGCATGGAAGTCGGCGCTGACCCGGGACACCAGGTCGGCATGGTCGGGGATGCCCACCTTGCCGGCGCGATACATCCGCTCGAGATTGGTCTCGGTCATGCTCCCTCACTCTCCCTTTCGTCCCCCGCCGCAGACGTCGTACCCGAGCAGTCACCGGCAAAACCCGTGGTGGTTTGCGTAGGCTGATCGACGTGCCGGAACTTCCCGAGGTGCAAGCGCTCTGCCAGGACCTGTCGACGCGACTCGCCGGTCGGGCGATCGCGCGGATCGACCTGGCGGCGTTCAGCGCGCTGAAGACCTTCGACCCTCCGCTGTCGGCCGTCGAGGGCACCTTCGTGGAAGGCGTGCAGCGGCACGGCAAGTTCATCGACATCGCTGCCGGTGGCCTGCACGTGGTGCTGCACCTGGCCCGGGCCGGCTGGATCCGGTGGCGCGACGAGGTGCCCCCGCTTCCGCCGCGACCTGGCGGCAAGTCCCCGCTCGCCGCCCGGATCGTGCTCGACGACGACTCCGGGCTCGACATCACCGAGGCGGGCACCAAGAAGTCGCTCGCCCTCTACGTCGTCCGCTCACCCGCCGACGTAGAGGGGATTGCGCGACTCGGTCCTGACCCTCTCTCCGAGGACTTCACGCCCGCGGTGCTCGCCGGAATCCTCGAAGCCGAAGGTCGTGCCCAGATCAAGGGCGTGCTGCGTCACCAAGGCACCATCGCCGGCATCGGCAACGCCTACTCCGACGAGATCCTGCACGCCGCACGGATGTCGCCGTTCAAGCCGGCGTCGTCCCTCGACGAGGACGACGTCACCATCCTGTACGCCGCGATCCGGGACACACTCGGCGCCGCCGTGGCGCGTTCCGACGGCATGGCGATGAGCGAGTTGAAGGGCGAGAAGAAGTCCCACCTCGCCGTGCACGGGCGCGCCGGCAAGGAATGCCCGGTGTGCGGCGACGTCGTACGCGAGGTCAGTTTTGCCGACTCGAGCCTGCAGTACTGCGCGACCTGTCAGACCGGCGGGAAGCCTCTTGCCGACCGGCGCACCAGCAAGTTCCTCAAGTGAGCACTGACCGTCCGGTGTCGACCGCGCCATCTGCGGGCACCACTGCCGTCGTGGCCGTCGGCGGCGTCGTCGGCTCCCTGCTGCGGTGGGGCCTGCAGGAGGCCTGGCCGCACGACGCCGACGGCTTCCCCGCCTCGACGCTCGCCGTCAACACGACCGGTTGCCTGGCAATCGGCGTGCTGATGGTCTGGGTCGGCTCGGGACGGGCGCCGGCCGCCGCGCGCCCGTTCCTCGGCGTCGGGTTGCTGGGCGGCTTCACCACCTTCTCCGCGTACGCCGTCGACCTGCCCGTGCTGGTCGAGGCCGGTCGGGCCGACCTCGCCGTGCTCTGTCTGGTCAGCACGGTCGCGCTGGCGATCGTGGCGGTGGTGGCCGGCACCGCTGTGGGCACCGCTCTCGCGGAGCGGCGGGCCCGATGATCGATGCGCTCTGGGTGAGCCTCGGCGCAGGTGCAGGCGCCGCAGCCCGCTTCCACCTCGCCCCGTGGGCAGCCCGCCACACCGCAGACCCGATCTGGGGTACGACGGCGGTCAACGTGATCGGCTCGCTGGTCCTCGGGTTCGCGGTCGGTCTCGGCGTCGGCGGAGCAGTCAGTCTGGCGCTCGGGGTCGGCTTCTGTGGTGCCTTCACGACGTGGAGCACCCTCAGCCACGATGCCCTCACCACCGCGGGGCGTCGAGGCGTCCGACGAGCTGCCGTCGTACTCACGCTCAGCGTGCTGAGCGGGGTGGCTGCCGCCGTTCTCGGCCATCTGGTCGGCGCCCGGATCTGACGCCGCTCACGCAGCCCGGCTGTGGCAGGCTGACGCCATGCAGGTTCCCACCGTCGCCATTGCCGGCGTACCCGATCCCTTGCCCGCAGGACTGGTCGTGCTCGACGTGCGCGAACAGGTCGAGTGGGACCACGGCCACATCGAGGGCGCGCTGCACATCCCGCTCTCCGAGCTGGGCGACCGGGTCGACGACGTACCGACCGAGCAGGTCCTGGTGGTGTGCAAGGTGGGCGGCCGCTCGGCGCAGGCCACCGCATTCCTGGCCCACCACGGGCGCGACGTCGTCAACCTCGACGGCGGGATGCTCGACTGGGAGGCCGCCGGCCGCCCGATGGTCAGCACCAACGGCCAGCCCCCACACGTCCACTGACCTGCACCGAGTCGTGGCCAGCCGTTGATGGGGCCACGACCCGGTCAGGTCACTCGACGTCAGCCGTCACTCGGCGGTGACGTCGCCCAGGCAGGTCTCGGCGAAGGCCGACTGGAAGGCGAGGTACTGCTTCTCCTCGTCCTCATCGAAGTCCGGCTCGGCCACGTTGGCAAGCTCGTCGCTATCGATGTCGTTGAGCGCGTCGACGAAGAGTTCGAAACCCTTGCGTGCGTCGCCGTCGATCTCTTCGGGAGTGCCAACCTTGCTCAGTCCGGCGAGCGCGCCGTCGAACTTCTCCTTGTCCTCCGACACCTCGGCGAAGCCGAGCATCGCGGCGCAGAACTCCTCCGTCGAGGCGTCCGACGGCAGGTCAGCACCCGAGGTCTTGTCGTCGTCGCTGCCGCAGGCTGCGGTGATGCCGCCGACGAGCACGAGGCTCGCACCGATGAGGGCAAGTCGCTTCATGTCCTTCTCATTTCCGTCCAGATCTCCGAGACCAACCGGCACACCCTCCCACGCGGTGCGGGTGAAGACACCAAAGGGGCGCCGCGGCAACTGCCGCGGCACCCCTTTCACGCAGGTGAGATCAGGTCACTCGGCGGACGAGTCTTCCGTCGGAGCGCCCATGCAGAGTTCGGTGTACTTGGTCATGAACGCCGTGACGTTGTCGACGTCATCGTCGTCCGGCTCGTCATTGCGGTCGTCCCAGTCGATGTCGACCATGAACTCGAAGCCGTCGCGGGCGTCACCGTCGATGTCCTTGGGCGTGCCGACGTCCTTGAGCTCGTCCTTGTTGTCCTTGAACGAGTCCTCGTCCTCAGAAGCGAGGAACTTCTCCATGGCGGAGCAGAAGTCGTCCTTGTCAGCGTCCTCGGGCGAGCTGCCACAGGCGGCCGTCATGCCGCCGACCAGGACCAGGCTCGCGCCAACCAGAGCGAGTCGCTTCACGTTATTTCCCCTTCGTCGAATGGGATGGCGTGGGTCCCACACCACCATGCCCGTGCATCTTCCCAAGAACACCGCGCTGCGCAACTGTGCCGCGCTGAACGCCGTGTGACCCTCGGATGAACGTGTCAGGCGTCCACCGTCCTACCCGCCCACCCACGGCAGAAACCTGTCACCACCAAATTTCCGGCAGATCGGTCGCGAGCACGTCCGGCAGTCGCGCCAGGTAGTCGTCACGGTCGACCTCGACGATGCCCAGTGTTGCGAGATGGTCGGTGCGCCACTGGACGTCGATCAACCGACCCGCGGGGCCGCTCGCAACGAGCAGGTCGACCAGACCCACCAACGCCACCTTCGATGCGTCCCGCTGCCGGTGGAACATCGACTCGCCGGCAAAGAGACCCCCGACCGCGACGCCGTACAGGCCCCCGGCAAGTGCGCCGTCCTGCCACGCCTCGACCGAGTGCACCCACCCCAGGCGGTGCAACTCGAGGTACGCCGCCCGGATCCCGGCGTCGATCCACGCCCCGTCCCGCGCCGGGTCGGCACACGCTTCGATGACCTGCTCGAAGGCCGTGTCCACCCGGATCTCGAACTCACGGCACGAACGACGCAACGACTTCGACACCTTCAGCCCGTCGAGTTCCAGCACCCCCCGTCGTACCGGGGACCACCAGCCGAGCTCGTCGTCCAACGGCATCGGGAAACACCCCGCCCGGTACGCCGCCAGCACCGTTGCGGCCTCGAGGTCGGCCCCGATCGCGACCAGGTCGTCCGCCCGCGGGTCCGGCGTCCCGAACACCCACGGCGTCGGCGACGGTTCGATGGGCACCCCGCGAGCCTAGCCAGCCGGACTTCGAGCCGACGGTTGCACAGCCGTCCGTAGGCTGGCGGCATGGGAATCGCGAAGAAGGTGGCGACGTCGGTGGCTCCGATGGCGGTCAAGGCGGCACCGGAGCTGACTGCCAACGTCGTCCTCGAAGCACTCGACCGGGCGATCCGGGGAGTCGGACCGTTGCCGCCGGCGGCGTTCCTGTGCTGGAAGGAGCTGAAGGAGGCCGACGGCAACGTCGAGAAGGCCGTCGACAGCATCATCCGTCGCCACCTGAAGTACGCCGGTGCGCAGGGCTTTGTGACCAACCTCGGCGGGCTGGTCACCGCGGCGGTCACGGTGCCGGCCAACATCAGTGGACTCGCGATGATCCAGTGCCGGATGATCGCCTGCATCGCCCACCTCCACGGCGCCGACCTCGAGGACCCGCGAATCCGCAGCGCCGTGCTCGCGGCGCTGATGGGGCAGAAGTCGGTCAAGTCGATGCGCACCAAGGGCGAGCTCCCGGGAAGCCCGCGGGAGTTGCTCGCCCTGCCGGTCGACCCGGCCCTCGAGCGCAAGCTCGCCGCCAAGGTCGCCAGCGACCTGGTCTCGCAGGTCACCGGCAAACGTCTGGCCACCACCGTCGCGCGCAGAGTGCCGATGATCGGCGGCGCGGTCGGCCTGGGCTCGGATGCCCTGGCGACATGGCAGATCGGCACCTACGCCGCCCGCGAGTTCCGCGGCCGACAGCGCGAGTGACTCAGCGGCCCCGGATCTTGCGGTAGGCCTTCATCGCCGTCCGACCACCTTCGGAGTTCTGCAGCTTGCGCACTGCCTTCTCGCGGGCCCGGTAGGTCGGGCGCAGGTAGCTGCGTTCGAGCGCCTGCTCCAGATCGGCGATCCGCTGGTGGAGTTCCACCTCGTGCTCACGCATGCGGGCGGTCTCCAGCAGCAACGCCTTGATCGCATCCAGCGCAGCGCGGTTGACCTGACGTTCCCTTGGACTGTCGGGGTCAGTGAACTCCTCGGGCGCCGTCACCGGAGCGAGGTCGGCCAAGTCGCCGATCACGTCGTACCCCTTGTCCTGCAAGGCCGTGACCCACTGCACCGACAACTGGTGGGCCCACTGCCAGACATCGTTCGGCAGACCCAGTCGCGGCGACGAAGCGCGCTTCGACAACGTCTGGTGGGCGAGGAGCTCGCGCACCAAGGGGCGGTAGTGGGCCGGCGTCAGGTCTGCATTGACGGTCTCGTTGATGCGTCGCACCAGTGCCGTCTCCGGTACGCCGAGGGACGGGTTGACGCGCTCCACGTGCAGGTCGAGCTCGATGTCGGTGAGACCGAAGGCGTGCGCAAACCGCTGCCACAGCAGGGATTTGTCGGCACCCGGAGGCGGCACAGTGACCAGGTGCACGTTCTCCGGCGGCAACTGGTCGGCCCATCGCGACAGGATCGCGGGGATCTCCTGAACCCCCCAGAACCAGCTGGCGATCTTGCCGCTGCGGTCGGGGTCGCGCAGCTCGGCGACGAAGTCGGCGAAGCCGATCGCCCTGCGGTGCTTGACGTTCTCCTGCCACTCGGCCGGAATCTGCCGCGCGAGGTCGCGCACCGAGAGGACGACGTGGATCTCGGTGCCGGGATGGTCCAACGACTCCAGCGCCCGCTGGACGTGCGGACGCGAGGCGGTGGCGAGGATCTCGTGGCTGATCACCGTGGTGTCCGGCCAGTCGCGCGCCTGGGCAGCGATCTTGTCCCACGCGCCGACGGCCTCGGTCTCCAACCCTCCCCATGGGAGGCGCATCAGGTCGAGGGCGGCCAGGAAGTGGGCGTCGAACCGATCAGCCGGATAGTTGATCCCGTGTGTGCGCAGCAACGCGATGTTGTTGAACAGCACGTCCTGGAGGTACGACGTACCGGTCTTGGGAGTGCCGACGTGCAGGATCACGCGCTTGCCGCTCAACGCTGCTCCCATCCGTCCCTCAACAGTCCGACCGTCACCGCGAGCACCTCGTCCGTGCTGGTCGCGCAGGCTGCAGTGTCGTCGAGCTCGGCCAGGACGGAGAAGTCCTCGCGCACACGATAACCAGCATCGGCGAGTTGACCGGCCATTCGCTCGGCGCGCGCCCGCACCCAGTCCGCCTGCGCCGCCGGAACCGCCAACCGCGGCCCGTGCTGACGCCCCAACCACGGCACGATCACCTCGGCAGCAAGACGGGCGCGGCACCGGTCGTCGACGAGCAGACCGAGCAACGTGTTCACCCGGCGTACGACGGCAACCGCGTGAGCATCGATCGTGGCAGCCGGTGGCGTGCCCACCAGCTCGACGCGACGCCACCACGCCCGGTCCCAGTCCGCGGCGCGCGCCACCAGGTCAACCGTCTCCGGCAACCGGTCTGCCGAGGCGAGGTGCTTGGTCCAGGCCGGCCACGAACGCACCCGGCCGCGCGCCGCCCGGGCCACCCACTCGTCGTACAGCAGGGCATCGAGCGAGGCGATCGGGAGGCGCAGGATGCGGTGGCGGCGTCCTGCGATGTTCGGCCCCAGAGGGCCTCGCACCTCAGGAACCGGAGGTTGGGGATCGCGTGCGTCGGGAACCGGGCGTGAAGCGAGATCCTCGGCGAGGACGCCGGAGGCGACGCGGACCAGTTCGGTGAGAGGTACGGCGGCGGGGTCGACGGGTGGGGGCCCGAAGGCCGAAGGTGGGGTGGCACCGACCAGGGGGAGGTCCTGCGGGCCACGGCCGGGGGCACCGGCGGCGAGGATGCGGGTCACGGCTGGGTGGGGTCGTCCCGGGGTGACCAGGTTGATCCGGCGGGCGAGTTCGAGCTGTGCCGCGCCGGGCAGGGGCGCGGTGCGCACGGGGGCCGACGGAGCCGAGGCGAGGAAGTCGGACCACGGGGTCGTGCCCCCGTCCTCGAGGTGCTCGACCCAGGCCCACCCGGAGGCGACACCACTCATGAGGTGATCCGGTGGATCCCGGCTCTCACCCGAGGCGCCAAGGAACGCGGCGGTGCCTGTCGGCCGGCTGCCTCCCGGGCAACCGCCTCCAGCACGCCCATGCTGACCGCCGCAAGGCGGCGTTTGCCGGGCTTGTCGGGATCGCGCCACTTGGTGTCCGGGTCGAGAGCGGCGGGGCGCAGCTCCTCCGGGTCGCCGATCACGTGCGCCCCCGAGCCGTGCAGCCAGTCGATCCACTGCGAGGCGTGGTTGTCGGCCCATTCGTGCAACCGAGGCGGCAGTTCGATGCGGCGCGCTCCGCCGGCGAAGGTGCCGTCCTCGATCAACGACTGCACCAGTCGGTCGAGCTCGTTGTCGGCTCGCCGCGGGTCGCGGGAACCGAGACGGCGGTTGAGTCGACGCAGCACGTGCGCCTGCTCGATGCCCATCGACTCGTTGACCCGCACCGCCTGCTCGGGTGCGTGCGATGCGTCGATGCGGGTCGCCTTGCAGAAGCGCTCCCACAACAACTCGGGCCCGGAACCGGATCGGGGGACGGTGATCACGTGCACGTTCTCGGGCGGCAGGTTGGCGGCCCACTGGTTGAGGACGGTGGGCAGGTCGAAGGCCCGCATGAACCAGTTGCCGCCACCCTCGACCCGTCGCAGATAGCGCGCGAACGACCACGACCGCCCCTGCTTGATGCTCTCCTGCCACGCCGCAGGCACCTGGCGGGCCAGGTCACGTGCGGTGTAGACGACGTGGACGTCGTGGCCCTCGAGATCGCTCATCAGTCGCTGGATCTTCGCCTGCGGCGCCGGCGCCAGGATCTCGTGACTGATCACCACGGTGCCCCTCTTGCGACGTACCTGCTTGACCATCGCGGGCCAGGCGCCGTCTGCGTGCCCGGCGTCACCGCCCCAGTCCTGACCGAGCAGGTCCAACGCGGCCTGGAAGTGGAAGCGCGCGGGTTCTCCGACCAGAGCTCGGGTCGGGAAGTGCACGCCTTCGCGCGCCAACGTGCGGGCGTTGCGCGAGAGCCGGTCCTGGAGGTAGGTCGTGCCCGTCTTCGGCGCACCGATGTGCACGAAGACCTGGGCGTGGCTCATGCCCTGATTGTGCCCCAACCCGGGTGCGGTGCCGCAGCGGGACGCCCTGCTGCGAGCACGGTCACTTCGGCGCGAGCGCTTGCACGACCCGGGACGGGCTGGGGCGCCCCAACTGCTCGGCCATCCACACGCTCGTCGCGACGAGTGCGGACAGGTCGACGCCGGTGTGCACGCCCATGCCGTCGAGCATCCAGACCAGGTCCTCGGTGGCCAGGTTGCCGGTTGCGCTCTCGGCGTAGGGGCAGCCGCCCAGACCGCCGGCGCTCGCGTCGAACGTGGTCACTCCTTCCAGCAGCGCTGCGTGGGCATTGGCCAACGCCTGGCCGTAGGTGTCGTGGAAGTGCACCGCGATCGACGACAGCGGTACGCCGGCCGCGACGAACGCGTGGAGCACCTCTCGGACCGCACCGGCAGTGCCGACCCCGATGGTGTCGCCGAGGCTGAGTTGGTCGGCACCGAGGTCGAGCAGCCGTGTGCCCTGGGCGACCACCTGGTCGACCGGCACCGCGCCCTCCCACGGGTCGCCCCAACACATCGAGAGGTAGCCGCGCACGAACAGGCCGTGCTCCTTGGCCCGTGCCATCGTCGGAGCAAACATCTCGAACTGGGTCTCGAGGGTGCGGTTGAGGTTGCGCTGCGCGAAGGTCTCCGTCGCACTGGCGAAGACGGCCACCTCCTGGCTGCCATGCGCCAACGCCCGGTCGAGCCCCCGCTCGTTGGGCACCAGCACGGGCAGCCGCGGCAGCGTGTCGCGATCGCCGTCGAGCAGGGTCAGCAGTTCTTCGGCGTCGGCCAACTGCGGCACCCACTTGGGATGCACGAAGCTGGTCGCCTCGACCACCGGCAGCCCCGCCGCAGCGAGCCGCCGTACGAACTGCGCCTTGACCTCGGTCGGCACCAGCGCCTTCTCGTTCTGCAACCCGTCCCGTGGCCCGACCTCCCAGATCGTCACCCCCGAACTGGAAGTCAGGGACGCCGAACTGGAACTTGTGTACGTCGAACTAGGAGTTGTGGTCATGACTGCTCCACCACGAAGAGGTGGTCGCCCAACGCCACCTGACGACCGACGGCCGTGGTGACCGAGGTGACCACACCGTCGTACGGCGCGGTGAGGGTGAGTTCCATCTTCATCGCCTCCATCATGCCCAGCGTCTGGCCGGCGGTGACGGTGTCGCCCTCGCTGACCTCGACCAGCAGCACGGTGCCCGGCATCGGAGCGGCCACGTCGCCGGCCGCGAGCAGGTCGGAGCCGCTGGCGAAGGGGTCGGGGACGACGAAGAGGTGCCGCTGGCCCCGGTGCACCACTTCGACCCGATGGGGGGTGGCATCGACGAAGACAACGTGCCGCACCTCGTCGAGGCTGACCTCCAGCCGCTCGACGCCGGGCGCCACCCACTCGCGGGTGACGGTGCGCAGCACGTGCTCCTCGACGTGACTTGCTCCGTCGTCACGCCCCACGTGCAGGTCGACGTCGAGACTGACCAGCACCGGAGCGCGGGCGCCGGACGCACGCCAGCCGTCGGTGCTGAACGGGCCGGACGCCCTGAGCTCGAACGATTCGGCCACCGCATGCGCCGCGAGCAACCGCGGAACCGTGGCGTCGGGTGCCGCGATCTCGGTGCGGTCGAGCCACGCGGTGTCGATGGTGGCGTCACGGAACTCGTCGCTGGCCACCAGTTGCCGCAGGAAGCCGGCGTTGGTGGTGAGCCCCAGGATCGCGGTGTCGTCGAGTGCGGCGAGCAGCGCGAGTCGAGCGCTCTCGCGGTCGGGTCCGCTCGCGATCACCTTGCCGAGCATCGGGTCGTACGACGTGCTGACCACCTGCCCGCTCTCGAGCGCGTGGTCGACGCGCACCCTCCGGTGATCATGACCGGACCGCTCGGCGGGCCAGTGCACCACCCGGGCGGTTCCGGCCTGCGGCAGGAACCCGTGGTGGGAGTCCTCGGCATAGACGCGCGCCTCGATCGCGTGAGCGTGGCTGCCGAGGTCGGACTGGTCGAGGTGATGCGGCTCGCCGGCGGCGACCAGCAGTTGCAGCGCGACCAGGTCAGTCCCCCCGTGGGCGAGCTCGGTCACCGGGTGCTCGACCTGGAGCCTGGTGTTCATCTCGAGGAAGTAGAACTCCCCGGTGGCGTTGTCGACCAGGAACTCGACCGTGCCGGCACCGGAGTATCCGACTGCCTCGGCCAGCGCCACCGCAGCCTTGGTCAACCGCTGACGCATCGGCGCGGTGATGGTTGGGGCCGGCGCCTCCTCGAGGACCTTCTGGTGCCGCCGCTGCGTCGAGCAGTCCCGCTCCCCGAAGTGCAGCACGGTGCCGTGGTCGTCACCGACCACCTGCACCTCGACGTGTCTGCCGGACTCGACGTACTTCTCGATCAGGAGAGTGTCGTCGCCGAACGCCGACTTCGCCTCACGCGCGGCGGCGGCCACTGCTGCGTCGTACTCCTCCGACGTGCGCACCACCCGCATTCCCTTGCCACCGCCACCGGCAGCCGCCTTCACCAGCACGGGAAACGCAAGGTCGGCGGCAGGAGTCTCGAGCGAGTACGACGGCACCACAGGTACGCCGGCCGCCTGCGCGATCTCGCGCGCGGCGTCCTTGCGTCCCATCTTGTCCATCACCTCGGCGCTCGGCCCGACCAGCCGGATCCCGGCCGCCTCGACCGCGCGGGCGAACTCGGCGCGCTCGGAGAGGAAGCCGTAACCGGGATGGATCGCCTCGGCGCCGGTGCGCGCGGCGGCAGCCACCACCTGGTCGATGTCGAGGTAGTTGTCGACGCGGATGGCGACGTCCGCTGCGCGCACGTGCGGTGCGGACGCGTCGACGTCGGTGTGGATCGCGATCGTCCGCATCCCGAGGCGCTTGGCGGTGCGGGAGACCCGGACCGCGATCTCGCCGCGGTTGGCCACCAAGAGTGTGCCGATCATCGAATCTCCTCCGCTGACTGCTGTGCCTCGCCGACGTACGTGCTGCTCGATGTGCGCTGAGGGTCGACTGCGGGCCGGTTCGCGACCCGCGGCGCACATCGAGGCGTCCGGCCGGATCGGCGTACGGCGTGTCGCCCGGTCTTGATCCCCACCTGCATGCCGCTCACATCCTGAAGACGCCGTAGTGGGGAGCCGGGACCGGCGCCTGCGCAGCGATCTCGAGACCCATCCCGAGCACCCGACGGGTGTCGACCGGGTCGATGACGCCGTCGTCCCAGATCCGGGCGGTGCTGTAGTAGGCGGAACCCTGCTCGTCGTACTGCGCCCGGATCGGGTCCTTGAAGGCCTCCTCGTCCTCGGCGCTCCACTGCTCGCCACGCCCCTCGAGTCCGTCGCGTCTGACCGTGGCCAGCACCGACGCCGCCTGCTCACCACCCATCACCGAGATCCGGGCGTTCGGCCACATCCACAGGAAGCGGGGGTCGTAGGCGCGGCCGCACATGCCGTAGTTGCCGGCGCCGAAGCTGCCGCCGATCACCACGGTGAACTTCGGCACCACGCTGCACGCGACCGCAGTGACCAGCTTGGCGCCGTCGCGGGCAATGCCGTTGTTCTCGTATTCGCGACCGACCATGAAGCCGGAGATGTTCTGCAGGAAGACCAGCGGGACGCCGCGCTGGTTGCACAGCTCGATGAAGTGCGCGCCCTTGCGCGCCGATTCACCGAAGAGGATCCCGTTGTTGGCGACGATCCCGACCTGATGGCCCCAGACGTGGGCGAATCCGCAGACCAGCGTCTCGGCGTACAACTGCTTGAACTCGGTGAACCGGCTGCCGTCGACGATCCGCCGAATCACCTCACGCACGTCGTACGGCGTGCGACTGTCGGCCGGCACGACGTCGTACAACCCCTGCGGATCGTCGACTGGCTCCTCGTACTCGCACTCGGGGCGGTCCCTGCGGGCGGGGACCGTCTCCATGATCCCGCGCAGGATCCGCAGGGCGTGGGCGTCGTCGAGAGCCAGATGGTCCACGACGCCGGAGGTGCGGGCGTGGACGTCGCCGCCGCCGAGCTCCTCGGCGGTGACCACCTCGCCGGTGGCCGCCTTCACCAACGGCGGTCCGCCCAGGAAGATCGTGCCCTGGTCCTTGACGATGACGGTCTCGTCTGACATCGCCGGCACGTAGGCACCGCCGGCAGTGCAGGAGCCCATCACCGCCGCGATCTGTGGGATCTGCTCAGCACTCATGTTGGCCTGGTTGAAGAAGATCCGCCCGAAGTGTTCACGGTCGGGGAAGACGTCGTCCTGCATCGGCAGGAACGCACCGCCGGAGTCGACGAGCGAGATCACCGGCAGCCGGTTGGCGCGGGCAATCTCCTGCGCTCGCAGGTGCTTCTTGACCGTGATCGGGTAGTAGGTGCCGCCCTTCACCGTGGCGTCGTTGGCGATCAGCACCGCGAGACGCCCACTGACCAGACCGACACCGGTCACGATTCCTGCGGCCGGAACCGGGTCGTCAGCGCCGGAGGCGTCGCTCGCGCCGTACATCCCCGTCGCGGCCAGCGCACTGAGCTCGAGGAACGGACTGCCGGGGTCGAGCAATCGGGCGACCCGGTCCCGGACCAGCAGCTTGCCCCGCTCGGCGTGCTTGCGGCGTGCACTCTCCGAGCCTCCCTGACCGGCTCGTTCCAGCCGGGCGCGCAGGTCGTCGGCGAGCTCACTCATTGCACTCATGGGTTAATGATCGCTAACCATGCGGCTTCAGGCAAGCCCGCGCCCCGAAGCACCGGATCAGCCGCCCGACCGGCGTGGCCCGACGCCCGGTGACGCTGCACAGCAGCGCAACTCGACTCCGACGCCATGCCCTAGGCTGCCCCTCGTGTCTCGCCGCGAACAGATCCTCGCCACCGCGGCCGAACTGTTTGCCGCACGCGGGTTCCACGGTGTCTCCGTCAGCGAGATCGGCGCTGCCTGCGGGATCAGCGGCCCCGCGCTCTACAAGCATTTCCCCGCCAAGGACGCGGTGCTCGCCGCGATGCTGGTCGGGATCAGCGAGGAACTGCTCTCCGAGGGGCAACACCGCGTCGCCGCCAACCCTGAGCCCGACGATGCGCTGCGCGCACTGATCGCGTGGCACATCGACTTCGCGGTCAACCGCCGCGCCCTGATCGTGGTCCAGGACCGCGACTGGCCGTCACTCCCAGAAGCAGCGCGCGAGACGGTCCGCACGCTGCAGCGGGAGTACGTCGACCTGTGGGCCGAGCAGCTGCGCGGCCACCATCGTGACCTCGCTCTCGACCACGCCCGCGCGGTCGTGCACGCCAACTTCGGCCTGCTCAACTCGACCCCGCACAGCAGTCGGGTGCCCAGCGACCAGATGCGCAAGATCCTCGAGGAGATGTCGATCCGGTCACTCGGGCTGGCCTGACCCGCGCGCGCCGCCCCGACGAGCACCGCCTCGTCGCGGCCCGATGTGTCACACAGCCGGGGCCGTCTGCCTGCGCCCACGGGTGATCGCGACGCCGAAGAGCGTCGCCAGCACATACATCAGGACCGAATAGACTGCGGCCGGCACGGCGACCTCGGTGCTGTCGAGCACGCTCAGTGCGATGGTGAGCGCGATCGTGGTGTTGTGGATGCCGATCTCCATCGAGCACGCCACCGCCTGCGCTTCGTCGAGGCGCAACAGCCGCGCTCCGGCGTACCCCACTCCCAGACTGATCAGGCAGAAGAGCCCGGTCACCACACCCACGTCGCGCAGGTAGTCGCCGATGTTGTCGCGCTCTCCGAGCAGTGCACCGACCGCCACCACCACCAGCACCACGATCGAGAAGACCCGCACCGGCCGGTCGGCGGCGACCGCGAAATCGAGCCACCGGCTCCGCACCGACATGCCGATCAGCACCGGCACCAGCACGATCGCGGCCACCTGCACGACCTTGCCGAACTGCAGCCCCAGTTGGCCGTCGGCGGCAAAGTGGTCGATCGCGAAGTTGGTCACCAGCGGAATCGTGAAGGCCGCCAACACCGAGTTGATCGCGGTCAGGCTGACGTTGAGGGCGACGTCGCCTCGGAACAGATGGCTGAACAGGTTGGCGGTGGTCCCTCCGGGGGAGGCCGCCAGCAGCATCACGCCGACCGCCAGCAGCGGGTCGAGGTCGAACGCCTTCACCAGACCGAAGGCCACCACCGGCAGCAGCAGCACCTGGATCACGAGCGCCACCACGACTGCTCGCGGCGATCGGGCCACCCGGGCGAAGTCGGCCACGGTCAGCGAGAGCCCGAGGCCAAACATGATGATGGCAAGGGCGATCGGCAGCCCGACCGTGATCAGTGCGGAGTCGTCCATCGGCCCACCCAAGTCCCGGCGTCCCCGTCGGGTCGCGATGCCGGGACCCTATCCTGTGTGCGGCGTCACACTCAGCGATTCAGCGCGGGTCCGCGAAGCCAGAGTCTGCGAGCTCCTCCCGGGCCCGGCGTACGGCGTCCTCTGCGGTGTCCAGATCTGCTTCGGCCTCGGGGTCCCCGGCCGCCGGCGACGCTGTCGTCGCCGCATGCAGCCGAGCCAGCAGCTCCTCGCGCGCCAGACCTCGGATCGCCAACAGCACCATGGGATCGGCGTCGATCAGCCACGCGCACTGGGTGAGCAGCGCCAGCGCATGGGGACACGGGGCGACCCAGTGGTCGCAGTTGCAACCGGCGTCGAGCTCACCGCCGTAGGGCAGCAGTTCGACACCGGCCTCTTCGGCGTGTTCGACCAGCGTGTGCGGCAACTCGCCGGCCACGAGTGCGGCGATCCGCCCCGCCTCCGCGGCCACCACCTCCACCAAGGCGGTCGACCCTGCGTCGTCGAGCACCGGCACCGTGACGGTGGTCGTCCATGCCTCCTCGGCTTCGACAACTGCCGCCAGCACCGAACCGGCAGCCACGGTGATCCCGCCGACCGCACCCGCGCGCGCCAGCCGACGGCCCCGCCGCAGATCGGCCTCGCCGTACGCCGCCTCCTCCACCGCCCGCAGCCAGGCCTTGCCCCACCACGACCGCGCCTGGCGGCCGCGACGTGGCGCGATCCGAGGATGGGTCACCGCGCTCATCAGCGGTCCTCCCCGAGTCGGCGCGCGTCCTCACGGCGCAACTGCACGAGGTCCATCAGCTCGGCGTCGCTCAGTTCGGTCAGGGCGGCCTCACCGCGACCCAGCACCGAGTCGGCCAGAGAACGCTTGCGGGCCAAGAGTTCGGCAATCCGCGACTCGACGGTGCCCTGGGTGACCAGTCGGTGCACCTGCACCGGCTTGGTCTGCCCGATCCGGTAGGCCCGGTCGGTGGCCTGGTCCTCCACCGCGGGGTTCCACCAACGGTCGAAGTGCACGACGTGGTCGGCCCGGGTCAGGTTGAGTCCGGTGCCGCCAGCCTTCAACGACAGCAGGAACACCGGCACCTCACCGGCCTGGAAACGCTCCACCATCCGCTCGCGTTCGGGCACCGGCGTGCCACCGTGCAACAACTGCACCGGCACCCCGCGTGCCGTCAGGTGGCGTTCGAGCAGGCGCGCCATCGCGACGTACTGCGTGAACACCAGGACTGCACCGTCCTCGCTCAGCACCGTCTCGACCAGCTCGTCGAGCAACTCGACCTTCTCCGACCGGCCGGCCATCTTCGGGGCGGCCTGCTTGAGGTAGTGCGCCGGGTGGTTGCAGATCTGCTTCAACCCGGTCAGCAGTGCCAGGACGAGACCACGTCGCACCTCCTCGTCGGCCTCGGCGATCTTCTCCATCGACGAGCGCACGAGGGTTTCGTAGAGCACCACCTGCTCGCGACCGAGCCCGAGCAGGTGGTCGGTCTCGGTCTTCGGCGGCAGCTCGGGCGCGATGCCGGGATCGGACTTGCGTCGCCGCAACAGGAACGGTTCCACCAGGTCGGCGAACCGGCGGTTGATCGCAGGATCCACGCCGGCCTCGATCGGCGCTGCCCACGCCTTGCGGAACGCCTGACGACTGCCCAGCAGGCCGGGCGTCGTCCAGTCGAGGATCGCCCACAACTCCGTGAGATTGTTCTCCACCGGAGTTCCGGTCAGCGCCACCCGCGCCCGACTCGGCACCCGGCGCAGCGCCCGCGCCGTCGACGACTGGGCGTTCTTGACGTGCTGCGCCTCGTCGGCGACGACCAGATCCCAGCCGGCAGCAGCCAGGGCCTCCCAGTCGTTG
Organism: Nocardioides daejeonensis; assembly: GCA_040393845.1. Lineage (GTDB taxonomy): Bacteria > Actinomycetota > Actinomycetes > Propionibacteriales > Nocardioidaceae > Nocardioides > Nocardioides daejeonensis_A. The sequence goes on from JBEBTI010000005.1 coordinate 19,422, forward strand.
CGCATCGTGCCGTAGGTGGTCAGCACGAACCCGTCCCCGACACCATCGAGCGACCGCCCGCCCCCGTGGAAACGGCGTACGTCGACCCCGGGCGCGAAGCGGCGGATCTCCGCCTCCCAGTTGCCCAGCAGGCTGGCCGGGCAGACCACGAGGGTCGGTCCGGTCGCGCCGTGTTCGTGGCGGTGCAGGTGCAGCGCGATCAGGGTGATCGTCTTGCCCAGCCCCATGTCGTCGGCGAGCACCGCGCCAAGCCCGAGGCCAGTCAACTCCGCCAGCCAGGTCACCCCCGCGCGCTGATAGTCGCGCAGCGTCGCCGTCAGTCCTGCTGGCACCGGCACCGGCTCGGCCGTCACGGCACCGCGCAACTGCTCGCGCACCGTGGTGAGCGTGGCGCCGACGACGACCTCGGTGTCGACCTCGTCGACCGTCACCACGCCGGTCAGCGTCGCAGCCAGTGCCTGGGCGGGCGCGACCTTCCGGATCATCCGCTTGCGCGCCCGCTTCAACGTCGCCGAGTCGACCACGATCCACTGGTCTCGCAGCTTGACCAGCGGCTTGGCGCTCGCAGCGAGGGAGTCCATCTCGGCGTCGGTCAGCGGGTCGCCGTGCAGCGCGAACTGCCAGTTGAAGGAGAACAATGACTCCGGCCCGAAGAGGCCGTCGACCAACAACTCCTCCCGCGCCGGCCGCAACACTGCCCGGGCCGTGACGTCGCGGTTGAGCGACCGTGGCCAGTGCACGTCGACGCCCCGCTCCTGCAATGCCTCCACGCCGTGGTCGAGGAAGTCGAGGATCTCGTCGGAGTCGAGGGTGATCCGGTCCGGCACCCGCAGCTCGCCCAGCCGCTCGAGCACGGGCCATGCCTCCGCGGCCTCGCGCAGCGCGATCGTGGTGTGCACCCTGGCCCGGTCGCCGAAACCGTGCACCTCACCGTCCTCGGTGAACAGCACGGCGGCGTCGGTGACGTGCAACGGGTCCGTGACGTCGTGCGCCTGCAGCACCAGGGTGACCATCCCGGAGGTCAGCTCCTCCTCGGGCGCCTCCACCCGCAGGGCGATCCGGACCAGGTGCGGCAGAGCGGCCTGCCCAGCCTTGCGTTCCAACCTGGCCTGGAGGCGGTCGGCGAAGTCGGAGGGGCGCTCGTCCGGCGTCGTACGACGTGCGGCAGCTCTGCGTGGCGGGCGGCGGGTCATCGGTCGGCCGTTGGGCATCGCGTCGACCACGCCAGCGACCACCGCCCGGACCAGGTCTTCGGCGTCGTCGTGGGAGGGCTCATCGGCGAGCGCCTCGACGAGTCCGCGCAGCCGCTCCTCGTCACGCGTGGTCAGCACCGGCAACCACCAGCCGTCGTCGCCCGGCTCCAGCCCACCGGCCGCGACCACCTGCATGCCCAGCAGCGCGGCCCCGGCGATCAACTGCACGCTCGGATGCGTGTCGTCGCTCTTGCGCGCCCTGCTCAGCACCGGCAGCGCCGCGCGCATCGCCAATCGCACCGAGCGACCGATGCCGGTGAACTCGACCTCGCTGTCGCGGGGTGGTTGGGCGGGGTGGAAGGTGGCCGGTCCGACGACGGGGACGAAGCTCAAGCGGTGCCTCTCAGACGGTGGGTGACTCGACGGTCAACGAGTGGTGCGGATGGTTGGTTCCTTCCGGTGGATAGTCTCCGACCATGAGCATCCTCCAGAACTCGATCGCCCGCCTCGACGGCACCGCCGGCACCCTGGCCGACCTCACCGACGGAAAGCCCGCGCTGTTGGTCAATGTTGCCTCCAAGTGTGGCCTCACGCCGCAGTACGCCGGGCTCGAGGCACTGCACGAGGAGTACGCCGACCGCGGCTTCACGGTGGTCGGGTTCCCGTGCAATCAATTCATGGGTCAGGAGCCGGGCACGCCGGAGGAGATCGCTGAGTTCTGCTCCGCGACGTACGGCGTCACCTTCCCGTTGAGCGAGAAGATCGACGTCAACGGCGACGACCGGCACCCGATCTATGCAGCTCTGGCCGAGACACCCAACGAGGACGGCGACGCTGGCGACATCACGTGGAACTTCGAGAAGTTCCTCATCGCTGCCGACGGGACGCCGCTCGCGCGCTTCTCTCCGCGGGTCGAGCCGTCCGATGAGCGGCTCCGCTCAGCGGTCAACGCGCTGGCCAACTGACACCGACCCGCCGGTGCTGTGCGCCGGCGCCCGCTTCGATGTGCACCGGGGGCTGTTCCGACGCCGATCGGCAGCCCCAGCCGCACATCGAAGCGAATGGTCACGGCGTGTCGTGAGGAGCGGCGGGCGGCGGGGCCATCGGTCCGCCCAGGCCGAGCGCCCGTGACAGTGCCAGACCGCCGACTGCCAGACCACCGACCAGGGACACCCCCACCCAGATCGCCGGCTGATCGGCACCGAGCGCAACGGTGACCACCGGCACCAGCAGGGCGGCTTGGGCCAGAGCAATCACCCGATAACCGTCGGGACCGCCCGACCAGGCCAGCCAGAGCCAGAAGGCGACCAGCAGCGCGCCGCAGATCAGCAGCACCCACAGGTCGTTCTCATAGACGTTGTCCGCGGTTGCCGATTCGACGTATTCGCCGGTCTCCTCGTCCCATTCGCCCATCCCCGCGAACGCGGTCGAGATGGCCGCATAGACGCCCAGCCCGACCGACATCACCACGCTGAGCACGACCGCACCGGTGCCGACCACCAGACCGGCAAAGTCCGCCGAAGGCAGGAAGCGGCGGGCCAACATGGTGATCACCACGGTGAAGATCACCAGCGCGATTGCCATGATCATCCCGACGTTGTCATCCACCTGGTCGAGGTCGATCCCGGCCTCGAACAGGTCGCTGACCAACTGCAGATAGAGCACGGCCAGACCGAGGATGCCGCTGAGCACGAACGGCGGGCGGGGTACGACGAGGTGCCCGACCACGCTGCCGCCGACGATCACAGCGCCGACGAGGTAGCCGAGGCCGTTCATGTCATCGATGCCGACCGCGATCATCGCGCCGACACCCACCACACCAGCGGCGCCCGGCCAGGCGATCAGGTTGCTGCGCTGCTCGGGGTCGGCGACCAAGCGCCATGCCGCGCCCGCAGTGCCCAGCAGGCCGAGAGTGGCCACCACGCCGAGCAGGAACACGAGCACGTCGAGATCGCCGTCATCCCAGCGCGACCACAGCGCTGCCGTCGTGACGGCGGTGGCGAGCAACGCCGTACCGAGGGCAACGATCACGCCTTCTGTGCGGGGTGCGGACGGGACCGGTGGGAACTGCGTCGGTGGCTGGGTCATGGCCGGACTCTATCCCTCCCGGGTGTGACCCAAAACACCGTTCGCACGGCATCCGCGAAGGTGCACCCGACGGAACCGTTCCGTACCATCCAGTGGTGTCTACACGTATCGAAGAACCAGCAGCCAACGGGTCGGCTGACGACAAGTTGGACCGCGCCGTCCTCGTGGTTGCCGGTGTGGTCGTGCTCGGTTCGATCATGTCCATCCTTGACATCACGGTGGTCTCGGTTGCCCTGCGCACCTTTGAGACGACCTTCGAGGCCACCACCGCGCAGGTCGCCTGGACGATGACCGGCTACACGCTGGCCCTCGCCTCGGTGATCCCGGTGACCGGATGGGCGGCCGACCGGTTCGGCACGAAGCGGCTCTACCTGCTGGCGATCGTGCTGTTCACGATCGGCTCTGCGCTGTGCGCGATGGCCAACTCCTTGGAGATGCTGATCGCCTTCCGCGTCCTGCAGGGTCTCGGCGGCGGCATGCTGATGCCGCTCGGCATGACGATCCTGACCCGGGCCGCCGGAGCAGACCGCGTCGGCCGGGTGATGGCGGTGCTCGGCATCCCGATGCTGCTCGGTCCGATCTGCGGCCCGATCGTGGGCGGTTGGATGATCGATGCGTTGTCGTGGCACTGGATCTTCCTGATCAACCTGCCGATTGGCATCATCGGCCTGATCTATGCGTGGAAGGTGCTTCCCGCCGACGAGGTCGAGCCGTCGGAGACGTTCGACTGGATCGGCATGTTGCTGCTCTCGCCGGGTCTGGCTGCCCTGCTGTACGGCGTCTCGACCGTCCCCGAGACCGGCACCTTGTGGGATGCGAAGGTGCTCGTGCCGGCCGTGATCGGACTGCTGTTGATCATCGCCTTCGTCCCGTGGGCGCTGAACCGCAAGAACGTCCACCCGCTGATCGAGCTGCGTCTGTTTGCCAACCGCAACATGACCGTGGCCGTGATCGCGATGGCACTCTTCGCCCTCGCCTTCTTCGGGGCGAGCCTGCTGTTCCCGCAGTACTTCCAGTACGCCCACGGCGAAACGCCGCTCAAGGCCGGCATCCTGCTCGCCCCCCAGGGCATCGGCGCGATGATCACGATGCCGATCGCCGGCGCTCTCGCCGACAAGATCGGCCCCGGCAAGGTCGTGATCACCGGCATCGCCACCGCGACCGTCGGGATGGGCATGTTTGCCACCCTCGACGCCGACACCGGCTATCCGTTCCTGCTCGCCGCGCTGTTCATCATGGGTCTGGGCATGGGCGGCACGATGATGCCGATCATGAGTGCGGCCCTGCGCACCCTGAAGCCACACGACATCGCTCGCGGCTCGACGTTGATGAACATCATCCAGCAGGTCGCCGCCTCTGCCGGCACGGCACTGTTCTCGGTGTTGTTCACCAACGCGATCAAGTCCAACGCCTCGACGTCCCTGCTCACCGCAGGTGACGACGAGGACAAGATCGCGGCCGCACTCGACAAGTTCGACCTGGTGCCGGAGCAGATCCCGAATGCGATGCGCGCGCTCCCGATCGACCTGGCCGACGCCTTCGCCGGCGGCTTCCTGGTTGCCACCATCCTCACCGCCTGCGTGCTGGTCCCGGCGTTCCTGCTCCCCCGCACCAAGGCCGAGGACTCGGCAGACACACCTGTCGTCATGCACTGACCCCGGTTCCTGAGGCGCGAACCTCGAGGACTGACCCTGAGGTGCCGAGGCGCGAGGCCTCGAAGGGCCCGATGAAGCCTCCGCGCGTGGGTACCGCTTCACCATGGAGAAGCAGTTCCCCGCACAGCAGCAGGACCTTCCCGGCGCCACCGAACCGATGGACCCACGCCCAGACCACGGTGAGGCGTCGTACGTCGGCCACGACCGGCTCCGGGGCAAGGTCGCCCTGATCACTGGCGGCGACTCCGGCATCGGCCGGGCCGTGGCGCTTGCGTATGCGCGTGAAGGAGCGGACGTCGCAATCGGACACCTGCCCGAGGAGGCCGATGACGGCGCCGCCGCGGCAGCGCTGGTCGAGGAGGCGGGTCGACGGGTCGTCCAGTTGCCGCTGGACCTGCGCGAACGCAGCGACTGCGACGAGGCAGTACGCCGCACGGTCGCCGAACTCGGCGGACTCGACATCCTGGTCAACAACGCGGGCCATCAGTATGCCCGCGATGCCGGAATCGAAGAGATCGATGACGAACGACTCGACCGGACCTTCAAGACCAACCTCTATGCGCTGTTCTGGCTGACCCGCGCCGCTGTTCCGCATCTGCGTGAGCGACGCGGCTGCATCATCAACAATGCCTCGATCCAGGCCTACGAACCGTCGACCTCATTGCTCGACTACGCCTCCACCAAGGCCGCGATCGCCAATGCCACGGTCAATCTGGCTGCCGAACTCGGCCCGGACGGGATCCGGGTCAACGCGGTCGCGCCTGGACCGATCTGGACGCCCCTGCAACCCGCAACCCAGTTGCCGGAGAAGATCGAACGGTTCGGGGGCGACACCCCTCTCGGTCGGGCCGGCCAACCCGCCGAGGTCGCACCCGCGTTCGTGTTCCTCGCCGACGAGGCGGCCGCCTCCTATGTCTCCGGCACCATGCTCGGGGTCACCGGCGGCAAGCCGATCTTCTGACCCCTCCCCTCGATCTGCCCGACAAGGAGACCCCATGACGGAACAACCAGACGCCCACACCGACATCACCGCAGACACTTCGCCCTCGGGCGTGCCCGGCGACGTGGTGAGTGACCCGAAGCTCGACGACCCCACCGACAACGACAATCCCGACGAGGGCACCTCGTCGGACTGGACCTCTGAGGGCGGCGGCATGCACCAGGGTCCGGCCACCAACGCCGGCGCCGCCGAGGAGTAGTCCGGCCGCCCGCGGCGCAGAGACGCCGCTCTTCGAGCCTGGGGCGCAGCTGCCTTCACCACTCACGGACCGAGAGTCAGCTCAAGCCTGCACGGCGAGGGCGAGGGGGAGGACAGCGGTGGCGCCGGCGAGGCCGAGGGCGCGGGCGGCGAGGGTGAGGGTCCAGCCGGTGACGGTCTGGTCGTCGAGCAGCAGCACCCGTCGGCCCGCAAGGGGCTCACTCCCGTCGCCGGGAACCAAGGACGGATCGACGTCGAGACGACAGCGCCGTGAGACCGCTGCGACCCGCTGCGCGGAGTTCATCGCGCCCTGATCGGGAGCAACCTGGGGGTCGGCGATCGACCAGCGTGCGACGATCGGAATGCCGAGGAAGCGGGAGACGCCATCCGCCAACGACCGGGTGAGCACCGGTCGACGGGCCGAGTCTGCGTAGGCGATTGCATCGATCTGCGGCGCCCAGTCGCCCAGCAGGTCGACGACTGCGCGGGCCAGACCGGCCGGAACCTCGCCGTCCTGCACGCCGCTCGGCGAATCAGGCACCGCACGGAAGAGATCACGAAGCGCTTGGCCGTGGCCGAGGTCGGTGAGCCGGGCCACCGCGCGGCCCTCCTCTGCCGGATGGTCGAGTCGCCCCTTCAGGTCGAGGCCGAGTCGGTCGAGCCCGGTCGGCCACATCTTGCGCGGCGCAATCGGCACACCCACCCGGCTCAACGCATCACGGGCCGAGGTCTCCGCGTCCACGGAGACCTCGGAGGCGAGAGACAGGCCGCCGCAATTGTCGCACCGACCACAGGGCGCGGCGTCTGCGTCATCGAGCTGGCGGCGCAGGAAGACCATGCGGCACTCGTCAGTGGTGAGGTAGTCGAGCATCGCCTGCTGTTCCCGGGCCCGGGCCGCATCGACGCGGGCATAGCGCTCACTGTCGTGCTCCCATTCCGCACCGGTCGACACCCAGCCGCCGGAGACCCGTCGTACGGCACCGTCGACGTCGAGCACCTTCAACATCGTCTCGAGGCGGTTGCGGTTGAGTTCGACGCGGGTCTCGAGGGCGGGCGTGCTCAACGGTCGGTCGCTGACCGCCAACTCCTCCAAGGTCTGGCGCACCAGACGCTCGGGTGGGAAGGCGAGGGACGCGAAGTAGGCCCAGATGTCACGGTCCTCCAGCTGCGGCAGCAGCACCACCGTGGCGTGGTCGGTGCCTCGACCCGCACGACCGACCTGCTGGTAGTAGGCCACCGGGCTGGCCGGTGCGCCGAGGTTGATCACGAACCCCAACGTGGCGTCGAACCCCATGCCCAGCGCCGAGGTCGCGACCAACGCCTTGACCTTGCCGGCAGCCAGCGCCTCCTCCAACCGGTGTCGTTCGTCGGTGTCGGTCTGCCCGGAGTACGCCGCCACGTCATGGCCCGCCGCACGCAGGTGATCAGCCACCTCCTGGGTGGCCGCGACCGTGAGGCAGTAGATGATGCCCGAGCCCGGCAGTTCACCGAGGCGCTCGGCCAACCAGCCCAGTCGCTGCTCGGCAGTGCGCAGCCGCAGCACCCCGAGATGCAGCGACTCGCGGTCGAGGGTGCCGCGCAACACCAACACCTCACGGTCACCGTCGGCGACCGCCAACTGCTCGGCCACGTCGGTGGTCACCCGTTGATTGGCCGTGGCGGTGGTGGCCAGCACCGGGATGCCGTCGCGCAACTCGCCCAGCAACGTGCGGATGCGCCGGTAGTCGGGTCGGAAGTCGTGGCCCCAGTCAGAGATGCAGTGCGCCTCGTCGACCACCAGCAATCCGGCGGTCGCGGCGAGTTGGGGCAACACTTGGTCGCGGAACCCCGGGTTGTTGAGCCGCTCCGGACTGACCAGGAGGACGTCGACCACTCCAGCTTCGATGTCGGCGTGGATCGCCTGCCAATCGGTGAGGTTGGTGGAGTTGATGGTGACCGCGCGGATGCCGGCACGCTCGGCGGCCGCGATCTGGTTGCGCATCAAGGCGAGCAGCGGGGAGATGATCACCGTCGGCCCAGCGCCGCGGGCACGCAGCAGCGATGTCGCCACGAAGTAGACCGCCGACTTGCCCCACCCGGTGCGTTGCACGACCAAGGCCCGGCGGCGGTCGATCGCGAGCGCCTCGATCGCCGTCCACTGGTCATCACGCAGCGCTGCCTCGTCGCGCCCGACCAGCGCCCGCAGGTGGGTCTCGGCCGCTGCACGTATGCCAGCCCGGTCGACTGCTTGCGATGCTCCCGACGTCATGGCGCCATGTCTACCAGTGGCCATCGACATCGCCTCGCGCCTGCACCGGGTGCCAGTCATGGGCCGTTCCGACAAGGCCGAAACCCTCAAAAATTAAAGGATCTCGCTGACAGCCCCGGCATCACCGTCTACCTGCATCACACACCTATGATGACGCTCGGACCACCGCCGATCGGGAGGTGGCGGAGGGAATCGAGAGCAGATGAAGACACGTCGCCCCGCCCGAGGACTGATCGGGGCCGGCACTGCCGCAGCCTTGGTCGGCGCCGGCCTGGTTGCCAGCAACATTCCCGCCACCGGTGCGCCCACCCCGGGCAGTTCGGTCACCTGCCCCGCGGCCTACGTCCCCGCGCCGGGCAACGTGCTGCCGGAGGGCCTCGAGGTGACCGGTCTGACCACCGCCGGCACCTACCGCCGCGCCGGCACCGTCCACTCCTCGCCCACCGAGCCCGAACAGTTCCAGGGCGTCTACCTCTCCACCATCGAGGACCCCTTCGGCGACATCTTCATCTTCGAACTCTCCGGTTCCCGCATCACCAACGACGACGGCAGCGTGGATGCCGGCATCTGGGCAGGCATCTCCGGCTCGCCGGTCTACGCCGCCGACGGCAGTCTGGTCGGATCGGTCTCCTACGGCTTCACCGGCTACAACGGGTCGACGTACGCCGGCATCACCCCGGCCGCAGCTCTCTACGGCCTGCTCGACGAGACCGACGAGCCGCCCGCCACGATCACGCTCGACCGCGCCCAGCAGCGCTCCCTGCAGCGCGCCGGCGTGTCCGCCGAGGCGACCAAGGGTGAGCTGAAGCGCCTCAGCGGTCCGGTGGTCCTCTCCGGCGCACGGGGCGTTTCGCCCAAGCTGCTCAAGGCACTCGCCCACAAGTCCGGCTTGGCCGCCACCCCGCTGCTGGCCGGCGGCAGCACCACGCAGGACCGCCAGATCCCGGTGGTCGCCGGCGGCAACATCGCCGTCTCGGCCAGCTACGGCGCGACCGCGCTCTATTCGGTCGGGACCGCCACCGCAGTCTGCGACGACGTCGTGATCGGCTACGGCCACCCCGACTCCTGGGCGCCGAGCACCTCGACCATCCACGGTGCGTCGACCGCGGTGATCATGGCCGACGGAGCCGGCTCCTACAAGATGGCCAACCTCGCTGGGCCCGTGGGCGCCCTGGTCAGCGACCGGATGGGCGGCATCACCGGCCGCATCGGCGCTCTGCCCGACACGGTGTCGGTGACGGTGACCTCGACCGGACCCGAGCCACGTACGACGGAGTCGGCCGTCTCCAACCTCGACGCACTCTCCTTCGTGGTCGGCACCCAACTGGCCAACGACGCCGCACTGACCGTCGACGAAAACGGGCCGGGTTCGGCCGACGTCAGCTGGGCGATCACCTTCACCCGCGCCGACGGCACCTCGCAGACCTATCAGCGCAGCCAGACCTATGCCAGCGCATGGTCGATCGCCGAAGAGGTGCCCAACGACGTCGCCGGTGACGTCGACGCCATCCTCGACAACGGCTTCGAAGAGGTCACCATCACCGACGTGAGTGTCACGCAGGAGATCTCGCGCAACTACGCGTCGTACTCCTTGGGCCGGGTCGAGACCAATGTCGGCTCCGGCTGGACGACCACGCCGTACGGCGGCAAGATCAAGGTCAAGGCGGGCAAGAAGGTCAAGGTCCGGCTGCAGCTGGTCAAGACCGACCGCAAGTCGACGGTGACCCCGGTGACCCGCACGTTCACCTTCGCCACCCCGAAGAAGGCAGCCGGTCGCGGCTTCCTGAACATCACCGGCAACGGGTCCTCGTTCTGGGACTTCGAGGACGAGTACTTCAGCGAGCTCCTGCTCGAAGGCTTCGAGGGCGACGGCCCGGCCGACCTCGACGAGCTGTTGGCCGCGCTGCAGGCCCCGCGTCAGGACTCCCTCGACGTGACGCTCGGCGCCCCGCACGCGAAGAAGGGCCAGGTCCTCAAGAACCAGAGTTGGTCTCCCGGCGCCGTCGTCAATGGCGACTTCTACGCCACGCTGAAGTTCCCGAAGGCCAAGAAGGGCAACAAGAGCTGACGGCCCGTCCGACGAAACAGCGACGCCCTGCCCCGGTCACCGGGGCGGGGCGTCGGCCGTTGCAGTCGGTACGACGTCAGTGCGGTCGGCGCTCCACGCCCAAGCGTTCACATGCCTCGTCGTAGAGCACCACGACCTCGCGGCGGATCTCCGGACGCTCGGTGATCGGTCCGCCGGGCCACGGCACCCGCAGCTCCTGCGCGCCGTTCGGCGTCTGCACCGACCAGACGCCGCCCTCGCCGTCCAGGCCGGTCATCGTCGCGCTGGTCGCCTCAGGCACGCCGAAGGCTCGGGCAATCATCAGGTTGTCGTCGGTGTGGTCGCCGTTCATGTGAGCAATCACGGCGTCCACGACAGGCTGTTCAAACGTCATGCCCCTATCATCCCAGCGACCTCTTCGCAGGACATCCCGACACCCGAGCCACCACGTCCTGCGTCACGGCTGCGCGAGCGACCACTCCGCAGGACGTCCAGCCGGCGTCACCAGATCCGGACGCGCTCCTGCGGATCGAGCCAGAGGCCGTCGCCGGGAGCGGTCTCGAAAGCAGCGTGGAACTCGTCGAGGTTGCGCACGATGTTGGCGCGGAACTCCGGGGGCGAGTGTGGGTCGATGGTGAGGTACTGCTGCTCCTGCTCCGTGCGGCGCTTGGTGCGCCAGCAGTAGGCCCAGTTCATGAACAGCCGCTGCGACTCGTCGGCGGAGGGTTCGCGACCCAGGAAGATCCGGTACGCCGTGTGGCCGATGGTCAGGCCGCCCAGGTCACCGATGTTCTCGCCCACGGTCAGCGACCCGTTGACGAACTCACCGGGCAGGTTGCGAGGTGAGAAGCCGTCGTACTGCTCGATCAACGCCTTCGACTTGGCCTCGAAGGCGGTCTTGTCGGCCGGCGTCCACCAGTCGTTGAGGTTGCCGTCGCCGTCGTACTGCGCGCCCTGGTCGTCGAACCCGTGCCCGATCTCGTGGCCGATCACCGCGCCGATGCCGCCGTAGTTCTCGCACCCGTCGGCGTCGGGTGAGAAGAACGGTCGTTGCAGGATCCCGGCAGGGAAGCAGATCTCGTTGGTGCCCGGGTTGTAGTAGGCGTTGACGGTCTGCGGCAGCATGAACCACTCGTCACGGTCGACCGGCGACCCGATCTTGGCCAGCTGTCGATCCGTCTCGAACGCCGAGGCCGCTGCGACGTTGCCGACCAGGTCGTCACTGGCCACCCGCAACGCGGAGTAGTCGCGGAACTTCTCGGGATAGCCGATCTTCGGCCGGAAGGTGGCCAACTTGTCGTAGGCCCGCTGCTTGGTCTCCTCGGTCATCCAGTCGAGCGCTGCGATCGACTGCCGATACGCGGCGAGCAGGTTGGCGACCAGTTCGTCCATCAACCTCTTGGACTCCGGCGGGAAGTGCCGTGCGACGTACTCCGCGCCGACCGCTTCGCCGACAGCACCTTCGACGAAGGCCACCGCACGCTTCCAGCGCGCCCGCAGTTCCGGCGTGCCGTTGAGGGTGCGGCCGTAGAAGTCGAAGTTGGCCTGCACCAGCTCATCGTTGAGGTACGGCGCCGCGGTGCGCAGGACTCGACTCTGCAGCCAGTCACGCCAGTCGTCCATCGGCACCGACTCGAGCACCTTCGACAGGTGCGCGAAGTACGACGGCTGCCGGACGCAGGACTCGGTGAGCGTGTGCTCGTCTCCGCCCAAGTTGCGGATGTAGACCTGCCAGTCGAAGCTCGGCGCCAACGCCGTCAACTCGTCGCGGGTGGTCAGGTTGTAGGTCTTCTGGACGTCGCGGGTCTCGGCGCGCTCCCAGTGGCCCTGGGCCAACTGGGTGTCGATCGCGAGCACGTTCTGAGCGGCCCCGGCAGGATCGCCGTGGCCCGAGAGCACGAAGAGTCGGGTCAGGTAGGCGACGTACTTCTCGCGCACCTCGGCGAACTTCTCGTCGCGGTAGTAGGACTCGTCGGGCAGACCCAGACCGCCCTGCACCAGGTGGAAGAGGTAACGGTCGGAGGCCCGGTCGTCGGTGTCGATGTAGGACCCGAACAGGCCGGTGCCGCCGATCCGCTCGAACTCACCCAGGAACGCTGCGAGGTCGCGGATGTCGCGCAACCCTCGCACCGCGTTGAGCAGCGGACGGATCGGGGTGATGCCTCGCCGTTCGATCGTGGCGGTGTCCATGAAGGAGGCGTAGAGAGCGGCGATCCGACCGTGGTCGGTGGTCGGCCCTGCCGCCACCGTTGCCGGGTCGGTGCCCAACTCCTGAATGATGTCGCGAACCTGCTCCTCGGCCACGTCGGCCAAGGAGACGAAGGGCCCCCAACTCGAACGGTCGTCGGGGATCGGTTCAGTCGCCAACCAGCGACCGTTGACGTGACCGAAGAGGTCGTCCTGGGGGCGAACTGCCGGATCCATGCCCGGGCGGGCGTCGTCGAGGATGCTCACACGGACGAGATTAGCCGCTGCCTGATTGCAGTGAACAGGTATTCGTCCCTGTCGCCACCAGATCGGCTGGGTGAAATGTCTGTCTTTGGTTGGCATCAGGCCGCATCCGTGCACAACAATGGGACATGACCGGTTTCCGGAACGTCTTCGTGTCGATGTCTGCGCTGGCACTTGCCGTGGTCGTCACCGCAGCGGCCCCCGTCGCCCACGGTGCCAGCCCGTCGGACGACCGGGCCGCGGTGACCCGCTCGGTTGCCGAGCGGGCACCGGCCGCACAGCAACTCTCCCGCAAGAAGTGGGAGAAGAAGATCCTGAAGCTGACCAACAAGCAACGGGTGAAGCACGACTGCAAGCCGCTCAAGCGCCACAACAAACTGCGCAAGGCCGCTCGCAAGCACACCAACCGGATGGTCGCTGCCGGCACCTTGTCGCACCAGCTTCCCGGTGAGCCCGACCTCGGCAAGCGGGTGACCGTTGCCGGCTACCGCAACTGGCGCGGGATCGCCGAGAACATCGCCTACGGCTACCCGACCCCGAAGTCGATGGTGACGGCGTGGATGAAGTCACGCGGGCACCGCGAGAACATCCTCAACTGCAGCTACCGCCACCTCGGCGTCGGCGTGAAGGTCAAGGCCGGTACGCCGTGGGCCACGCAGGACTTCGGCCACAAGTGACCCGTCCGCTGGTCAGCGGATGGCGACGACCGACTTGCCCAGGGTGAGGCGGTTGTCCATGTCGACGAGAGCCTGCCCGAACTCCTCCATCGGATAGACCTTGCCGACCGGCGGGGTGATCACGCCGCTCTCCATCAAAGGTAGGAGTCGCTGCCACTGCTGCTGCATGTAGCCGGGACGACGCATCGCATACTCGCCCCAGCCGACGCCGCGGATGTCGGTGTTGTTGAGCAACAGCCGGTTGACCTTGACCTCGGGGATGCCCTGACCGGCCGCGAAGCCGACCACCAGCAGTCGGCCTTGCGGAGCGAGCGAACGCAGTGAGTCGAGGAAGATGTCGCCACCGACGACGTCGAGCACGACGTCTACGCCCTCGCCGCCGGTGATCTCCTTCACCGCGTCCTTGAAACCCTCGACGCGCACCACGTGGTCAGCCCCGGCTGCTCGGGCGTAGTCGGCCTTCTCGTCGGTGGAGACCACCGCAATCGTGCTCGCGCCCAAACCCTTCGCCACCTGGAGGGTCGCCGTCCCGACACCGCCGGCGGCACCGTGCACCAGCACCGTCTCGCCCGGTTGCAGACCGGCGCGTTCGTTGAGCGCGAACTCGGCGGTGAGGTAGTTCATCGGAAGGGCCGCACCCTGGTCGAGAGTGATCCGGTCGGGCAGCACGAAGAGCTGGTCAGCGGCCGCCACGGCACGTTCCGACGCGCCGCCGTACATCATCACGCCGGCGACCCGCTGGCCGGCAGTGAAACCCTCGGCGTCCTCGGCCACCACCCCGGCGACATCGACGCCCAAGCTGAACGGCAGCTCGGGCTTGATCTGGTAGAGCCCCTTGCTCAACAGCAGGTCGGGGAACGAGATGCCGACCCGGTGTACGTCGACAAGCACCTGTCCGGGGCCGGCAACCGGCTCCGGGAGGTCGAGGATTTCGAGGGCTTCGGGCCCGTCCAGTCGGGTCACGGTCACAGCGCGCATGGAGCGACTGTAGCGACCGTCACACGCGGTCGGTCACCGTGCCTCGACCAATGCGTTCATCTCGAAGTGCATCGGGTCGGTCCACTTCCAGTCGCCTCCCCAGCCGAAACCCCACTTCTTGAAGATCGACACGACGGTGCGATCGATCTCGCCGACGGTTCCGCGGCCGTTGCCGGCCACGTTGAGGTCCAGCGCGATACCGAAGGAGTGCAGGGAGAGCTTGCTGGAGTTGGCGATGAACCGCGGGTAGTAGCACCCGGCGTACTGGTCGCGGTGGATCTTGTCAGCCAGGCCGCGCTGCTGCACCTCGATCAGCGCCGCTCGCAACTGCGGCAACACCACGCGGTGACAGGTGACGGAGCCGAGGATCGGCACCACCTCGGTGCGGATGTTGGCCGAGACCCAGGCCGGGTCGGGCGCGATCCGACCACCGCCGATCACCTTGTAGGAGAAGGAACCCACCGCTGCGGCGACCGAACCACCACTGAGGTACGCCGTCTGGGTGGCGTCGGGGTCGAGGCCGAACTGCGCCACTGCGTCGAGCATCTGGATCGACGCCGCACCCTTGGTCAGTCGGCGCAGTTGCTTCTGCACCTGCTGGGGGGAGGTGATCCCGGTGGAGATCAGCAGAGCATTGCCGGGAACCAGCCCGATCTCCTTGCCCCACGAGCGATTGACCACCATGTCGACGGTGAGGACCTGGTCGACGTAGGCCCCGACATGCACCTTCGGCGCGTCCTTGTCGTTGCCCAGCTTGACGAACGCCTCGCTGTCCTGCGCCTTGTCGGCCAGTTCCTGTCCGATCGCGAGTTCGCCACCGGCCACCCGCTGCCACACCTCGTCGGCCTGGCCGGCTGCGGTGAAACGGCGGTAGGAGCCGGGATCGACGCCCGCAACAGTGGCGATCTCGTTCTCGAGCGAGACGCTGCCGAGGTCGACCAGCTCGGTCGCCTGGACGCCGTCCAACTGCTCGACTCCGGCGACGAGTTCGTCGGGCAGCGACTTGCGACCGAAGGCGACCACCAGGATGTCGGCCGACCGCAACGGCTCAGTGAGTGGCCCGGGTGGTTCGAGGGCGTGGTCGTCGGGGCTCGAACCGTCGCTGGCACTGGCGCTGGTGCTCGGCGACTGGCTCGTCGTCGGGCTGGCAGAATCGCTCTCGTGCGGCGTGCCGCCGTTGTCTTCGCTGCCGCATCCGACCAGCGCTGCGACCGCCGCCAGCGCCACCGCCAGCCCTGCCGCCGTACGTCGTGCCCCCACTCCGGACCTCCTCCCTGCGGAGGAGCGTATGCGACGAACCCCAGCGTGGAGCGCGCTTTGCCGCAGCTGCCCTGACCGGCGACGGAGGGCGCGGTGGACGGCTGATCAGCCGAGCACGCGGGAGGCCATCCAGGCGATGTCGGCGGCTGTCGCAGCCGGCGGCGCGGACGGCTGCATGACGTGACTGAGCACCACGCGCACCACCATGTCGATCGCGACGTCGAGCTCCGCGTCATCGAGCCCGGTCTCGATGTCGGCGATCCGCCCGCGGAGCACCACCTTCGCGGTCGCCAACAGCGACTCGGCGTTGGTGGTCAGCAGCGGGAGCAACTCGGTGTCGGCACCGTGCGTCGCCGAGACGATGGCGTGCAGCAGGGTGTTGTCCTCGGCGAGCTCGAGCACCGAACGACACGCGGCCTCGATCGCCGGCACCAACTCGGCGTGGGCATCGAACGCGCGGTTGACCACCTCGAGGAAACGGGCCAATTCGTCAAGCACCATCGCTTCGGCGAGCGTCTGCTTGGTGCCGATCTCGTTGTAGACCGTCTGGCGACTCACCCCGACGTCGTCGGCCAACTTGGCCATCGTCACCGACGACCAACCGGTCGCCATCGTCATCCGCGAGCCGGCCGCGATGATGCGGTCGCGCAGCGTCAGACGGAGTTCGTCAGGAGCTGCGACCATGACACCCACCGTAGATCCTCGCCCTCAGTCGACGAGCGACAGGGCCAGCACCGGACAGGAGCTGACGGCGGCCGTCAACTGCTTGCGGTGCTGCTCCCCCGGCTGCTCGTCGAGCACGTGCATCACGTCGTCATCGTCGACGTCGAAGAAGTCATGAGCCATCGACTGGCACATGCCGATCCCCTCGCAGAGGTCGCGGTCGACGACGATCCGCATCACGCCACCGCCGGGGAGACGGGGACGAAGTCGACCTTCTCGCGTACGCCGCAGTCCGGGCAGCACCAGTCACTCGGGATGTCCGTCCACGCCGTACCGGCGGCGAAGCCTTCGTGCTCGTCACCGGCCGCGACCTCGTAGGTGTAGCCGCAACCCGGGCACCTGGCGGCGAGCACCTCGTCGACCGTCGCGAGGACAGCCTCGGCCGCTGCCGCGGCGGCATCCTCCCGAGCGACCTGGGCCCGGCCGGCCGCCTCACGCATCGCCACGCCGTACTTGGCGAGCACCTTGTCGCGCTTGTGCGGGGAGATGTTCGCCAGGGTCAGGTCGCCGTCGAAGTGGTCGATCACCCGGGGGTCCATCACCCGCCGCCAGAGCGGTGGGAACAGCGCGAGCACGATCATGCCGGCGTACCCGGTCGGCAGCACCGGCGACTCCTCGAAGTCGCGCAGGGTCTGGTAGCGCCGGGTCGGGTTCGCGTGGTGGTCGCTGTGCCGCTGGAGGTGGTAGAGCAACACGTTGGTGGCGATGTTGTTGGAGTTCCAACTGTGCGACGGCAGCACGCGCTCGTAACGCTCCCGGCCCTCGCGGCCGACCTTCTGGCGCAGCATGCCGTAGTGCTCCATGTAGTTGACCACCTCGAGCAACGAGAAGCCGACGATCGCCTGGAGCACCAGGTAGGGCAGGATCTCGACGCCGAGCCAGGCCACGAGTGCGCCCCAGAGGACGATCGTCATCAACCAAGCGTTGAGCACGTCGTTGCCGATCCGGAACGGGTGCTGCTTCTTGCGGGCGTAGCGGCGCTTCTCCAAGTGCCACGCGCTCTTCAGAGATCCCAGCACCGTGCGCGGCCAGAACTGGTAGAAGTTCTCACCCATCCGGCTGCTCGCCGGGTCCTCCGGCGTCGCCACGCGGACATGGTGGCCGCGGTTGTGCTCGATGTAGAAGTGGCCGTAGGCCACTTGGGCGAGGGCGACCTTGGAGAGCCAGCGCTCGTTGGTTTCGCGCTTGTGTCCGAGCTCGTGCGCGGTGTTGATGCCGATGCCGCCGATGGTGCCGATCGAGATGGCGATGCCAATCTTCTGCCAGAGGGTCAGCGGATCGTCGAGCAGACCCCACAGGGTGCTGCCGCTGACGAGCATCATCGCGCCGACGAATCCGAGGTACTGGATCGGCAGGAAGAGGTAGGTGATCCAGCGGTAGTACTTGTCGTTCTCGAGTTCCTCGATCACGTCATCCGGCGGGTTCGTGCGGTCGAGTCCGGCAACCAGGTCGATTGCCGGGACCACGACCAGGATCACGATCGGGCCGAGCCAGAGGATCGGCGTGAAGCCGGTGAGCGCAAAGATGCCCACCGCGACCACGGCGAGTGACGGCACCACCAGGCCGATCAGCCACAGGTGGCGCTTGCCGTCCTTCCACTTCTGGGTTGATCCCTCGGGCACGGTGCCCGCCGGCTCGAAGCGCGTGTCTGCGGCCATGACGGTCCTCCTGGTCTGCTTCATCCGTGGATCGCGTTGTGATCCACGTCGCTTTACATCACGATAGGATATGTCAAGTTGTTTGACAACCCTTGGAACTTTGTAAAGCGCGAATCGGTGTGCATCGTCCACGGCACCGCAGGCCGTGCGGGTAACCGGCCCCGGGTCGCGCTCGTTGCCAGGGCGTGACCCCTGCGACCCTCCGGCGCCTCCTCCGCACCTGTGCCGCCGTACTCCTGCTGACCGGCCTGCTCACCGGCATCGGACAGGGCGCCCCGACCGCGGCTGCACCGCCCACGTCGCCGGCCTGCCTCCCCCTCGTGGCCGGGAGCACCGGCCTGCCGCTGGTGGGCGGACAGGTCCCGAGCCTGGACGCCTTCCTCGGCGGTGGCGCCGGGTTCGGCGCACCCGCACCCGACGACGTACGACTGCCCGAGCGGGTGGTCTTCACCGACGGCCGGGAAGCGATCAGCAACGAATATGCGTTCGCACTGCGCAAGGGTCGCCTGTTCGTACGCCGAGCCTCGGCCGGGCGCCCCGTCGACGGGTCACAGTGGCACGTGCTCGAACTCCCGCGCTGCCTCGACGGCCGCATCACGCGGGTCTCGGCGGACCACCGGCTGCTGACGGTGCTCGACCGCACCGGGCAGCTCTACAGCCACGACATGCCCAACGGGGACCTGTCGCCCGACCGCTGGACCTGGCGCTGGGGGCCGTTCCTGTGGCTCGGCGCCGGGATGACGATGCCACCGGGCGTGCGCGACTGGGCGATCTCGGAGTTCAACGCCAGCGAGACGTTCACCGACACCGGCGGGCGCACCCACCACCCGATCGGGGTCGCGACCGGCTATCTGCTGCGCTCCGACCGACGGACGATCACCTACATCGACCCGTGGCTGCCGGCCGACGAGAGCCGCGAGGTCTGCGGGCCGCGACGTGGTCGACTCCGGTTGGCGTCACTCGATGCGTCCGGCTCCACCGTGTTCGCAGTCGCCCGCAACGGCAGCCTGTGGACCAGGCTCTATGACTTCGACCTCGCGGGAGCCAACTCGCTCCTCGGGAAGTACACCTGGCAGCGCGGGGGCCCGGCCGACGCCGGCATGTGGCAGTTGCCGGCCCCCGACTGGGTGAAGCAACCACGCCCGCCCGGTCGGATCACCGACCTGGTCACGATCGTGAAGACCGGCACCGATGCGACCGAGCGGGAATTGCGGATCGCCGGGCGCCGCAATTCCGGCGCCTGGGGTTTCTGGCACAAGCCGATCACCGCTCGCAACTGGCGCTTCACAGCCACCGGCAAGCGTCTTGGTCGGCTGGTCCCCGGACGGGCCCGGCTCGCTGCACCCGACAACCGCCGGTTCATCGGGACGATCGGCGGACAGCGTGCCGTGGTCAAGGACTTCAACCCGGCCTGCTCCGGAGCACGGACGGTGATCCGACTGCGCGGTGGCTCGACGCTGAAACTGCGGCTCCACACCGAGGACGCGCTGCGCCAGACCGAGCGCGCAGCTGGACTCGACGACGTACCTCGGCCCTACAACGCTGCCCTCGAGGTCCCCGCGAAGATCTGGCGGGGGCTCGCTTCGGCAGAGCCCGCCGTACGCGACTTCGTCGCCACCCACCTCACCGGCCGGATCACCGAGCTGCCGTTGACCGCGACCAGCACCCGGATGACGATGCGCTACCAGTGCTGGGAACTGACCCTCGACGGACAGCCGGCCCGTCCGGACCGCGCCGGCAATCCGCTCGACGTCGGCACCCTGCTCGGGTTCCTCCGCGATGCACCGGCCCAGCGCACCCTGCCGACCTGCTGATCTGTTGATCTGTTGATCTGTTGGGTTCAGGAGTTCTCGCGACGGAACACGGCCGTCCCCCACCACAGGGCGAGCACCAGCAGGCCAGCTGCCCACCCGACGCCCCACATGAGCGCGGAGCTCTCGAAGTCGCCCACGAAGGTGCCGCGGACTCCGTCGGTGATCCACCGGAACGGCATGAAGTCGCTGATCCGCTCGAGCCAGGCCGGGCCGAGCGTCATCGGCAACATGATGCCGGAGAGCAACAGCACCGGCATCATGATCATGTTGATCAGCGGCGCCATCACGTCTTCGCTCTTGGTGGTCAGCGCCAGTGCGTTGGACGCGGCTGCGCAGGCGCCTCCCACGCACAGCGTGATCACCACGCCGAGGACGACGCCCTCGAAGGGTGCACGCATGCCCATCCAGAAGCCGAGAGCGATCAGGATCAGCGCCTGCACCAGGAGTTGGAGCAGGTCGCGCAACAGCCGTCCGACGAGCAGCGCCGTGCGACTGGCCGGGGTGACCCGCTCCGCCTCGACCACCCCTTCACGCCACTCGGCAATCAGGCCGAAGCCGGCGAAGAAGGCGCCGAACATCCCGAGCTGCACCAACAGGCCCGGCACCAGGAAGGTGTAGGGGTTGTCGGTGGGCAGGTCGAACTGGCTCACCAGCGGCTTGAGCAGCGGCCCGAAGAGCAACAGGTAGAGCACCGGCTGCAGCACTCCGATCAGCACCCACGCCGGGTTGCGCAGGTTCATCCGCAGTTGACGTCGGAAGACGATGAAGCTCTCCCGCCAGAACAGCGCGGTCATCGGCTGGCTCCTTCGGTTGCATCGATCTCGTTGGCGTCGGCCGGCTCGCCCGCCTCGGCGTCACGCAGCGACCGACCAGTCAGGGTGAGGAAGACGTCGTCGAGGGTCGGCCGCAGCACCTCGATCGATTCGAGGGCAACCCCGCTCGCGTCGAGGTCGCGCAGCAGCCCGGGGACCGCACGACCGGCCCTCTGGACCCGACCACGGACATGGAGGCCCTCCACCTCCACCGCTGTTGCGATCGAGGCGAGCTTCTCGCGCGCCACCGGCACCGCCTCGGCCGAGACCTCGAGGTCGACGAGGTCACCGGAGACCTGGGCCTTGAGGTTGTCAGCGGTGTCGCTGGCAACGATGCGGCCCTTGTCGATGATCACGATCCGGTCGGCCAGATGGTCGGCCTCGTCGAGGTAGTGGGTGGTCAGGAAGACGGTGACGCCCTGGCGTGCACGCAGCCCGGCAATGTGCTCCCACAGGTTGGCCCGCGCCTGCGGGTCGAGTCCGGTGGTCGGCTCGTCGAGGAAGACCAGGTTGGGCTCGTGGATCAGGCCCATCGCGATGTCGAGGCGCCGCTTCTGTCCACCCGACATGTTCTTGGGCATCCGACGCCACAGGCCCGGCAGGTCGAGTTGCTCGAACAGCTCCTTGCCCTTGCGCTCCGCCTCCCGCCGCGACATCCCGTAGAGCATCCCGTGGTCCATCACCTCGTCGCCGGCAATGGCGCTGGAGAAGGTGGAGCCGGCCTGGGAGACGTAGCCGATGCTCCGTCGTACGTCCTGGGCCTGGGTGGCCACGTCGAAGCCCGCCACCCGAGCGGTGCCCTCCGTCGGCTTCAGCAAGGTCGTGAGCATCCGCAGGGTGGTGGTCTTGCCGGCGCCGTTGGGGCCGAGGAACCCGACCACCTCGCCCTCGGCAACGTCGAGGTCGACCCCCGCCACCGCATGCACCGGTGTCTTCTGCTTGCCCTGACCTGTCCAGAAGGTCTGCACGAGTCCTCGTGCTTCGATCACTACAAGCTCCTTCGTGTCACCGATCCACCTCGGCGAGTCTTCCGAGCACGCTCGCGTGGATCAACGCGTTTTCCGACAGCCGCCGACCGGGCCGCCTGATCAGACCAGGAACCGCCGTCAGATTCATCGGCCGACGGGCATCCGGTGCGAACTTGGAGGGGCAATTCGACACTTCGTCACTGAAGTTTCAGTGACGAAGTGGCGAATTCCCCGCCTGTGCGGGGAAACGACCAGGGGGCCTCAGGCCCGGCGACGAACCACGAAGATCCCGGAGCCGGTGTGCGCGTGGAGACCGTCGTTGAGCTCGACGGTGCTGCCGGGCGGGACGGGGACGTCGGAGCCGCCGGGGTACTTGGCCGACCAGCCGCGACCGGAGGTGTTGGTGATGCCCCAGCGGTCGGGGTCGCTCGGGTGGGGGACGACGGTCGCGATCTGCTGGTCGTCGTCGGTGCTCACCCCGAAGTGGTCGGCGCGCAGCTCGGCGACCGAGCTCACGGCGACCTGGCGACGACCGACCTCGACGACGTACGCCGGGTCGACGGGCGAGCCGCACTGACGGCAGAAGCGCGGGCGGGCGGCGGGGTCCCAGAACTCGGTGGCGCCGCAGGAGCACCGGACCATGCCGTCTCGCAGGCGGTCCATCGCCTTGATCCACTGTCCCTCGGTGACCCGCCGGCTGGGGTCGGTGAGTCCGGCGACGAACGCCTGCTCGAAGAGTTCGCGCACGAAGGCGGGATAGAGCGACCAGTACTGCTGGACGATCAGCGGCGGTCGGTTGGACGGGTCGTCGGGGTGCATGCAGAACAACCCAGACAGGCCGAAGTGCTCCTGGAGCCAGGCGGGGTCACGCAGCCCTTGGTCGGTCAGCGCGCCCTCCAGCGGGTGTCCCATGAACAGCACGTAGAAGAGCAGCACCGCCAGCGAGTGCCGGTCGGTGTCGGTGTTGGGCAGGGTCGCGTAGGTCGTGTCGGAGACGACCTCGGGTGCCATGAAGTACGGCGTACCGAGGACTCTGCTGGTGCCGTTGTCGATGCCGACGTTGTCGTTGTCGCAGATCAGGACGTCACCCGACACCTGTTCGAAGAAGACGTTGCCGAAGGAGATGTCTCGGTAGCACAACCCGCGTGCGTGCAGGCGGAGGAAACTGAACGCGAGCTGGCGGCACATCCGCAGCGTCGCCGCGAAGGTGACGTCGAGCGGTCGGCCGTCCTTGTCGCGGTTCGCGAGCAGGTGGCTGAGCTCGAGGAAGCGTCGGTCGCGCAGTTCCATCACATAGCCGAAGCCGGGTACGCCGGGCACGTGCGCCAAGCTCAGCGGCCACAGGAAGCGGTGGTGGGGCGAGCCGGACTCGACCAACGCCCGGATCCCCTCGAACTGCTCCCGCGACGCTGACTCGGGGCGGAACCACTTCAGTGCCAGCTCGCGGCCCGACGGCAACCGCACCACGTGCACGAACCCTTGTCCGCCCTGACCGATCAGGGAACCGACCCACGCATGACCGAGAGTGCCGAGGTCGACAGCCACACCGTTGGCCAGGACCATCCGGGAGCCTCCTCACCCGCGCATCTGAACGAGCCCCACGGTATATCCTCGGCGCTGATCGCAGCGAAGAGCACGAGGAGGCTCGGTGAGTGACCGTCTGGGCGGTGCTGTCCAACGCAAGCCGCTGCATTTCATCTTCGTCCTCGACGTGTCGGGATCGATGTTGCGGGGTGGGCGGATCCAGGCCCTCAACAACGCCATCTCCGAAGTGGTGCCGCACCTGCGCGACGAGGCCCGCAACAACCCGCACGCCGAGATGCTGGTGCGGGTGCTGGCCTTCGCCAACGAGCCGACCTGGATCATCGAGCAACCCACGCCGATCGAGCAGTTCCACTGGCAGCGCCTCGACGCGGTCCCCCAGGGCTTCACCGAACTGGGTAGTGCCCTGCAGATGCTCGCCGGCGCGGTGAATGAGCTCGACGGTGCGGCCGGATTTCCTCCGGCGATCATCCTGGTCTCCGACGGGTTGCCCACCGAGGCCAGCGGCGTCAGCTTCGCCGAGGGGCTCGAGGAGTTCCTCGGGAAACGGTGGGGCGCTGCCGCGATCAGGCTGGCCCTGGGCGTCGGTCGTGACGCCGACCTGACCTCGTTGCGCGCCTTCATCGCCAACGACGAGATCCCTCTGGTCCGCGCCGACAGCCCGGAGCAGTTGGTCGACTACATCGTCTGGGCCTCGAAGGTGGCCAGCCGTGGCGCCTCGCTGTCCGTCTCCGGTGGCCAGACCCACGTCCCGCCGCCGGCACCGAGCGGTGACCCGATCTGGAACAGCCCTCGATGACCGGTGCATGGCGTGCCGTCTCCGCCACCCGCAAGGGTTCCACGCACGTCCGTGACGACCTGCCCAACCAGGACGCCCACGTGACCGAGGAGCGCGACGGCACCGCCATCATCGCGGTGGCGGACGGCCACGGGCACCAGTTGCACTTCCGTTCCGAGGTGGGCTCCGCCCTCGCCGCCGGCACCGCGGCGCACCTGCTCCGGGAGGCGTTGCCGACGTACACCTCGGCCAACTCGGCGCGGGTGCACCTGCGCGAGACCCTCGGTCCTTCGCTGGTGGAGCACTGGGCACTGGCGGTGCAGGCCGACATCGCCGCCCACCCGTTCTCCGACGACGAGGCAACCCGTCTGCGTGAGGACGACCGAGGTCACCTGCGTCCCTACGGCTCCACGGTGATCGCGATCGCGGCCAACGCCGACGTCCTGGTCGTGCTGCAGATCGGGGACGGCGACGCAGTGCTGGTCGACCGCGAAGGAGTCGTGTTCCGGCCGCTGCCCGAGGACGAGCTCCTGCACGGCATGACCACCACCTCGTTGTGTCAGATCGACCCGTTGGCCTCGCTGCGCACGGTCGCGATCGATCTCACCGAGCGCGACGTCGAGTTGGGCTTCGTCGCCACCGACGGCTTCGGACGCCCTCGCGTCGATGCCGACACGTGGTGGCAGCAGACCGGCGAGGAACTGTGGGAACGCACCCGCAACTACGGCCTCCCCTGGGTGGAGCAACGCCTCCCCGGCTGGCTCACCGAACCGGCTGAGTACGGCGGCGACGACGTCTCGCTGGCCCTGCTGGCGCGGGGCCAATTACCCGGTTGAGCGGGTAATTGACCCGTCCGTGCTGGTAATTACCGACTCGAACGGGCAGGAACCGGCACACACCCACCGACCGCTTCGGGTCAGGAAGAGGCGCTGGCCGCCTCACGGATCGCCGCGGCAACCCGCTTGGCGACCTCCGGGTGGAACACGCTCGGGATGATGAAGGCCGGGTGCAGCTCGTCGTCGGTGACGACGTGCGCGATCGCCTGCGCGGCCCGCAGCAGCATCTCGTCGGTGACGTGGTCAGCCCGGGCATCGAGCAGCCCGCGGAAGACGCCAGGGAAGGCCAGCACGTTGTTGATCTGGTTGGGGTAGTCCGAACGGCCCGAGGCCACGACTGCGGCGTATTTGGCGGCAGCCGCCGGGTCCACCTCCGGGTCGGGGTTGGCCAACGCGAAGACGATCGGTTCGGCTGCCATGTCGCGGATCCACTCCGGGTCGAGCAGGCCCGGCCCGGAGACCCCGATGAAGACGTCGGCGTCGACCAGCCCGTCATGGAGCGTGCCCCGGCGCAGGTGCGGGTTGGTGCGCGCCGCCAGCGCCGACTTCGCGGGCGAGAGACTCGAGTCGTCGCCGCAGAGCAGACCCTCTCGGTCCCACACCACCACGTCCTGCGCACCACCGGCGAGCAGCAGTGAGGTGATCGCTGACCCGGCCGCGCCGCCACCGGCGACCACGATGCGGACGTCCGACAACTCCTTGTGCACACAGCGCAGGGCGTTGGTCAACGCGGCCAGCACCACAATCGCCGTCCCGTGCTGGTCGTCGTGGAAGACCGGGATGTCGAGGCTCTCGCGCAGGCGGGCCTCGATCTCGAAGCACCGGGGCGCGGCGATGTCTTCGAGGTTGATGCCACCGAAGCCGGGCGCGATCAGCTCGACGGTGCGGACGATCTCGTCGACGTCCTGGCTGGCCAGGCAGATCGGCCACGCGTCGATGTTGGCGAACCGCTTGAACAGGGCAGCCTTGCCCTCCATCACCGGCATCGCGGCCTCCGGTCCGATGTTGCCCAGCCCGAGCACTGCCGAGCCGTCGGTGACGACGGCGACGGTGTTGCCCTTGATCGTCAGACGTCTGGCGTCCTCAGGGTTCTCGGCAATCGCCATCGAGACGCGGCCGACACCCGGCGTGTAGGCCATCGAGAGGTCGTCACGCGTCTTCAACGGCACCTTCGAGGCGACCTCGATCTTGCCGCCGAGGTGGATCAGGAACGTGCGGTCGGAGACCTTGTGCACCTCCACGCCGTCGAGGCCGTCGACCACCTGGACCAGCGCCTTGGAGTGGGTCTCGTCGACGGCCGAGCAGGTGACGTCGACGACCAGTCGGTCGTGGGTCGATTCGGCGACGTCAATCGCAGTGACGACTCCCCCGGCCTTGGCGAGCGTGGTGGCGACCTGTCCGACGACCCCGTGGTCAGGCCGGGTGTGCAGGCGCATGGTGATCGAGTACGACGAAGCGGTGGCGGCCATGCCTCCATGCTGTCGGCTCGTCGGCGTACCAACAAGTCACAACCGCGGAACCGTGCGATGCACATCACGCCGCAATCGTTTGCACTTGCCGAGGCCAGAGTGCAAGACTGCACTTTGTGACTCAAAGTGCAACACAGCTCTCGCGTCGCGAGCAGTCCGCGCGCCGCATCTCGGGCTGCGCGCAGGCGCTGACCGCCGACAAGGGCTTCGAAGGGTTCACCATGGACGACCTCGCGGAGGTCGCCGGAGTCTCACGCCGCACGCTGTTCAACTACTTCGACTCCAAGCTCGAAGCCGTCCTCGGCCCCGAGCCGGAGCTTCCCGCACGCGAGACCCAGCAGTTCCGCGACGGTGGGCCGACCGGTCACCTGCTGACCGATCTCGGCCGGCTCGCGCACGCCCACTTCGAGACCATGCCGCAGGAGCGGGCCGAGGTGATGGTGATGCGTGACGTGATCCGCAATCCGCGGATCATGGCCGCCTGCCATGCACGCTTCGAACACCTCGCCAACCAGATCCTCGACATGATCCAGGAACGCGAGGGGACGTCGTACGACGTGGTCCGCGCCCGGATCACCCTCGGCCTGCTCGTCGCGCTCTGCCAGGTCGCGCTGACCCAGTTCCTTGAGGACACCGACGAGCGTTCCTTCACCGAGCACTACGACCAGGCCCTGGCCTCCGTCCACGACCTGCTCTCCTGACCTCTTCTCCCCAACCACTCACACAGGAAGCCACCACCATGGCAACTCTGCTCTATCGACTCGGCAAGACCGCCTACCGGCGCTGGCCCGTCTTCATCGCCGTCTGGCTGATCGCCATGGTCGGCGTCGTGAGCTTCACCGCAGCGTTCAGCAAGCCGATGACCGACGCCATGAGCATCCCCGGCATCCCCTCCGAGAAGGCTGCAGACCTGCAGTCGGAGCTCTTCCCGGGCGCCCAGAACGCCTTCGACGACTCGTCGTTCAAGGTGATCGTCCGCGCACCCGAGGGACACACCCTCGACGAACCGCAGTACTCCAAGGCGATCGATGCGCTGGTCCTCGACCTGGCCACCGTGCCGCAGATGGGTGACGACGTCGTCCCCGTCGTCGTACCCGACGGCGCGACGCTGCCGGACGAGGCGTACGCCGCCGCCGTCGACCAGGTCCGCGCTGCGGCCGCCGATGCCGAGCCCGACCCGAACGCCGTCGTGATCAGCAACCCGGTGATCACCGCCGAGGCGCAGGACGACCAGATCACCGAGCTGAGCAAGTCGTTCGGATTCGACGAGGCCGTCGGCGCCGAGAACGCGGCTGCCTTCTCCACCCTGTCCGCTGACCGGACCGTCGGCATCATCTCGTCAGAGTTCGACGTCGAGACCCCGATGGACATCAAGCCCACCACCCAGGACGCCGTGCTCGACGTCATGGACACTGCCCGTGACTCCGGCCTGACCGTCGAGGCCAACGGCTCCGGCATGGCCGACATGGGCATGCCCGGCGGCGTCGCCGAGCTGATCGGCATCGGTGTCGCCCTGTTGATCCTGATCCTCACCTTCGGCTCACTGGTCGCCGCCGGCCTGCCGATCCTGACCGCCATCTTCGGTGTCGCCATGGGCATCGTCGGCGTGACGGGGATGACCGCCTTCACCGACATCAGCTCCAGCACCTCGACCTTGGCGATGATGCTGGGACTCGCGGTCGGCATCGACTATGCGCTGTTCATCTTGGCGCGTTATCGCAACGAGCTCGAGCACACCGACGACCGCGAGGAAGCAGTCGGCGTGGCGGTGGGCACCGCCGGCTCGGCCGTCGTCTTCGCGGGCCTGACGGTGCTGATCGCCCTGTGTGCGTTGGCCGTCGTCCAGATCCCCTTCCTCACCTCGATGGGTCTGGCTGCTGCGGCCACGGTGTTCATCGCCGTGCTGATTGCCCTGACGCTGCTGCCTGCCGTGCTCGGCATGGTGAAGACCAAGGCGTTCGCCGGTCGGGTCCGCAAGACCCAGCCCAAGCGCGACGAGAAGGGCAAGGTGCTCAACAACGGCGTGCGTTGGGCCCGCCTGGTCGGCAAGCGTCCGGTCGCGGCGCTGATCCTGGTCGTGGTCGGCCTGGGCGCCCTCGCGATCCCGATCAAGAACATGCACCTCGCCTTCCCGACCGACAGCACCTCGCCGTCGGAGACCACGCAGCGCAAGGCGTCCGACATCCTGTCCGAGTCGTTCGGCCCGGGCCAGGAGGCCCAGATGCTGATCGTGGTGGATGCGCGCGACGTGCCCGTCGAGGCGCGTGAGGACAAGATCGCCGAGGTCACCAGATGGGCCGGCGACATCGATGGCATGGCCAACGCCCAGGTTGCCGCTCCCGCAACGGACTCCGACGGCAACATCACCGGCGCGATCGTCATCGGCACACCGACGACCGCCCCGGACGACAAGGCCACCGAGGACGTCCTGGCCGACGTCCGCGACGGCCAGGCCGGCATCGAGGAAGCCACCGGTACGACGATCGGCGCGACCGGACTGACCGCGATCACGGTGGACGTGTCCGAGCGTTTGGCCGACGCCCTCCCGATCTATCTGGCGGTCGTGATCGGCCTTGCCTTCATCTTGCTGATGATCGTCTTCCGGTCGATCCTGGTGCCGCTGACCGCCACCTTGGGCTTCCTGCTCTCGGTGCTCGCCACACTGGGCGCAACGGTCGCGATCTTCCAGGAGGAGGCCTTCGGGCTCTTCGAGGGCCAACCGATCGTCAGCTTCATGCCGCTGTTCCTGATCGGCGTGGTGTTCGGTCTGGCGA
>JBEBTI010000006.1:0-43094 GCA_040393845.1 Nocardioides daejeonensis
GAAGACCTGACACTGCGCTGCAGGACGCGGGTTCGATTCCCGCCAGCTCCACCAACCAGCCTCTTGAATCACTGCAGGGCCCGACGTCGACGTCGGGCCCTGCAGTGTTTTGTGCTGGCCGCCCACGTGCGTGCACCAGCGGTCCGCGTGGTGCTGTGTGCGGCACCGGGCATGCTTGGACACCGTCGGTCGACACGTCGAGGAAGGCAGATCAGGTGAGCCCGCTCTATGTCGGAATCGACTTGGCGTGGAAGGCCACGAACCGCACCGGTGTGGCGACGGTCGACCGTGCCGGCCGGTTGCTGGCCAGCGCCTCGGTGGGGGATGACGACGAGATCGCGGCGTGGTTGACCCAACTCCCGGGAGTGCCGAGGGTGGTCGCGGTGGACGCGCCGTTGATCGTGCCCAACCTCACGGGGCAGCGCACGGCTGAGCGCCTGATCGGCCGCGCCTATGGCCGGTACGGCGCCTCGGCCTACCCGTCGAGCCGGGCGAATCCGATGTTCGACCCACCGCGCGCGCAGACGCTTGCGGACCGCTTCGGCTGGCGGGTGGATCCGGCGGCGCCGCTCGGCCCGGGTCCGGCCCTGTGCCTGGAGGTCTATCCGCACCCGGCGCTGATCGGACTCTTCGAACTCCCGCAACGGATCCTCTACAAGAAGGGCCGCGAGCGACAGGTCGGCTTCCTCCAGCTGGCCGGTCTGCTCGAGTCGATCGATGAGCTCGACCTGCTCGGGTCGGCACGTTGGTCGGAGATCCGCGCGACCATCGCCGACCCGCGCCCCGGCGACCTCAACCGCGTCGAGGACGAGATCGACGCGATCGTGTGTGCCCACCTGGCGTGGTTGTGGGAGTGGCGACGACACCAGTTGCACGTGTTCGGCTCCGCGGACGAGGGCTACATCGTGGCTCCGCCCACGCCGACCCATCCGGGCGCACTCGTCCGCCAAGGTTTGCGCAAGGAGGGTGCGGGTCAGGAGTGATCCATGTTCTCCGCGCCTGTTGTGCTGACCATGCTGTTCGTGCTGATCGTCGCCGCACTGGTGCTCGCGGTCGGATACGGCGTACGACGTGAGGGGTCGTCGTCCGACGGGTCCGGGCCGGCGTTCATCCCGGTGCCCATGCGCGACACCGCGGATCCGGCCTCACGCAACTGAACCACCTCTGCGACGATCGTCCCCGTGGATCTGCTCTCCCTCGTTCAGTGGCTCGGATGCGTGGCAGCGTTGGGCGGAGGAACTCTCGTGGCCTGGCTCGCCGAACCGACCGGCGAGGTGAGCAGCGGCGGTCGCCGGCGCGCGGCATCGTTGGGCGCGGTGGTCCTGCTCGCGGGGTTCGTCGGCTGGTTGTGGTTCTCCGTCGATCTCGACCCAGGCGACCTGGCACGTGAGTCGGCAGTGCTGGCCGGGATTGCCTCCGGCGTCTCCCTCGTCTTTCTGGTGTTGTTGCTGGTCGCCGACGGCATCAAGGAGTCCGTGTGGCCTGCCTATCGCCGGGCGTCCGGGGTGATGGTGGCGGGCTTCGGTGCTGCCGCGGCCTCGTCGTTGCAGATCGCTCTGGTGGGCGAGGGGTGGACCGGATCGGGTTGGCTGGCACTGGCGGGGTTCGTGACGGCCTGCGGTGTCGTGGTGCTCGCCCAGCCCGACCGAGGCCCGCGTCACTGAGGGGAGCCTTCCCTTTCTGGAATCATTCCAAAGAAGCTGTCACAATGGGTGATGTCCACGAGAAGCCAACCCCAGGAAAGGGGAGTCGCGATGACCGACATCGCCCAGTCCACCAAGCACGTCAGCCGTCCCGCGTTCAAGGCAACGGCCGGTCTGGCCGCCAACCTGCAGGCGGTCCTGGTCGACCTGACCGACCTGCACCTTCAGGGCAAGCAGGCGCACTGGAACATCGTGGGCCCGAACTTCCGCGATCTGCACCTGCAGCTCGATGAGCTCGTCGACGCGGCACGCACCTTCTCCGACACCGTCGCCGAGCGGATGCGTGCGCTCTACGCCGTCCCGGACGCCCGCTCCTCGACCGTGTCGCTCAACACCAGCCTGGCCGAGTTCCCGATCGGCGAGGTGGACACCTCCGAGGCGATCGACCTGATCGTCGACTCGCTCTACCGCACCGCGGGCACGATCCGCCGGGTGCACGACGAGGTCGACTCCGAGGACCCCACCAGCGCCGACATCCTGCACGCGGTCCTCGAGCGTCTCGAGCAGCTGGCATGGTTGATGGACTCGGAGAACCGCAACGCGGTCAACAGTGAGCCGCGCCCGGTCAACTCCTGACCACGTCGCCTGCACACAGTCCACATCGACGCTAACGTGTCGATGTGGACTGTGTGTTCTGCAGCATCATTGCCGGTACGACGCCCGCTGACGTGGTGCTCGACGAACCCGACCTGATCGCCTTCCTCGACCAACGGCCGGTCTTCAAGGGTCACGTGCTGCTCGTGCCCCGCGCCCACGTCGAGACCCTCCCCGACCTGCCCGCGAGCCTGCGCGACCACTTCCTGGCCGCCGCCCAACGACTCGCCACCGCGGTCGTCGACGGCCTCGGCGCACAGGGCTCCTTCGTCGCGATCAACAACGTGGTCTCGCAGTCGGTGCCACATCTCCACCTGCACGTCGTGCCCCGCACGAAGGGGGACGGCCTGCGCGGGTTCTTCTGGCCTCGTCACAAGTACGCCGACCCCTCGGAGCGGCGTGAGCATGCGGAACGGCTGCGGGCGGCGCTCGCTGCCCACCCCTGACGCGATCGGTGACAAGTAGAGTCCGGAACAACCGGATTCGACAGCATCGATCTTCAGGAGTGGACACATGGGGCGTTTCGACGGGCGAGTGGCCGTCATCACCGGCTCGGCACGCGGTATCGGTTTCGGCACCGCTGAGCGCTTTGCGCAGGAGGGCGCTGCGGTCGCGATCGTCGACCTCGACGAGACCGCCGCTGCGGAGGCGGCAGCGCGGCTCGCCGGCAATGTCGAGGGCGTGAAGGCTGTTGGCATCGGCGCCGACGTCAGCGACGCGGCGTCGGTGGATGCTGCGATCGAACGCGTTGTCACCGAACTCGGCGGCATCCACGTGCTGGTCAACAACGCCGGCGTCACCCGCGACAACCTCCTGTTCAAGATGACCGAACAGGACTGGGACATGGTGATGGGCGTGCACCTCAAGGGCGCCTTCCTGATGACCAAGGCAGCACAGAAGCACTTCGTGGAGCAGCGCTACGGCAAGGTCCTCAACCTCTCGAGCATCTCCGCTCTCGGCAACCGGGGGCAGGCGAACTACTCGGCCGCGAAGGCCGGCGTCCAGGGCTTCACCCGCACCTTGGGCATCGAGCTCGGCCCGTTCGGCATCAATGTCAACGCGATCGCTCCGGGCTTCATCGCCACGGAGATGACCGACGCCACCGCGGCCAGGCTCAAGATGGACGTCGACGACTTCCGCGCGCTCAACGCGGAGGCCAACCCGGTCAAGCGGGTCGGCTTCCCGGCCGACATCGCAGCCGCCGCAGCGTTCCTGTGCAGCGACGAGGCGTCGTACATCACCGGCCAGACGCTCTATGTCGACGGCGGGGGCGCGCTCGGCGGCGGCATGTGACCCACCTCATGTCCTGAACCCGGACATTTCCACCGAAAGCGGGTGTGGCGACATATGTCACACTCGTTTTCGTCTGCCTGGGCTTGGAGTTGGAGCAAACCGATGCCTATCGTCGCCGCTGCTTCATCGAACAACGCTGCGCCCGGTCTCCGCCGAGTCCTGCCCGCCGGTCGCAGTCCCATCCGCAACAGGATCGGGCAGGAGTGGGGGACCCACAGGTTCCACGTGACCACGGCAGCAATGCTTGAAGTCACTCGGGGTGAAGTCGAAGGGCATGTACGACGTGCCGGACGGCGGGACACTTTCCGGTCCCAACCCGACAGCTCACCTCACAGGCGTGGGAAAGGGAACGCTCCACCATGCCTGCACGTCAACACCTCCTGGCGCCCGTGCGCCTGCTCCTCGCGATGGTTCTCGTCATCGCCACCATGTTCACCATCGGATCCCACCCGGCGACCGCCGCTCCCACGGACACCGACGTCCAGAGCGAGCAGGACCTCGGCCTGCTCGACGGCCTCGGGGCCCCGGAAACCACCGATCAGCCCGCGACTGATGACCTCGCCCAGAAGGCACCCGTGAAGGTCAAGGCGTCGGCCGGCCTGGGTGGCGCCGGCAAGGCCGCCAAGAAGCGGGCCAAGCGCAAGGCGAAGGCCGCCAAGCGTGCGGCCGCCGGCCCGCAGCGCGCGCTGGCCGTGGCGCGCAAGCAGGTCGGCGACCCGTACCGCTACGGTGCCGCCGGTCCGAACTCCTTCGACTGCTCCGGACTGGTCAACTTCAGCTTCAGGGCAGCTGGCTACCGGTCGATCCCACGCACGTCCGGCGCTCAGGCGTCGTTCAGCCGACGGATCTCCCGCGCAGCGCTGCGCCCGGGCGACCTGATGTTCTTCCACAGCGGCGGCCGTGTCTACCACGTCGGCATCTTCGCGGGACGCAAGCACGGTCGCATCGTGATGCTGCACGCGCCGGGCACCGGCGACCGCGTCCGTTATGCCGCTCCGTGGACCGACTCCTGGTTCGCGGGCACCGTTCGCCGCGGCTGACGGCAGCAACCTCTGCATGCGCCGGGCGCGCCACCCAGATCTGGGGCGGCGCGCCCGGCCCCATTTACCACGGTTTCGTCGTACGTCGTCCGAGGAGATTCCTGTGCGTTCCCTGCGTCCTGCTGTTGCTGCTGTTGCGTTGGCGAGCCTGGTCCTTGCCGGGTGCGGAGGTGGCGACGACGGCGGTGCCGCCGACGAGAACACCGACAACCCGGGCACGTCGACCGCGTCGCAGGAGCCGGACACGTGGCCGTTGACCGGTCTGGAGCTCGCCGACGGCAAGTCGGCCGAACGCAAGCACCCCGTCCTGGTCGCCAAGATCGACAACACTCCGGCCAGCTCCCCTCAGATCGGACTCGGCAGTGCCGACCTCGTGGTCGAGGAGCTCGTCGAGGGCGGACTGACCAGGCTTGCCGCCTTCTACTACTCGGAGTTGCCGACCCGGGTCGGCCCGATCCGCTCCATGCGTGCCTCGGACATCGGCATCGTGTCGCCTGTCGAGGGTCAGATGGTGACCAGCGGTGCGGCGCCCCAGACCATCGCCCGACTCAACAGCGCCGGCGTGAAGTTCCACCAGGAGGGGCGGAGTGTCGGGTTCAGCCGCGAGTCCGGCCGCAGCTCCACCTACAGCGTGATGGCCGACCTGGCTGCGATCGCCAAGGACTCGCGCGTCGCTGCCACCCGCCCCACCGACTACCTGCCGTGGGGTGAGGCGACCGACCTGCCCAAGGGCCAGAAGGCGGCCCAGTTCACGGCCAACTTCGGAAGCAGGTCGACGAGCTGGATCTTCGAGGGCGGCACGTACCGCAACCAGAACACCTTCGCCGCTGACGGCGACGAGTTCCTGGCTGA
The DNA here is from genome assembly GCA_040393845.1 of Nocardioides daejeonensis. GTDB lineage: Bacteria > Actinomycetota > Actinomycetes > Propionibacteriales > Nocardioidaceae > Nocardioides > Nocardioides daejeonensis_A. Next base: position 5,483 of record JBEBTI010000006.1, read on the forward strand.
CACCGTCTTGGTGCTGAGCGTGGAGATCGGCGACGCCGGTTACACCGACGCGGCGAACAACCCGGTGCCCGAGACCAAGCTCGAGGGAACCGGCCCGGCGGCGTTGTTCCACAACGGACGCATGGTGCGCGGCACCTTCACCAAGAGCGGTCTCGACGGCACGATCAGCCTGCAGACCAAGGCGGGAGACATCGTCGTACCCGCCGGCAAGGTGTGGATCGAGCTGGTCCCGGTGAGCAACGGCGGCGTGACCGTCGGCTGAGCGCCACGTCGCACTGCTCAGCCCGGATCGCTCGTGGCGCCGAGCGTCGTCGGGTCGGTGAGTTCGACCCCCTGGTCGACCAGCGTGCGTAGCCCGGTGAGGATCAGACCGACCGCCGCCTCGACCCGGAGGCTGGCGGCTTCGGGGTCATCAGCGGTTGCGACGCTCTCGCCGGCACTGTTGAGTGCGCCGTGGAAGATCCGGGTGAAGGTGTCGATCATCGGCTCGTCGAGCTCCCATGCGCCCGCGCTCAGCACGTTCTTCACGATGTCCAGCATGATTGCGTACGACGAGCGTTGCTCCTGCTCGCGAAACCTCTCGTAGCCGAGCACGGCCGGACCCTCCTGGACCACCACGCGCCGGTAGCCGGGGTCCTGGACGGCCTTGAGGAAGGCACGCAGCGCGGCGTTGGACTTGTCCCACGGGTCCTTGGCGCCCTTCGCGGCCTTGGTGATCGCCTTCGAGGCGTTCTGTTCGAGTTGTTCGAAGACTGCCTCGAAGAGCGCCTGCTTGCCGCTGTAGTGGTGATAGAGCGCGCCCTTGGTCACCTCCGCCTGGGAGACGATCGCGTCGAGGGAGGTGGCGGCGTACCCCTTCTGGGTGAACAGCTGCCGCGCAGCGTCGACCAGCGCCCGGCGGGTGCCCGCGGAGAACTGTTGGCGGCGGCCCGGACCGGGGATCTCGGAGAGCAGACGTTTGGCAGCAGATTTGCTCATTGCGGCAGTTTAGGCGTTCACATACCGACGGTGTGCCTGAGGTCACGCGTGTCTGGTTTGCATACCGCCGGTACGACTACGTACTCTCGGTACGTACTGGCGGTATGTGAACAACTACGTAGGACCGAAAGGACTGACACCATGACCTGGGACAGCTTTCACCGCCGCGGTGACGTGCTCCGCGCCGTCACCGACGAGGTCAATGCCCGATGCGACGGCGTGCTCCCGATGGATCTCCCGGGAGTCGCTGAGACCTTCGACGACGCCACCGACCTGCTGGGCGCTCTGCAGTTGCGGTGGTTCACCATGCTCTCCGGTCAGATCGACCGGTTGATGGTCGACGAGCCGATCGACCTCGACCAGACCGTCGTCCGGGCGTGGCGATCGGCGGCTGAGGCGCTGCCCGGCGTGCGTGCCGTGCTCGATGCGGCACGCGACGGCAACGACCTCGAGATCGCGAAGGCGATGGCCACCGCGACCGCGAAGGAACGGCAGATGATGGCCCTGATGGCCGGTCGTGCCTCGCAGTTCGACCTCGACGAACGCGCCGTGCGTGCGGGCGCTCTGATCGAGGAACGGGCCCGCGCCGGCGTGGTCCTGACGCCCGCGCCCCGAGCGGGCCGCACCTTCATGGAACGGCTGAAGGCCCGTCTGGCTGCCTGACTCCGACTGATCTGGCCTCCGGCCCGTCCTGCGCTCCCCGCGGCTCTCCCGCCGCACTCCCTCCCTGCAGGACGGGCCGGTCCTATCCTCGGTGTCATGGATCCCATCGCAGGAGCGCTGCTCGTCGCGGCACCGGACCTGCTCGACCCCAACTTCGCCGGCAGCGTCGTGCTGTTGCTCGACGTCGATGCCGAGGGTGTCCTGGGCGTGATCCTCAACCGTCCGACCGAGGTCGACCTCGACGAGGTCTGGCCCCAGGTGGCCGGGCGCGCATCCGCGCCGGACCAACTCTTCCTCGGGGGACCGGTGGCCCCCGAGGAAGCATTGGCGGTCTGTCTCCTCGCCGCGCCCGACGACGTACCCGGATGGCGGCGCGCGTACGGCGCGGTCGGCGTCCTCGATCCCGAGGTCACCCCGGCCGAACTCGCCTCCGAGGTGCTCGGGCTCCGGGTCTTCGCGGGGTACGCCGGCTGGGACGTTGCGCAACTCGACGCCGAGATCGCCGAGGGGAGCTGGTCGGTGGTCCCCTCGCGCGCCGAGGACCTCTTCCGCGACGATGTCTCGACCCTGCGACGCGACGTCCTGCGACGCCAGCCGGGAGAGCAGGCGTGGGCGTCGACCCGGCCGGCCGACCCCGACCTGAACTGACCTCGCGCCACTCCTGACGTAGACTCGCACCCGTGAGCACCCCCATCGGATTCGGCCAGACGGACGTCCTCGAGGACCGCAGGACGGTCCCGACCGACGAGGGCGACCACGAGCGGTTCTCGCACTACGCGCCGAAGGACAAGGTCACCGAGGCGATGGTGATGGGCACCCCCGTGACTGCGCTCTGCGGCAAGGTGTGGGTGCCCAACCGGTCGCCGGAGAAGTACCCGGTGTGTCCGACCTGCAAGGAGATCTACGAGAGCCTGCCGTTCGGCGGGGACGGCGAGTGACCGGACGGCCCGAGGCCGCTCCACCTGCAGCACTGACGCCGGCATGGCCGGACCGTGCCGCCTGGGGAACGGCCCAGTCGCTGCGCGCGTGGCAGGCCGCGGCCATGGACAGCTACTTTCGCGACAATCCGAAGGACTTCCTCGCGGTGGCGACGCCGGGAGCCGGCAAGACCACGTTTGCGCTGACAGTGGCTGCCGAACTGCTCGGTCGCCGGATCATCGACCGCGTCACGATCGTCGCGCCGACCGACCACCTCAAGACCCAGTGGGCCGAGGCCGCCGGACGGGCCGGCATCCCGATCGACCCGGCCTACGCAGCCGGTCAGGGCAAGGCCTCGAAGGACTTCGTCGGCATCGCCGTCACCTACGCCGGTGTTGCGGTCAACCCGATCGCGTTCCGGTTGCGCACCGAACGGTTCAAGACGTTGGTGATCCTCGACGAGGTCCACCACGCCGGCGACGCGCTCTCGTGGGGCGACGGCATCCGTGAGGCGTTCGACCCTGCGCACCGACGCCTCGCGCTGACCGGTACGCCGTTCCGCTCCGACATCAACCCGATCCCGTTCGTGCGCTACCTGCCCGACTCCGACGGCGTACCCCGTTCGGTGGCCGACTTCACCTACGGCTACTCCCATGCGCTTGCCGACCACGTCGTGCGCCCGGTGCTCTTCATGGCCTACTCGGGCGAGATGCAGTGGCGCACCCGCGCGGGCGACGAGATCGTGGCCCGGCTGGGTGAACCGCTGACCAAGGACCAGCACGCCCAGGCGCTGCGCACCGCCCTCGACCCGACCGGCGCCTGGATCCCGTCCGTGCTGGAGGCGGCCGACAAGCGGCTCTCCGAGGTACGCCGTCACGTGCCCGACGCGGGCGGGCTGGTGATCGCCTCCGACCAGACCCATGCCCGTGCCTACGCCAAGCTGTTACGCGCGATCAGCGGCGAGGCGCCGACGGTGGTGCTCTCGGACGAGAAGGCGGCGTCGAAGAAGATCTCGCAGTTCACCGACAGCGACGCGCGATGGATGGTCGCCGTGCGGATGGTCTCCGAGGGAGTCGACGTACCGCGTCTGGCTGTCGGGGTCTATGCGACCACCACCTCGACCCCGCTCTTCTTCGCCCAGGCGGTCGGACGTTTCGTGCGGTCGCGTCGCCGTGGCGAGACCGCCTCGGTGTTCCTGCCGTCGGTGCCGCACCTGCTCGAGCACGCCTCCGCCATGGAGGTCGAGCGCGACCACGTGCTCGGCAGGCCCGCCGGGTCCGACGACGGCGACATCTTCGCCGCCGAGCAGGACCTGATCGACCGCGCCAACGCGGCCGAGGGTGCTGCCGACGACCTGCTCGGCAACTTCGAGGCACTCGGCAGCCAGGCCAGCTTCGACCGAGTCCTCTACGACGGCGGTGAGTTCGGTCACGCCGGCGAGGTCCATGTCGGCTCCGAGGAGGAGATGGACTTCCTCGGCATCCCGGGTCTGCTCGAGCCCGACCAGGTCCGCGACCTGTTGCGCTCCCGGCAGTCCGAGCGTGCAGCCAAGCAGAAGACGGCTCCGAAACCGGCTGACACCGTCGAGCAGGTCACCACCCACGAGCAGCTCGCGGTGCTCCGACGCGAACTCAACGGTCTCGTCGCGGCATGGCACCACCGCACCAGCCAGCCGCACGGCATCACCCACGCGGAGCTGCGCAAGCAGTGCGGTGGACCTGCCGCGGCGGTCGCCACCGCCGACCAGTTGCGTCAGCGCATCGACCTGATTCGCGACTGGGCGATCCGCAAGACCTCCTGAGGCGCGACACTAGAGTGGCGTCATGGCCGTCGAGACGTCACAGACCCTGGACCGGGGCGCCCGGGTCCTCGAGGTCCTCGCCGACGCCCAGGGTGGCCTGACGATCACCGAGCTCGCGGGCGCTCTCCGGGTCAACCGCACGGTGGTCTACCGCCTGGTCTCCACGCTGGAACAACACGCCCTGGTGCGCCGCGACGCGAAGGGGCGTCTCCACGTCGGTCTCGGGGTGTTGCGGTTGGCCGCCAAGGTGCAGCCGGCCCTCCGTGACGCCGCCGCACCGGTGCTGCGGCAGCTCGCGGAGACGACCGGCTGCACGGCGCACCTCACCATCGCCGACGGCGACGAAGCGCTCGCGCTGGCCGTGGTCGAGCCGAGTTGGACCGACTTCCATGTCGCCTATCGGGTCGGCGCCCGGCACCCGCTCGACACCGGGGCTGCCGGCAAGGCGATCCTGCTGGGGCGCGACCCCGAGGCCGAGTTCGCCGTCACCGCGGGAGAGCTCCAGCCGGGCGCGAAGGGGCTGGCCGCGCCGATCCGTGGGATCTCCGGGTTCGAGGCGTCGGTCGGGATCATCACCCTCGGCGACCTCGAGGTCGAGCGGATCGCCGCCGAGGTGGTCCGCGCGGCCTCGGACTTCACCGCCCGGCTGGGCTGACGCCGTACGACGAGGTCAGTGACGCAGGCTCTCCTCGGCCAGTGGGATCACCCGGTGGGGGATCTGTGTGGCCAGGGCGATGACGGTCGTCGAGCGGACGATCGCTGGGTGGGCGAGCACCCGGTCGATGACCCGTTGCAGGTCGGCGTTGGACCGCGCGACCACCCGGCACCAGAGATCGCCGGCTCCGGTGGTCGTGCAGGCCTCGAGCACCTCGGGGATGTCGGCAAGGTGGCCGGCGACCGCATCGTGGCCACCGGTCGGGGTCGGCTCCTGCCGAATCTCGAGGGTGAGGAAGGCCGTGACGGGGAAGCCGATCGCACCGGGGTCGAGGTCCGGCCCCCAGCCGGTGATCACCCCCGAGACTGCCAGTCGGTCGAGGCGGGCCTGCACCGTGCCGCGCGCGACGGCCAGGCGGCGAGATGCCTCGAGGACGCCGATGCGGGGCTCGCTGGCAAAGAGCTTGATCACCTTGACGTCGAGATCGTCCACTGCGGCTCGCATCCTGTGCAGATTGTCCAGAAGTTTGTGCCACTGTTGCACAAGTTGCGGGGCAACGCGACGCTCGAAGCATGACTTCGACCCCGACCGTCCCGTCCCCGTCGACCGGTGGAGCCCTCACCGCCGACGAGATCCGTGCCGACCTGAGCCTCGACCAGTTGCGTGACCTCGTGGGTCTGGTCGAGTACGACGCCTCGCGCGACCCGTTCCCGGTGACTGCCCTGGATGCGGTGTGTTTCGTCGTCGGCAACGCGACCCAGGCAGCTGCCTTCTACCAACTCGCCTTCGGCATGGAGTTGGAGGCATACCGGGGGCCGGAGACCGGATGGCGGGAGTCGAAGACGTTCGTGCTGCGTTCGGGGAGCGCCCGCTTCGTGCTGTCGGGCGCGGTCAGTCCCGACAGTGCCCTGGCCGACCACCACCGCAAGCACGGCGACGGGGTGGTCGACCTGGCGCTCGAGGTCCCGGACGTCGACAAGTGCATCGCGCACGCGCGGGCGATGGGTGCGGTCGTGCTGGAGGAGCCGCACGACGTCGCGGACGGCCACGGCGTCGTACGACTGGCAGCGATCGGCACCTACGGCGAGACCCGCCACACCTTGGTCGACCGGTCACGGTACGACGGCCCCTACCTGCCCGGGTTCGAGTCACGCACCGGCGGTGGGGCACGGCGTACCGGGGGAGCGAAGCGGCTCTTCCAAGCTGTTGACCACTGTGTAGGAAACGTCGAACTCGGGCGGATGGACGAGTGGGTGGCCTTCTACAACAAGGTGATGGGCTTCACCAACATGGCTGAGTTCATCGGCGACGACATCGCCACCGACTACTCGGCGTTGATGAGCAAGGTGGTCGCCTCGGGCAACCACCGGGTGAAGTTCCCGCTCAACGAGCCGGCGGTGGCGGCGAAGAAGTCGCAGATCGACGAATACCTCGAGTTCTACGTCGGCGCGGGCTGCCAGCACATCGCGCTGGCGACGGGCGACATCCTGCACACCGTCGACACCCTGCGTGAGAACGGCGTCGAGTTCCTCGACACCCCTGACTCCTACTACGACGACCCGGAGTTGCGTGCGCGAATCGGCGAGGTGCGGGTGCCGATCGAGGAACTGAAGCAGCGCCGGATCCTGGTCGACCGTGACGAGGACGGCTACCTGCTGCAGATCTTCACCAAGCCGATGGGGGACCGGCCGACGGTCTTCTACGAGTTCATCGAGCGGCACGGGTCGTTGGGCTTCGGCAAGGGCAACTTCAAGGCCCTCTTCGAAGCGATCGAGCGTGAGCAGGACGCCCGCGGCAACCTCTGACTTGCAGTTCGACGTCCCCAACTTGCAGTTCGGGGTACCCACCTTGCAGTTCGGGGGTGGGGGTCGCGTAGGGTGCGTGCCGAAAGGGAGTAGTCCCCAACAGTCGTGTCGACACGCTGACCTCCGGGTCCGGTACGGCGGGCCACCTGCGGGTGGCGGACGAGACTTTCGACCAGTGGTGCGCGCCGTACGACGATGCGCCCGGTCGAAGGCGCGTCCTCCCGGATCGTTCCTCCTTCGGTCGGGCCGAAGGAGAAGAAACCATGTATGCATTCCTGCTGAGCACAGCCGTGATCTTCGTTGCCGAGCTCGGCGACAAGAGCCAGTTGATGGCGATGACGTTCGCCGCGCGCTACCGCGTCCGCGACGTGCTGATCGGCATCACCGCTGCCACCGCGATCGTCCACCTCGCCTCGGTGGGCATCGGCTACTGGGTCGGCGATGCGTTCGCCGACAGCCAGGACACGATCGCGATCATCGCCGGCGTGGCGTTCCTCGCGTTTGCTGCGTGGACGTTGCGCGGCGACGAGCTCACCGAGGACGAGGCCGCGAAGGCCCGCAACAGTGCGGGGGTGGCGATCCTCGCCGTCGGTGTCGCCTTCTTCCTGGCCGAGCTCGGCGACAAGACCATGCTCGCGACGATCACCCTGGCCACCCAGGAGGGGTGGCTCGGCACCTGGATCGGGAGTACGGTCGGCATGGTCGCGGCCGACGCGCTCGCGATCATGGTCGGCGCGGTGCTCGGCAAGAAGCTGCCCGAGAAGGCGATCAAGTACGGCGCCGCAGCGGCGTTCGGGACCTTCGGTCTGCTGCTGATCGCCGAGGGCCTCGGCGCATTCTGATCAGAACGGCGGTCGGCCGGTGCCGGTGAGCCGGAACCGGCCCCACGGGTCGCGGTCCGACAGTTTGGTCCGCGCGCTCCCGTGGGGCGTGCGGACCAGGCCCGCCGTGCCGGAGCGGATCCCGTCGAGCGCCGGGTTCGTCGCCACCCGCCCCCACCAGTGGAACTGCCCGTCGATGGGCTGGAAGGCGCCACGCAGCGTGACCTCGACGTCGTGGGTGGCTCCGTCGAGTTCGAGGGTCGCCGGACCGGTGTACTCCGCTGCAGGGTTGTTGTCGGTCATCGTTGCTCCTGGTGCAGTGGGGTGACCACGTCGGGACGGGTGGCGACCGCGAGAGCGTCGAGGGCGACGCCCTGCTCGCCAGCGATCCCGGCGAAGGCGTGCCAGATGAAGTCGGCCAGGTAGCGGCCGGCGGCTGCGCGGGACATCGTGCCGCGTTCGAGCCACCACTCACCGGTGCTGAGGCCGAGCCCGACCAGGCCGGTCGCCCACGGTTCCGCGCCGCCGGCGTCGAGGCCGAGTGAGCGCATCGCGTCGCCGATCACGCGCGCGAAGCTGGCGCTGATCTCGGCGCTGCCGGGCGGCAGTGCGGTGCCGGCGTCGGTGCGATGGCGCAGCACCAGCCGGAAGACGTTGGGGTGGGTGGCGAGCAGTTGGAGGTAGGAGTCGACTGCGACCGCGATCCGGTCCCGGATGCTACCCGCGTCGGCGAGCGCAGGGCGGATCCCGGCGAGCACCTGAGCAGCCGCCCACCGCACCACCTCGTCCTGGAGTTCCTGTTTGTCGTCGAAATAGCGGTAGAGCACCGGCTTGCTGACCCCGGCGGCCCGGGCCACGTCGGCGACGCTCGCGTCCGGGCCGATCTCCTCGACCGCAGCGACGGCTGCCTCGACGAGGTCGGCGCGCCGCTCCTGGCGGTGACCGTCCCAGCGGGCGCTGCGACCGTCGGGACCCTTGACCATGTCTGTCATGCAGGCCACACTAGCGGATAAGCGTTACTCGAAGTAACAGTTACCCCGAGTTCAGGAGTTTCCGATGACGATCGCAGATCCGCTCTCCGACCGGTTGCTCAGGTCAGCAGCGCGACAGACCTACGACCCCGAGATCGACATCGACTGGGACGCCGACCCGGTGCCCGGGCTGTTCTGGATGGTGCCGGAGCGGATGTCGCTGTGGGGCACACCGATGTTCGACAACCTGTCGCTCGAGCAGCAGATCGAGCTGTCCAAGCACGAGATCGCCTCGATCGCCAGCGTGGGCCTGTGGTTCGAGATCATCCTGATGCAGATCCTCCTGCGTGACGTCTACCGCAGTGACCCCCGCGCCGATCGCACCCATTTCCAACTCACCGAGATCGCCGACGAGTGCCGCCATTCGTTGATGTTCGGCAAGGCGATCGGGCGGTTCGGGGCACCGGCCTACGGTGCCCGCGGGTGGATCGACAAGATCGCGCCGATCTATCCCGTGATCAGTCGCGGCGCGGCTGCCTACGCGTCGATCCTGATCGGGGAGGAGCCGGTCGACCGGATGCAGCGTGAGGCGATGAACGACGAGCGGGTGCAGCCGATGACCCGTCAGGTCAACCGCATCCACGTCATCGAGGAAGCGCGCCACGTGAGCTTCGCCCGCGAGGAGTTGGTCAAGTCCCTCGACGGCATCTCCCGCGTCGAACGTCTTGTGGCACAGACGATCACCGCCCAGGGCGCCTACATCATGATGCGCTCGCTCGTGCATCCCGACGTCTATGCCGCCGTCGGACTCGACCCGCGTGAGGCACGGCGTACGGCGCTGTCGAACCCGCACTACCGGGCCACCATCGCGTGGATGGGGGAGAAGGTGATGCCGTTCCTGGCCGAGCAGGGGATGGTCGGTGGCGGCCACAACCGCCGCACGTGGCGGGCCTCGTTCCTGTTGCCCTGAGGTGGCGTGCGCTCGGTGGCTGCGGCACGCTGTATCTCGTGTCCACCCACCTCGCCTTCCTCCGCGCGATCAACCTCGGTGCCAAACGCAAGTTCCCCAAGGAGGCGATCCGGGCGTCGACCGAGGCGGCGGGCTTCGTTGACGTGGAGACGCACATCAACACCGGCAACATCCGCTTCGGCACGACCATGCGGTCGCGGGCCAGGATCGAGGCGAAGCTCGAAGCAGCGTTCCTTGCTGACCGAGGGTTCGACGTCCCCACGATCGCCTTCTCGGCCGAGGAGTTCGCTCGGATCGGTGCTGACGCCGACGACCTCGGTCATGACGGGCTGGAGCGGCATTACGTCTATCTGATGCGCGACGAGCTCAGTGCCGATGTCGTCGAGCGTGTGCAGGAGTTGTCGTGCGACGGCAACGATGTCGTCGTGCGTGGGCGTGCCGTGCACGTGCTGCTCGGCCCCGGCTATCAGGACGGCACGGTCGACGTGCTCAAGGTCGAGCGACACCTGGGCGTGGTGACCAACCGCAACGCCAACGTGGTCAGGACGTTGACCCAGAAGTGGTGTTGAGCGTCGGTGCCCGCCGCAGGTCGCGGACTGCGCGTGAGGCGAGCGTGGCCAGGGCGATCGTGAGATAGAGCAGGCCGCCGGCGAGAATCACCTCGCGGAGTCCGAACACCAGGCCGAGCGGTCCGAAGAGCAGCTGTCCGACCGGCATCGCAACCCACGAGCCGAGCATGTCGTAGGAGTAGGCGCGCGAGAGCAGGTGCTCGTCGATGTTCTCCTGCATGGCGAGGTTCCAGCCGATCCCGAACACCTCGATCCCCATGCCCGCCACGAAGGCAGCGACCAGGAGCACCGTCAGCGGTGCGTCCAACCCGAGCGCGATCAACGGAGCGGAGAACAAGGCGCAGCCCAGCATCCCGGCCAGCAGTGGGCGTCCGAACCGGACCCGGAGGAGCACTGCCGTCGTCACCAGCAGGCCGATCGCCTCGGCCGAGAGCAACAGGCCCCAGCCGCGCTCGCCGATGGTGTCCTTGGCCAGCACCGGGCCGAGCGTCGACGAGGCGCCGCTGTGGATCGCATTGAGCAACGCAAATGCCACCACGACGACCCACAGCCAGGTGTTGCCGACGAAGACCCGCCACCCTTCACGCAGTTCGGTGAGCATCGATTCGCTGCCGGCGCCGACCGTTCGCGGCGGGATGTGCACCCGCAGCAGCAGGGCTGCGGAGACCAGGTAGGTGCTGGCATCGGCGGCCAGCGCCCACCCCGGACCGGCGGTGACGACGATCAGTGCGGCGAGCGACGGGCCGATGACGGTGAGCCCGCCGCGCACCATCGACAACAGCACGTTGGCCGACTGCAGTTGGTCGCGAGGCACCAACTGGGGTACGACGCCCGCCATCGCGGGTTGGCTGGCTGCGGCGACGGTGCCGTTGACTGCAGCCAGCACGATCAGGTGCCACAGGTGGGCGCGGTCGCTGATCACGAGCACCGCGCTGGTCAACTGGCTGAGCCCCGCCAGCAGGTTGCACAACCGCATGACCCGAGCCCGGTCGAACCGGTCGGCGATCACGCCGCCGAGGAGCAGGAAGACCACGAGTGGAATGCTGTGCGCGGCGAGCACGGTGCCCAACGCGGTGGGGGAGTCGTCGATGTGCAGCACCGCAAACGCCAGGGCCACGGAGGCCATCGTCGTACCGGTCATGCTCGCGACGCGGGCGGCGAAGAACCACCGGTAGTTGGGTTCGCGCAGTGGCGCCAGCCCGTCCCTGGCGCCGACCTTCACGACGGGTCCCGGGGCGCATCGGTCATCACGAAGGCAGCCGCGGTGAGGTTGACGTGCACCGTGCCCTCGGTGTGCGGCGGCTGTGCTGTCGCGTGCAGGAGGGTGGCGGCCTGCTTGAGCAGCTCGAACGCCTCGCCCCAGATCTCGGGCGTGACCCACAGTTCCGCGTCGGTGGTGAGGGTCTGGCCCGGTCGGGCGCGGTGGTGGGCACGGCGTTGCAACTCATCGCCCATTGCCCGCAGGGTGAGCGGGTAGGTGTCGGCGTCGGCCGGGGTCGGCGTGGGCCGGTCCTCGCTGCGCCATGGGTGCCGATAGCGCTTGGCCCGCCCTCCTCGGATCTGCTCGGTGCCCGCCTCGACGATCTCCCCGGCGTCGAGCAGCACCCGCAGGTGGTACGACGCGTTGGCGTGGGTGACGTCGAGGGCGCGCGCCACCTCGGCAGCACTCAGTTCCGTGCCGGTGAGCAGCGAGAGCATCCGCAGTCTCAGCGGGTGTGCCAGCGCCCGCAGACTGGTCGAGTGGTCAGCCATGGCCTACCTCCAAAGGGTTCTTGGGGAGTATGGTCCTTGCTGACCCTAACTGTCAAAGACTTCTTTGGAGGTCGGCGGGTCCTAGGCTTGCCGCCATGACTCATCCCGGATTCGTCGTCACCGAGGACGACGCTGTGCTGACTGTCCGTTTCGACCGTCCCGAGGTCTTCAACGCGCTCTCCGGCGACATGGTGCTCGGCGTTTCCGAGCTCGTCGAGAACGCGTCGACCCGTGAGGAGGTCCGGGTGGTCGTGCTGACCGGCACCGGCGCAGCCTTCTCGACCGGCGCCGACATCGGTGGAGAAGATGCGCACGAGCGCTTCGACGTCACCGCGATGGACGCGGCCAACCGGATGATCCGCGCAATCGTCAACTGCGACAAGCCTGTCGTGGCGGGGCTCAACGGGGTCGCCGCAGGCGTGGGCCTGTCTGCTGCATTGGCCTGCGACCTCGTGGTCGCCAAGGAGTCCGCCTCGTTGCTGCTGGCCTTCGCGCGCGTCGGCCTGATGCCCGACGGGGGCGCCAGTGCAACGGTCACGGCAGCAGTCGGTCGCGCCCGGGCGATGCGGATGGCCCTGTTGGCCGAGCCGCTCGGTGCGGCTGATGCCTTCGCTGCCGGCCTGGTCTCCCACTGCGTGCCGGACGCTGAGTACGACGACGTCCTGGCCGGCGTGGTGCGCAGGCTGCGGCGCGGCGCCCCGCTCGCCCAGGCGGCGACCAAGCGGGCGATCAACGCCGTCGACGCAGCTGCGTTGGAGGCCGCACTGGAGTACGAGCGGACCACCCAGACGATGCTGCTGCGCACGGCAGACGTGGCCGAGGGGATGGCTGCGTTCTCGGCAAAGCGGGCACCGGTGTTCCGCGGCGAGTGAGTTCAGGCGCTGACGACTCCGGCGGCGCTCAGCTCGGCCAGCGCCGCCGCGGTGGAGTCGGGGCCGACGCCGGCGCACAGGTCCGTGAGCAGGTGCACCCGGAATCCCTCCCGTACGGCGTCCAGTGCGGTCGCGCGCACGCAGTGGTCGGTGGCGATCCCGCACACGTCGACCTCGGTCACCTGGTGCGCGCGGAGCCAGTCGGCCAGACCGGTGCCGTCCGTGGTCACGCCATCGAAGCCCGAGTATGCCGCGGCGTACTCGCCCTTGCGGAAGATTGCGTCGAACGGCAGTGGGTCGAGGTTGGGATGGAACGCCTCGCCCTCGGTGCCGACCTTGCAGTGCACCGGCCAACTGGTCACGTAGTCGGGTTGGGTGCCCCGCGGCGCCCAGTGCTCGCCCGGGTCGATGTGATGATCCTTGGTGGCGACAATGTGGGTCCACGTGTCGGCACCGGCCTGCTTGGCCTTCCACCGCTGCACCCGTTGTGAAACGTCGTGCGCCACCTGCGCACCGCCGGCAACGGCCAGCGAGCCACCCTCACAGAAGTCGTTCTGCACGTCCACGACGATCAGCGCTCTGGTCATGCTGCCCACCCTAGGCGAGGGATGCGCGCGACGAGGGCTCAGACGAACTCGGTCGGAATCGCAGGCTCTCCGGCCGACATCATCTCGACGACGCGGGGCAGTTCGGCGAGCGAGGCACGGTGCCGGTCGCGGGCAGCGGCCAGGGGTTCACGGCCGACGACTTCTCCGTCGCGCACCAACGGCCGCAACAGTGGTCGGTCGTCGGCATCGCCCTCCGGCGGGGCGCCGACGCCGATCACCTCGGCCTGCGCAGTGCCCTGCGAGGAGAGACGGCGCAACGCAAACTTGCGGCCACCGATGGAGACCTTGTCCTTCGACTTCTTGGCCACCGACACCATCACCCCGTCGTCGTCCGCGCGGGCGACCAGCTTGTAGACGAAGCCGGACGTCGGGTGCCCGGAGCCGGTGACCAACTGGGTGCCGACGCCGTAGCCGTCGACGGGGGCAGCGGCCAGAGCCGCGATCGCGTGTTCGTCGAGGTCGGAGGTGACGATGATCTTCGTCCCCCGCGCGCCGAGGGCGTCGAGTTGGGCCCGCACCTCGCGGGCCATCGAGCCGAGGTCACCCGAGTCCAGCCGCACGGCGCCGAGCGTGGGTCCGGCCACCTCGACGCCCAGGCGGACCGCCTCGGTCACGTCGTAGGTGTCGACCAGCAGGGTGGTGCCCACCCCCTGGGACTCGACCTGGGCAGTGAATGCGTCGCGTTCGGAGTCGTGCAGCAGGGTGAAGGAGTGCGCGGACGTGCCGGCAGTGGGTACGCCGTACCGCGCCCGGGCCATCAGGTTCGACGAGCTGGTGAAGCCGGCGACGTACGCCGCCCGCGCTGCTGCGACCGCCGCTTCCTCGTGGGTGCGGCGCGAGCCCATCTCGATGCAGGGCCGGTCGCCTGCGACCGCGGTCATCCGGGACGCTGCCGAGGCGATCGCCGAGTCGTGGTTGTAGATCGACAGCAGCACCGTCTCCAACAGGACGGCCTCGGCGAAGGTTCCTTCGACGACGAGCAGGGGGGAGTGGGGGAAGTAGGCCTCGCCTTCGGCGTAGCCCCAGATGTCGCCGGAGAACCGGTGATCGGCCAACCAAGCTCGGGTGGAGGCGTCCACCACGCCCTCGAGTGCAGCCAGGGTGGCGTCGTCGAATCGGAAGTTCTCGATCGCGTCGAGGGCTCGCCCGACACCGGCCACCACGCCGTAGCGCCGTCCTTGGGGCAGCCGCCGCGGGAACAGCTCGAAGACGGAACGGCGCCCGGCAGTCTCGGCCCGGAGTGCCGCCTCCAGCATCGTCAGCTCGTAGTGGTCGGTGAGCAGTGCGGTGGAGGCGCTGACGGGTGCGTTGGTCACAGGACTCACTGTGCCACGATGGACCTGTGACCTCCGCCAGCCCCGTCCACGCCGATCCGGACGTGACCCGAGCGCCCGACGAGATCACCTTTCTGGCCAAGCCGTGGGTGACCATCGTCTGGAACGACCCGGTCAACCTGATGTCCTACGTGACATTCGTCTTCCGCACCTACTTCGGCTACAGCAAGGCCAAGGCCGAGAAGCTGATGCTCGAGGTGCACAACGACGGCCGTTCGGTCGTCTCCACCGGCAGCCGCGAGGAGATGGAACGCGACGTGCAGGCCATGCACGAATACGGCCTGTGGGCCACGATGGAGCGCGCCGCATGACCGGGTTCGCCCATCACCGCCCGAGTGGTCTGGTGATCGCCAACTTCACCGGGTTCGAGGCCGAGCTGCTCCGCTCGCTGGCCGGCCAGCTCGTCGAGTTGCTGCGTAATGAGGAGGCGGCGCCCACGGCGATCGACCCGCTCGAGATGCTCCTCGACTTCTCCGGTCCGACCACCGAGCCGGAGGATCCGGTGCTCGCACGGCTCTTCCCCAACGCCTACACCGACGACGACGAAGCGGCCGGGGAGTTCCGTCGCTTCACCGAAGGCACGCTGCGCAACAGCAAGGCGCGGTCCGCAGAAGCCGTGATCGACGACCTCGAGGAGGCAGGACTGCCGCCGGAGATTGCTGAGGACGGCCTGCACTTCGACGTCGAACTCGACGAGTCACGCGCCCAGATGTGGCTGCGTTCGTTCACCGACATGCGGCTCGCCCTCGCCGTGCGCCTGGGCGTGGAGGAGGGCGACGAGGACCGGTGGGCGGCGCTGCCTGACGACGACCCGGTTGCGCAGGCCCACGACATCTATGAGTGGGTCGGCTACCTCCAGGAGACCCTGGTCGACGCCCTGATCGACTGACGCCGACAGACGACGACGCCGCCCGTCCCGGGAGGAACGAGCGGCGTCGGAGCGTGGGGGCCGTGGGTCAGATCACGCCGAGGGCGAGCATGGCGTCCGCGACCTGCACGAAGCTGGAGATGTTGGCACCGGCCACGTAGTTGCCGGGCATCCCGTAGGTCTCGGCAGCGTCGGCACACCGCTCGTGCAGGTCGACCATGATCTGGTCGAGACGCTGCTCCGTGTGGTCGAAGTGCCAGAAGTCGCGGGAGGCGTTCTGCTGCATCTCCAGGGCGCTGGTGGCCACACCACCGGCGTTGGCGGCCTTGCCCGGGGCGAAGAGCACATTGTTCTCCGTGAGGATCGTCACGGCCTCGGGGGTGCACGGCATGTTGGCGCCCTCGGCGACGACCAGCACACCGTTGGCGACCAGCGCCTTGGCGTCGTCGGCCTGCAACTCGTTCTGGGTCGCACACGGAAGCGCGATCTCGGCCGGCACCTGCCACACCGAGCCGTCGGCGTGGTGCGTCGCGTTCGGACGCTGCGCGGCGTAGTCGGTCAGGCGGCCCCGCTCGACCTCCTTGATCTGCTTGAGCAGGTCGAGGTCGAGACCGTCCTCGTCGACGACGTAGCCGCCGGAGTCGGAGCAGGCGACGACCTGGGCGCCGAGCTGGGTGGCCTTCTGCGCGGCGTAGATCGCCACGTTGCCCGAGCCGGACACGGTCACCCGACGACCTGACAGGGTCAGGTTGCGGGTGGCGAGCATCTCGCGGGTGAAGAAGACCGTGCCGTAGCCGGTGGCCTCCGTGCGCACCTGCGAGCCGCCGTACGCGATCGCCTTGCCGGTGAGGACGCCGGACTCGTAGCGGTTGGTGATCCGCTTGTACTGGCCGAAGAGGTAACCGATCTCACGTCCGCCGACGCCGATGTCACCGGCAGGAACGTCGGTGTACTCGCCGATGTGACGGTAGAGCTCGGTCATGAACGACTGGCAGAACCGCATCACTTCGGCGTCACTGCGACCCTTGGGGTCGAAGTCTGAACCGCCCTTGCCGCCGCCGATCGGGAGGCCGGTGAGGGCGTTCTTGAAGATCTGCTCGAAGCCGAGGAACTTCACGATGCCCAGGTTCACCGAGGGGTGGAACCGCAGGCCGCCTTTGAACGGGCCGAGCGCGGAGTTGAACTCCACCCGGAAACCGCGGTTGATGTGCACGTTGCCCTGGTCGTCGGTCCACGGCACCCGGAACATGATCTGCCGCTCGGGCTCGCAGAGACGCTCGATGATCGAGTTCTCGGCATACTCCGGACGGGCACTCACGACCGGGTTGAGGGACTCGAGCACCTCATTGACAGCCTGGTGGAACTCGGCCTCACCGGGGTTGCGGTCCAGGACCGTCCCGAAGACGCCATCGAGGGTGGGGTGGAGGTTCGACATGGTGCGGACTTTATGTCACGGAGATTGCCAACCCTTCACGGTCCCACGGAATGAGTGGTTCCGTCCCACAGATCGGGTGTCCGGAGGATGGGCCGATCCGGGTGCGGGCCGCTGGTCGCCTAGGCTTGGAGCGTGTTGACCATCGACCAGGCCTCGTACGACGCGATCGTGGCGCACGCCAAGCGGGACCACCCCGACGAGGCGTGCGGAATCGTTGCCGGGCCCGAGGGGACGGACCGTCCCGAGCGGGTCGTCGAGATGGTCAACGCCGCCGGCAGTCCCACGTTCTACGAGTTCGACTCCACCGAGTTGCTCGAGCTCTACAAGCAGATGTGGGACCGCGACGAGGAGCCGGTGGTGATCTATCACTCACACACCGCGACCGAGGCCTACCCCAGCCGCACCGACATCGGCCTCGCGAGCGAACCCGGCGCCCACTACGTGCTCGTCTCCACGCGCGAGCACGGGAATAACGACGGCCCGGTGGAGTTCCGGTCCTACAGAATCGTGGACGGCGCCGTGACCGAAGAAGAGGTCCGCGTGGTGTCCGAGCTCGACCCGAGCTTCACCTGACCGACCGGGTGGCCCCCACCCGAGCGACAACACTGATTGAGGAGCCCCACGCCATGGCCATCGAGGTCCGCATCCCCACCATCCTGCGCACCTACACCGACGGTGAGAAGTCGGTGAACGTCGAGGGCAGCACCCTCGCCGAGTTGATCGACAACCTTGAGGCCGCACACCCCGGCATCAAGGAGCGGTTGATCGACAACGGAGACCTGCGCCGCTTCGTCAACGTCTACATCAACGACGAGGACGTCCGGTTCATCGGCAGCCTCGAGGCCGACCTCAAGGACGGCGACCAGGTCGTCGTCCTCCCCGCTGTGGCCGGCGGCGCCGGCGAGCAGACTGGGCCGGCGGTTCGCTGAGCCCGTGGCCCGTTACGACAACCTGCTCGCCTCCGTCGGGGGTACGCCGCTGGTCGGCCTGCCCCGGATGTCGCCGCACCCGGAGGTCCGGGTCTGGGCGAAGTTGGAGGACCGCAATCCCACCGGTTCCATCAAGGACCGACCGGCGTTGCGGATGATCGAGCAGGCCGAGGCGGACGGCCGGCTGCGGCCGGGGTGCACCATCCTCGAGCCGACCTCGGGCAACACCGGCATCTCTCTTGCCATGGCGGCCAAGCTCAAGGGCTATCGTCTGGTCTGCGTGATGCCGGAGAACACCTCGGAGGAACGTCGCCTGCTGCTGCGCATGTGGGGAGCCGAGATCGTCTCCTCGCCGGCCGCGGGTGGTTCCAACGAGGCGGTGCGGGTCGCCAAGCGCGTCGCGGACGAGCACCCCGACTGGGTGATGCTCTACCAGTACGGCAACGCCGCCAATGCGCTCGCCCACGAAGAGGGCACTGGCCCGGAGCTGTTGGCCGACCTTCCCGAGATCACCCACTTCGTGGCCGGCCTCGGCACCACCGGGACCCTGATGGGGGTCTCGAGGTTCTTCCGCAAGGCCAAACCCGGGGTGCGGATCGTCGCCGCCGAGCCGCGCTACGGCGAGCTGGTCTACGGACTGCGCAACCTCGACGAGGGTTTCGTGCCGGAGTTGTACGACGCCTCGTTGATCGACTCCCGCTTCTCGGTCGGGCCGCGTGATGCGGTACGGCGGGTGCGTGAGTTGCTCGAACTCGAAGGCATCTTCGCCGGCATCTCGACCGGCGCGATCCTGCACGCCGCACTCGGCCAGGCCGCGAAGGCAGTCAAGGCGGGGGAGTCGGCCGACATCGCGTTCGTGGTGGCCGACGCCGGTTGGAAGTATCTGTCCACTGGGGCCTACGAAGGCACCATGGACGAGGCCGAGGCCAAGCTCGAGGGTCAGCTCTGGGCCTAGGCCAGCTCAGCCCGCGACGTCGAGTCGCTGTCGGCGATCGACCGTGCTGCCCGGAACTGCTGGCAGACCGAGCAGGGACGTGCTCAGGTTGGCCACCGCCGCATTACGGATCGGCTGCTTGCCGGCGTACGACGTCCGCCTCTTGCGGGGATTGCGGAACTCGTGGTTCATCGCATAGAGGCCACCAGGAGTGACCGCGTCGCCCCAGACGACCAGGGGCACCCGGTAGTTGTCGCGTCGGCGACGCTGCGCGTGACCACGCAGGCCCGGCAGGCCGCCGTGGTCGGACGTCAGCACCACCTGCAGGCCGGCGCGCTGCTGCGGATGCTTCCTGAGGTGCCGCAGGATCCGGCCGACCTCCGCATCTGTCTTGCGCACGGCCGTCAGGTAGGCGGCTGACATGAACCGGCGCTGGTGTCCGGCTCGGTCGGGGCCGGCCAGGTGCAGCATCGTGAACGTGTCGCGCTGCGTGCCGCGCGCGAGCAGTGCGGTCACGGCCGCGGAGTCGTCGGGGCGGACGTCGTAGCGGTCGATCGACTCGCCCCACGAGCGCTCGAAGATGTCGAACTTCGACTTTGTCGAGATCAGCGTGGTGCTGCCGCCGGCGTCGTGCACCACGTCGAAGACAGAGCGGACCCGCTCGCCGGCAGTGGCGTGCACGGTGGTCCCGGTGTCGGTGTCGAACCACACGCCGTGACCGCCGGCTGCTGCCTTCACCCGTCGACCGGTCAGCATGCCGGCGTGGTTGGGCAGGGTCTGGGTGCGTTCTCGAAGGGTGCGTGCGTTGAGGGTGCTCGCGCCGTTGCGGATCAGCCGGTGCAGGTGTGGTGCCCGCCTGCGCCCGAGCCGGGTGATCGCCCGCGGGTTCAAGCCGTCGACCGAGATCAGCAGCACCCGTCGCCCGTCGAAGTCCACCCGGCTCGCGACGTGGCTTGCGTCGGCGACCGGCTCGTGCGGCACGGCGTACGACGTCCCGACCCACGTGCCGCCGATGGCGAGAGAAGCGGCCGCGACGACGGAGACGATCGCGTTCCTGAGGGCGGTCCGGCGCTGCCTGCTCACCTGTCGAGAGTAGCCGGGCAGCGTGAGATCGGTCGCGTATCGATGCCGAGCGCCGGGACGTCGCCTAGATTTGCCTCGTGACGGACACCCCCATCGGCATCTTCGACTCCGGCTTCGGCGGCCTCACCGTCGCCCGCTCGGTGATCGACCAACTGCCGCACGAGTCCGTCCTCTACCTCGGCGACACCGCCCGCCAGCCCTACGGCCCGAAGCCGATCAGCGAGGTGCGGGAGTACGCCCTGGAGTGTCTCGACCACCTCGTCGAGCGTGGTGTGAAGGCCCTCGTGATCGCCTGCAACTCGGCGAGTGCCGCGATGTTGCGCGATGCGCGGGAGCGCTACGACGTCCCGGTGGTCGAGGTGATCCTGCCGGCAACACGTCGCGCCGTGGCGGCCAGTCGCACCGGCCGGATCGGGGTGATCTGCACCCGCGCGACTGCCGACTCGATGGCCTACGACGACGCCTTCGCCGCCGCCCCCCACGTCGAGCTGCACACCCGGGCCTGCCCGCGGTTCGTCGACTTCGTCGAGCGAGGCGTCACCGGCGGGCCGGAACTGTTGGCTGCGGCTCACGAATATCTCGACCCGCTGACCTCCGAGGGAGTCGACACGCTGATCCTCGGTTGCACCCACTATCCGCTCCTGACTGGTGTGATCTCCTACGTGATGGGTGACCAGGTGACGTTGGTGAGCAGCGCCGAGGAGTGTGCGAAGGACGTCTACCGCATGCTCGTCCAACGCGACCTGATGCGCACCGCCGGCGTGCCCGAACACCAATTCCTGACCACCGGTGACCCCGCTGAGTTCGAAGGCATCGGACGGCGGTTCCTCGGCCCTGAACTCACGGTGGCCGGCCAGTTCGCCGGGGGGTTGGTGTGAGGCTCACTGTCGTCGGTTGCTCCGGTTCCTACCCGGGGCCGGACTCGCCCGCGAGTTGCTATCTGCTCGAGCAGGAGCACGAAGGCCGCACCTGGCGGGTGCTGCTCGACCTGGGCAGCGGCGCGTTGGGCAGCCTCCACAATTTCGTCGACCCACTGGACATCGACGGTGTCCTGCTGAGTCACCTCCACGCCGACCACTGTCTCGACCTCTGCGGCTACTACGTGTTGCGGCGTTGGCACCCCGACGGCCATGCCCCGCTGATCCCGGTGTGGGGGCCGGCGGGCACCGCGGAACGCCTCGCCCTCGCCTACGACCTGGCCCCGCAGCCGGGCATGCACGAGGAGTTCGAGTTCCGCACCTACCCGACGGAGGGTTTCGACTTCGGTCCCTTCCACGTCGAAGCGATTCCGGTGGTGCATCCCGTGCCGGCGTACTCCCTGCGGATCACCGTGGGCGGCAAGGTGTTGGCCTACTCGGGTGACTGCGCTCCGTGCGAAGGGCTCGACCGGGCCGCTGCCGGCGCCGACCTGCTGATCGCCGAGGCCGCCTTCTGCGACGGCGACGAGAACCCCGCGGACCTCCACCTCACCGGCGTCGAGGCCGGCGAGCTGGCCGAACGTGCGCAGGTCGGTCACCTCGTCGTCACACACGTGCCGCCGTGGCACGACAAGCAGCGCGCCTACGACGAAGCCCGCTCGGTCTGGTCCGGCCCGCTCGACCTGGCTCGCGTGGGCGCGGTCTTCGAGATCTGATCCGTGCTGCCGTCGGGTGTCAGAGCAGCCCGGCGTCGTGGACGCAGATGGCGATCTGCACCCGGTTGGTGGCAGTGAGCTTGTCGAAGATGCGGGAGACGTGTGCCTTCACGGTGGGCAGCGACAGGAAGAGTTCCTTCGCGATCTCTGCGTTGCTCAGGCCGCGCCCGACCGCCAGCGCCACATCGTGTTCGCGGTCGGTGAGGAGTTCGACCTTGGCCAGAGCTGCTGACGCACGGTCGGGAGCGTCGTTGCGCACCTGGCGGATCAACGACGCGGTGGCGGACGGGGAGAGCATCGGGTCACCGGCGACCACGGTGCGCACCGCGTCGACGATCTCGCGGGGCGGCGTGTCCTTGACCAGGAATCCGTCGGCTCCGGCCGCCACCGCTGAGACGACGTAGTCGTCGGCGTCGAAGGTGGTCAGCACGATCACCCGAGGCGGGTTCGGGCGCTCGTGCAGGCGTCGGGTTGCCTCGAGTCCGTCCATGCCCGGCATCCGGATGTCCATGAGCACGACGTCAGGACGGTGCTGTTCGGCGGCCGCCAGCCCCGCCGCTCCGTCAGCGGCCTCGCCGACCACGCTGATGTCCTGCTGACCACCAAGCATCAGGCCCAGAGCCGCGCGCACCAACGGGTCGTCGTCCACGATGAGGAGGCGGATCGGCCGATCGCCGGGGGTGGTGGTCACGGGTTCCACGGTAGCCACACCCGGAGCGTGAACTCGTCGCCACGTCGTCCGTGGGTGAGCGTGCCTCCGACGATCTCGGCCCGCTCGGCGAGTCCGATCAGGCCGAGTCCGGCACCGGGTGCGGTGCCCACCCCGAAACCCACCGGGTTGCGGACCAGCAGGTGCACCCCGTCCTCGGGACGCCCCTCGGCCTCGATCTGGACGACCGCTCCGGGGGCGTGCTTGCCAGCATTGGTGACCGCCTCCTGCACCATCCGGTAGGCGGTCCGCCCAGTGGTGGCCGCCATCGACGCAGCGTCGCTGATCCGGTCGTCGAGGGTCACGTGGGCACCTGCCTCACGGAACTCGCGGACCAGAGTCGGCACGTCGTCCCAGGTCGGCTGGGGACGGTCGGTCAACGCGCCACTGTCAGGGTCGCGCAGGACCCCGAGGACCGCCCGCAGGTCGTCGAGAGCTGCGTTGGCCTGGGTCTGGATGAGCCCGACGTGCTCGCGCATCTGCTCGGAGCTGAGGTCGGAACGGTACGACAGCGCACCGGACAGCATCGACACCTGGCTGATCCGGTGGGCGAGCACGTCGTGCATCTCGCGAGCGATCCGTGCCCGTTCGTCGCCCCTGGCCTTGGCGGTCCGCAGTTCCTGCTCGGCCTCGGCCTGTTCTGCGCGCAGCTTCAGGCTGTACAGCAGTTCGCGACGTGAGCCGACGTACATGCCCCAGCCGAGCATCGCGGAGATGAAGGCGAGGTTGAGGCCGAGGTCGATCAGGTACGTCGTCTCCTCGACGTCCATCCACGCTGCGAATGCCTGCGCCGTGACCAGATTGGCCACGCCGACCAGCACCACCTGGGGCACCTGCCGGCGGGTGGCCACCGAGACCGAGGCCAGGGTCGCCGGACCGGCGGCACCGGCGGAGAACGCGCTGAGCGCGCAGAGTCCGACTGCCACCAGCAGCGGGTGACGGCGTCGCTGGTGGACGACAGCGAAGGCGACCACCCCCAGTGCGAGGTCGAGCAGGGGGACCCACCCGGGCCCGGCCTCGTGGAGCTCGGCCACGGTGAGCCAGACGAGGAAGCTGATCAGCAGCGCGCCGAGATATCGCGCGACGCTGCCGGTCCGGCTGATGCCGTCGGCCTCCCAAGGTCGGGTGGTTGCCCGCAGGCCGAGACGGCCGAGGGAGGCGAGGAGCGTGTGCACCGGCCAAGCGTAGGCAGCAACGGGGTGGGAGCGGCAGCGACTCCGGGCGGGGTCGGAAATCGACTTTGGTAGGGGGTGTGTCGAGGCCGACGGCCGATGCGTGGCGCACCTGCATTGGGCAGACTGTCTCCCATGATCAAGGTTGAGAACCTCACCAAGAAGTACGGCGACTTCACCGCCGTCCGCGACGTCAGTTTCACCGCCCAACCGGGCCGGGTCACTGGCTTCCTCGGCCCCAACGGGGCCGGCAAGTCCACCAGCATGCGGATGATGGTCGGCCTCACCCGTGCCGACTCCGGATCGGTCACTGTCGGTGGACACGACTACCTCGACATCCCCAACCCGGGTCGCCATGTCGGCGTCCTCCTCGACGCCTCGGCCCAGCATGCCGGCCGCACCGGTCGCGAGGTGCTCGCGCTGAGCGCAGCCACCATGGGCCTGCCCAAGGCCCGGGTCGACGAGATGCTCGCGCTGGTCTCCCTGTCCGACTCCGAGGCCAAGCGACGCGTGCGCAACTACTCGCTCGGCATGCGTCAGCGTCTCGGCATCGCCAATGCGCTGATGGGCGACCCGCAGGTGCTGATCCTCGACGAGCCGGCCAACGGTCTCGACCCGGCTGGCATCCGCTGGATGCGCGGCCTCCTCAAGGGGTACGCCGACCGCGGCGGCACGGTGCTGTTGTCCAGCCACCTGCTCCACGAGGTGCAGATGATCGCCGACGAGCTGGTGATGATCGGACGCGGCACGATCGTCGCGCAGGGCTCCCCGCAGGAGCTCCTCCAGGACTCGGGCACCTACTTCCGCGCCGTCGAGCAGGAGCAGCTGGTGGCGGCACTGCGTGCGCAGGGCATCGAGCCGGTCGCCGTGGCCGACGGCTTGCGCGCCGACGCCGAGAGCGTCCAGATCGGTCGCGTTGCAGCGGCACAGGGGATCACGATGATCGAGCTGCGGCCCGCAGACGGCGGCCTCGAGGACCTCTTCCTCGAACTCACCGCGGAGACGCAACGTGAGGCCTACACCGACAACACCGCAGGAGCCCAGGCATGAGCGCCAACACCGCCCTCGAACCGGGCATGATCGACATCTCGCAGAGCACCCGCCCGTCGCTCGCCAAGCTGGTCGGCGTCGAGGTCCGCAAGATGACCGACACCCGCGCCGGCATGTGGCTGCTGATCACCATTGCCGCGATCACGGTCCTCGTCAACACGCTGTTCCTGATCTTCAGCAAGGACGACCTGCCGTTCCTGGCGTTCCTGCAGTTCTCCGCGATGCCGCAGGGGATCCTGCTGCCGATCCTGGCGATTCTGTTGGTCACCCAGGAGTGGGGCCAGCGCACCGGCCTGGTCACCTTCGCGCTGGTGCCGCACCGGGGGCGGGTGATGTTGGCGAAGTTCATCGCCGCCGTCGGCTTCGTCGTCGCTGCCTACCTCATCGCTCTGGCAATCGCCGCCGTGCTCACCCCGCTCGCGGGGTCAGCGGATCCGTGGGAGGACGTCACCGGCCCCTACCTGCTGCGCGTCCTGCTCGCCCTGATGATCGGGGCGATCTGGGGCTGGGCGTTCGGCATTGCGCTGCTCAACAGTGCGTTCGCGATCGTCGCCTACTTCGCGGTGCCCACGGTGGTCACCATCGTCAGCGAGATCTGGACCGCTGTGCGTGACCAGATGACGTGGTTCGACCTGAGCATGTCGTCGAGCCGCCTCTTCGATCCGGCGGGGGTGAGCGGTGAGCAGTGGGCACAACTCGGCACTGGGGTGCTGCTCTGGATCGCACTCCCGATGGTGATCGGCTGGATCCGGGTCAACCGGGCCGAGATCAAGTAGCAGACGGGCTGCCGGAGGGCGTCGTCGGTCAACGTAGGCTCGGATCCATGAGCACCCGAGCAGACGGCCGCGCCGACGACGCCCTTCGAGAGATCAGGTTCACCCGCAACTGGCTCGACCACCCCGCGGGCTCGGTGCTGGTCGAGTTCGGTCGCACCCGAGTGCTGTGTGCCGCCTCTGCGTCAGAAGGCGTGCCGCGGTGGCGGAAGGGTTCGGGCCTGGGCTGGGTCACTGCGGAGTACGCGATGCTGCCGGCGTCCACCAACACCCGTTCGGACCGCGAGTCGGTCAAGGGTCGGGTCGGCGGTCGCACCCATGAGATCTCCCGCCTGGTCGGCCGGTCGCTGCGCGCGGCCATCGACTACAAGGCCCTGGGGGAGAACACCATCCAGATCGACTGCGACGTGCTCCAGGCCGACGGCGGCACCCGCACCGCGGCGATCACCGGCGCCTACGTCGCCCTGGCCGATGCCGTTGCCCATCTGGGTGTGCCCCGGGCACTGACCAACTCCGTCGCAGCGGTGTCGGTGGGCATCATCGACGGAGTTCCGCGTCTCGACCTTCCCTACGAGGAGGACGTGCGCGCCGAGACCGACATGAATGTCGTGATGACCGGCGACGGCAAGTTCATCGAGGTGCAGGGCACTGCCGAGGGTGTCGCCTTCGACCGCGCCGAACTCGACGCCCTGCTCGACCTGGCCGCCAAGGGCTGTGTCGACCTCACCGCCATGCAGAAGGCGGCGCTCGTTGGTGCGTGACCCGGTCGTCCTGCTCGCTTCGCGCAACGCCAAGAAGGTTCAGGAGATGGAGCGGATCCTCGCTCCGCTCGTGCCGGGCATCCGGGTGCTCGGACTCGACGACGTCGTCGAGTACGCCGAGCCGGTCGAGGACGCCCCGACGTTCGAGGGCAACGCGTTGCTGAAGGCACGTGCGGCCCTGACCGCGACCGGGCTGCCCTCGCTGGCCGACGACTCCGGTCTGTGCGTCGACGCGCTCAACGGCATGCCCGGCGTACTCTCGGCCCGCTGGTCGGGCCCGCCGAAGTCCGATGAACGCAACAACACGTTGCTGCTCGCTCAACTGGCCGACGTACCCGACGGGCGCCGCGGCGCCCACTTCGCATGCGCGGTGGCCTTCGTGACGCCCGCAGGTGCCGAACACGTGGTGCACGGCCGGATGGACGGTCGGGTCGAGCGTGAGGTGCGTGGCGCCGGCGGCTTCGGCTACGACGTGCTCTTCACCGCCGAGGGGTACGACGTCACGACGGCCGAGTTGACCCGGGAGGAGAAGGACGCGATCTCACACCGGGGCAGGGCAGTCGGCCAGATCGCTCCGCTCGTGGTGGCCGCACTGCGTGACTGACGCGACCACGACCCGCGCAACGATCAGTCGGTGAACTCCCAGCTGTCGATGATCTCGTCGAAGGTCGACTGCACGTCGGACTCGTCGCGCGGCTGATAGCTCAGCGTGATCGCATAGGCGGTGTCGCCGCTGATCATCAGGTAGGCCTCCTGCACGATCTCGACGCCGGAGGCGTTCTCACGCTGGAGCCGGACGCCGATCGACTCCTGGCCGTCGACGGTGATGCCGGGCGCGGAGTCCGGTGCCGTGCCGCCGGCCGCCTGGGTCATCGTGGCCTCCCAGGTGGTGCGCATCTCCTCGGGGTCGGTCGCGCCACCGGCCGACTGCGATTCGACGATCATGTTGGCACGGCTGTTGTCGAGTTGGTCGCCCCACGCGATCACGGTCTCGATGCTGCTGGGTGCGCCTTGGCCGGCGAGCTCGTCGGTCGCGTCGATCCAGTCCTCGGGGATCGTGTGGGAGTAGCCGTCGGCGACGACGCTGGGCCGGTCGTCGGACTTGTCGTCGTCATCGCCGGTGAGCGCGATCACTGCGGCAGCGCCACCACCGGCGAGCAGGAGCAGCGCCACCACCGAGGCGATGATCAGTCCCGTCTTCGACTTCTTCGGCTGCGGGGCCCACTGCTGCGGGGGCGGTCCACCGAATCCGGCGGGCGGTTGCTGGCCCCACACCTGAGGCTGCTGTGGTGGTTGCTGGCCCCACTGGCCGCCGGAACTGTTCGGGTCCTGCGGACCACCGCTGGGCGGCATGCTCATGACTTCCCCTTGTTCTCGCGTGATTGTTGTGCCGAAGGAGGGACTCGAACCCTCATGCCCGAAGGCACAGGTACCTAAAACCTGCGTGTCTGCCAGTTCCACCACTTCGGCGAGCCGCGTCAGTCTACGGAACCCTGGCGCGGGGCGGTGGCGCTCAGTCGAGCTTGAGGTCGCGGCGCAACTTGGCGACGTGACCGGTGGCCTTCACGTTGTACTGGGCCACGGCGACCTTGCCGTCCTCGTCGACGACGATCGTCGAGCGGATCACGCCCTGGACGACCTTGCCGTAGAGCTTCTTCTCACCGAACGCGCCCCACGCGGTCATCACCGACCGGTCGGCGTCGGAGAGCAGCGGGATGGTCAGGTCGTCGCGCTCACGGAACTTGGCCAGCTTCTCCGGCTTGTCAGGAGAGATGCCGAGCACTTCATAGCCTTCGGCCTTCAGCGCATCGAGTGACTCGGTGAAGTCGCAGGCCTGCTTGGTGCAGCCGGGGGTCATCGCGGCGGGGTAGAAGTAGACGATCACCTTGCGACCACGGAGGTCGGACAGGGTCACCGTGCCACCGTCGTCGGTCGGCAGGGTGAAGTCGGGGGCGGTGTCGCCGGGGGCGAGGCGAGTCTGCTCGGTCACGGGAGGCGTCCTTCGTGGTCGGGGCGGGCAGGCATTGCCCACGACGCTACTCGGTGCTTTGCCATCGCCGCGTCGGCGGGCGTGCTTGGTAGCCTTCCCGGGTGAGCAACGAGATGAGCGCCCTGGAAGCTGAGATCGAGGCGACCCGCGAGCGGCTGGTCGAGACGATCGACCAGCTCGTCCACCGGACGAGCCCGAAGACGATTGCGAACCGTCAGACGACGAGCATCAAGGCCCACTTCGTCGACCCGGGGACGGGTCAGCCCCGCACCGACAACATCCTCAAGGTCGTCGGCGGCGTGGTCGGATTCATCGTGGTGCTGCGGGTCATCCGCAAGATCGTGGACTGACGCCGACAGTGAGCGACAAGACTCCGATCCGGATGCTCCACGACCGACTGCTGGTCGAGATCGACCGGGAGTCGGGGGAGCGCCGCTCCTCCGGCGGCATCGTGATTCCCGCGACCGCGGCCATGGGCGGACGCCGACTGGCCTGGTCGAAGGTGGTCGGGGTCGGGCCGCATGCGCGGACGGTCGAGGTCGGTGACCGGGTCCTCTTCGATCCCGAGGACAAGGCGGAGGTCGAGGTGCACGGGGAGGTCTATGTGGTGATGCGCGAACGGGACATCCACGCCGTTGCGGCCGAACGCCTCGGCGACGCGGCCACGGGCCTCTACCTCTGATGCCGGCCTCTGTGACGTAACCCACGTCGGCGCCAAGCGTTGGCTGTGTGTGCCAATCAAACGCCACCTCGTCGCCGTAGCCTCTCTCGCCCTGGTCGCCCCCGTCCTCGCGACAGCGACCATCGAGACCGCCTCGACCCTCGCCCCAGCGGCGGTGACGGTCGCGCCGGCACCGGCGAAGCAGAAGGCGAAGAAGCCGAAGTACCGGGCCGAGGTGGTCAGGACGGCGCACGGCATCCCGCACATCACGGCGAAGAACTGGGCCTCCTTGGGCTTCGGCAGTGGGTACGCCGCAGCGGAGGCGTCGATCTGCACACTGGTCGACACCTTGGTCACCGGGCGCGGTGAGCGGTCGCTGCACTTCGGTGAGGGCCACTACGACGACCAGGTGCAGTTGAGTGCTTCGAACCTCGAGGTCGACACCTTGGCCCGAGATCTGCGGCAGCGCGGCGTCGTCGAGCAGTTGTTGGCCGACCCCGTGCGCGGTCCGAGCAAGCGCGCCAAGAAGATGGTGGTCGGTTACACCGCCGGCCTCAATGCGTGGCTCAAGGACGTCGGCGGTACCCGCGGAGTGACCGATCCCGAGTGCGGCGGCAAGCCGTGGGTCGACGCGAACGCGACCCCGCTCGACCTCTGGTACGGCGTCTACTTCGCCAACCTGCTTGCTTCCACCGGGGTGTTCACCAAAGAGATCGTCAACGCCTCGCCGGCCTCGTTGACCGATCCGGGTCTGCCCGAGATTCCGGGTCTCGAGTTGCCGTTGGCCGACCTGGGCGACCGGAGTCCGGCGGAGATCCGCGCGTTGGCCGACGACGTCGACGGCGAGGCACTGCGGAAGGCCCTCGGTCAGGACCCCGGCGACGCCTTCGGATCCAACGCCACCGCGATCGGCAAGGACCTCAGCAGCACCGGCCGGGGCATGGTGCTGGGCAACCCGCACTTCCCGTGGCGGGGTCGCTACCGCTTCACCCAGCAGCACCTCACCATCCCGGGCAGGTACGACGTCGCGGGCGCCTCGCTGATCGGCTCGCCGGCAGTCAACATCGGGTGGAACAAGGACGTCGCGTGGAGTCACACCGTCTCGACGGCGTACCGGTTCACGCCCTACGAGTACGTCACCGTGCCCGGCACCACGACGTACCTCGGTCCGAACGGCCCTGCGCAGTTGGACCACAACGAGATCGACGTGCCGGTGCGCCAGGCGGACGGCTCGGTGGTCACGGTTGCCGAGGACGTCTACCGCACCGATCTGGGCTACGTCATCGACGCTCCCGACAAGTTCATGCCGTGGGGGCTCGCCACCTTGTGGGCGATCCGCGACGCCAATGCCGAGCACCTGCGCACCATCGACAGCTTCCTGGCGATGGGCGGCGCCACCGACGTCGATGATCTCCTTGCTCAGCAGGACAAGTGGGGTGGCATCCCGTGGGTCAACACGATCGCCGCGGACCGCTCGGGCAACGCGTTGTATGCCGACCACTCGGTCACGCCGAACATCACCAACCAGCAACTCAACACCTGCATGACGCCGATCGGGATCCTGCTCAACGAGGTGGCCGGGTTGCCCGGCCTCAACGGAGCACTGTCCGGTACTCTCTGTGGCTGGCGGACCGACCCCGATGCGTCTCGTCCGGGGATCGTCGGTCCGGAACGGTTGCCCGAGGCGATCCGCTCGGACTGGGTCGCCAACGCCAACGACTCCTACTGGCTGCCCAACCCCGAGCAGCCGCTGGAAGGCTTCCCCAAGATCATGGGATGCGAGAAGTGTGAGCGCACCCTGCGCACCCGCATGGTCTACGCCTATCCGGGTGAGTACGCCGCGAGCGGCCGGAAGATCTCGCCGAAGGCGCTGGCCGGCTTCGAACACCAGAACCGGGTGATGGGTGCCGAGGTGATGCGTGCTGACGGTGCGCTCGACCAGGTGTGTCAGGCAGCCGACGGGGGAGTCGCGTGTGACGTGCTCACCGCCTGGGATGGGCGCAGTGACGTCACGTCGGTGGGCACGCATCTCTTCGAAGCCTTCGTGAAGCACCTGCCGGCCAAGGGTGTCTGGAAGGTGCCCTTCGATGCCGCGGATCCGCTCAACACGCCGCGGAGCCTTGACGCGGGCAACGCCCGTGTGGTCGGCGCCATGGAGGCCGGCCTCGCCGAGCTCGCCGAGGCGGGGGTGCCGGTCGATGCGAAGTGGGGCGACGTCAACGTGGCGGGGGACCGGGGTGCGCCGCCGATCGGACTCGGCGGCGGTACCCACGACGCCGGCAACGCCAATGTCGTGTCCGTCAAGACGCCGGAGCAGAACGCGTCGTACTGGTCGCCGGTGACCTACGGCTCGTCGCACATCCAGTCGGTGGCGTTCAAGGGACGCAAGAAGGTGGTGCCGCGCACCATCTTGACCTACGGCCAGTACGAGAACCCGACCTCACCTTGGTCGGCCGACCAGACGCGGATCTTCGCGGCCGAGAAGTGGGTCCGCTTCCCCTGGACGGACAAGCAGATCGCTCGACAGAAGGTCTCCAGGAAGGTGGTCAAGGGAGGCTGAGTGCTCGCGCGTCGGCCCCGATTTTTGTCCAGAGACGTTGCCGTGTAATGTTTTCCTCGTTCCAAGCGCCATTAGCTCAATTGGCAGAGCAGCTGACTCTTAATCAGCGGGTTCGCGGTTCGAGTCCGCGATGGCGTACCGATCCGAACGGCCACCGACCCGGTGGCCGTTCGGCATTTCGGGCTCGTGGACTCGGAGATCCGACCGGCCGAGGTCAGGTTAGGGTGACCTCAATCTGTTCCCCGTTCCCGAAGGACTCCGATGCGTCGCTCCCTTCTCGCTGCGTCCCTCGCCGTCGTCTCGGTGGCCACCTCAGCCTGCGGCATCTTCGAGGATGACGAGCCGGCCGACATCCAGGTCTACTCGGCGCGTCACTATGACCTCGAGAAGGCCTTCGAGGAGTTCACCGAGGAGACCGACCTCACCGTGGAGTTCCTCTTCGGCGACGACTCCGAGCTCTTGGAGCGGTTGAAGAAGGAGGGCGACGACAGCCCTGCCGACATCTTCATGACGGTGGACGCCGGCAATCTCTGGAACGCCGCCGAGCAGGGACAGCTGACTGCGCTCGACTCGCCGATCCTGACCGAGGCGATCCCCGAGGACCTGCGCGACCCCGATGGCCAGTGGTTCGGATTCGCGATGCGCGCTCGCACCGTGGTCTACAACCCCGACTCCGTCGACGTCGCGGAGTTCGACACGACCGACACCTATGCCGGGTTGGGTGACCCCAAGTGGTCCGGGCGGCTGTGCATGCGCGACGCCACTGCGTCCTACACCCAGTCCCTGGTGGCCAGCCTGATCGACCTGCACGGGCGAGACCGCGCGCTGGAGATCGTCGAGAGCTGGGTCGCCAACGACGTCGAGATCATGAGCAACGACATCGAGCTGCTCGAGGCGATCGACGCGGGCGCGTGCGAGGTGGGCATCAGCAACCACTACTACCTCGGGCGCAAGCTCGACGAGGACCCCGACTTCAACGCCAAGGTCTTCTGGGCCAGCCAGGACGGCGAAGGTGTCCACGTGAACATCTCCGGAGCCGGCGTCACGCGCAGCAGCGACAACCCGGAGGCGGCCCAGCAGCTGCTGGAATGGCTCGCGGCCAAGGGACAGAGCGCCTTCGTCGACAACAACTTCGAGTTCCCGGTCAACCCCGACGTCGCCCCCGCGGAACTGGTCGCCGGGTTCGGGCCGTTCGAGCGGATGCCGGTCGATGCCAAGGCCTACGGGTCGCTCAACGCCGAGGCCGTCGACCTGCTCGCGGAAGCCAACTACGAGTGAGCCCTGCCCCCGCAACCCGGGGCGCCGTACGACGTGTCCTGGGTGAGGGACGGTGGGCGTGGTCGGCGCTGGTGGTGCTGGTCGGGGCGCTGATCAGCGCCCCGGTCGTGGCCGTGGTCGTCGACGGCGTCCTCGGTGCCGGTGACACGCAGTTGCCGCGCAATGTCGGCGACATGGTGTTCACCAGCCTCTGGTTGCTCCTCGGGGTGGGTTGCGGCACGTTCGTGCTGGGTGCCGGCCTGGCCTGGCTGGTGAGTGCCTTCGACTTCCCGTGTCGGCGACTGCTCTCCTGGGCGCTGGTGCTGCCGTTGGCGATGCCGGCCTACATCCTCGGGTTCGTCTTCCTGTCGACCTTCGACGTCGCTGGCCCGGTGCAGAGCCTGTTGCGTGACTGGTTCGGGGCTGACGTCTGGGTGCCCGACGTGCGTTCACTCGGCGGCGCGGTCATCGTGATGTCGTTGACGCTCTACCCCTACGTCTACCTGCTCGCCCGTGCTGCCATGGTGGAGCAGTCGGCGACCACCTACGAGGCTGCCCGCACCCTCGGAGCCACCCGGGGTCGGGCCTTCCTCCGGGTGTTGCTGCCTCTGGCCCGGCCGTCACTGGCCGCGGGCCTCGCGCTGGTGATGATGGAGACGCTGACCGACTTCGCCACCGTGCAGTACTTCAACGTGCACACCGTCTCGGTCGGCGTCTACCTCGTCTGGAAGGGCAGCTTCGACCTGCACTCCGCGACCCAGATCGCGGCGCTGGTGCTGGTCTTCGCGGTGGCGCTCCTGGTCGGCGAGCGACTGCTGCGGGGCGGCGCGCGGTTCACCCAGCGCGGTCACCGCGGCGTTGGCCCCCAACGCGAACGACTGCGAGGCTTCAAGGCCGCCCTGGCCAGTGCGGCAGGTCTCGGCGTCCTCGGGGTTGCCTTCGTCTTCCCAGTCCTTCAGCTGGTGGTCTGGGCCCTGGGAGCCAGCACCGACCCCTTGGATCCGCGTCTTGGCGACTACCTGGCAAACAGCGTCACCCTCGCCCTGGTGGTGGCGGCCGTCTGCGTCACCGTGGCCACCCTCATCGGCCACGCCCAGCGGCTCGGTGGCGGCCGGCTGGTGCGCTCGGCTGCGCAACTGACCACCTTCGGGTACGCCGTCCCCGGCGCGGTCGTCGGCATCGGCGTGCTGCTGGTGATGGACTGGCTCGACCGCGGTCTGGTGGCGGCCGGGGTCGAGGGCGGCACCGGCCTGCTGGTGACCGGCTCGGTGCTCGGCATCCTGATCGCCCAGGTGGTCAGGTTCGTCGCTCCGGCCCATCAGGCGATCGACGCCAGCTTCACCAAGATGCCGCCCTCGATCACCGGCTCAGCGCTGTCACTCGGCGCATCACCACGACGGGTGCTGACCCGAGTCCACCTTCCCCAGGTGCGGTCGGGAATCCTGGTGGCCACCGTGCTGGTCGTCATCGATGTGGTCAAGGAGCTCCCGCTCGTCCTGTTGCTGAGGCCGTTCGGATTCACGACGGTGTCGGTGTGGGTCTATCAGCTGGCCTCGGAGAACTTCTGGGAGAAGGCGGCCCTGCCCGCGCTACTCATCGTGATGCTGGCCCTGGTGCCAGTCGTCGTACTCGTGCGTGGTCGTGACCCGCGCAGAAGGGTGGAACCGTGAGCGAGGCCGATGCGCTGCGCCTGGCCGCAGTGACGAAGAGCTACGGCCGCACGCTGGCGGCCGACGCGCTGGACCTCGTCGTCCCCGAGGGCGAGGTGGTCGCCGTGATAGGCCCGAGTGGTTGCGGGAAGTCCACACTGTTGCGCCTGGTCGCCGGCCTGGAGCGCCCGGACGCGGGCTCCATCGAGATCGCCGGCGAGGTGGTCGCCGATGCCCGTGGCTGGCGGCACCCCGAGCAGCGGCGGGTGGGCCTGGTCTTTCAGGACCATGCACTCTTCCCGCACCTCGACGTACGCCGCAACGTGGGCTTCGGCCTGAGGACCCTGTCGCGTCCGGAGCGTCGTGCTCGGGTTGAGACGATGCTGCACCGGGTGCACCTCGCCGACCTCGCGGCACGACGACCGCACGAGCTGTCGGGCGGGGAGCAGCAGCGGGTGGCGCTGGCCAGGGCGTTGGCTCCGGACCCGGCAGTGGTGCTGCTCGACGAGCCCTTCTCCAGCCTGGACGAGCACCTGCGGCAGCGGGTCCGGAGCGAGATCATGGCGACCGTGCGCGACGCCGGCACCACCGCGGTGGTCGTGACCCATGACCAGACCGAGGCGCTCTCGGTCGCCGACCGCGTCGTGGTGATGCGGGCCGGCCGGATCGAGCAGGTGGGCACGCCGCAGGAGGTCTTCGAGCGCCCGGCCTCCCGCTTCGTGGCTAGCTTCATGGGTGATGCCGACTATCTCCCGGCGACCGTGGAAGGGGACCGGGTGAGCTGTGAGATCGGTGTGGTGCCGGTGCGGCCGTCACTGACGGCCGGGACGTCGTACGACGTGGTGTTGCGTCCGCACGACGTCACCGTCGAGGCTGACCCCGCCGGTGCCGCGGAGGTGGTGCACGTCGAGTACCACGGTGCCTTCGTCCTGCACGCCGTCCGGCTGGCCAGCGGTGCCCGAGTGCGCTCGTGGCAGGCGCACTCCGTGCGTCACCCCGTCGGGACGCGGGTGTCGGTCGGGCTGGTGAGTGGTCCCGGACCGGTGCTGCTGCCGGTCGAGGAGACCGTGGTGCGCTGACCCCGGAGGGCGAGCGCGCCGACCCGCTGCACGAGGGTGGAGACGGCAACCCCGACCGCGAGCGACGCCAAGAGGGCAGCCAGCGGCACCCGGTCCTCCAGGTGAGGATAGATCTGCCAGTGGGTCAGGTAGATGTGCAGCGATGCCGTGGCAAGTACGCCGGCGGTGGTCGCCACGACCGCGGGCACCCGCACGTGTGGGACCCACAGCACCAGGAGCAGGCCGACCGCGACGAACGCATCCCGCTCGAGGTTGTCGAAGAATCCCGGCACCGCCCCGATGACCACCGCGGTCACCAGCCATCGCTGCCAGGGCAGCGTGACCCTTGCGATCGCCCAGCCGATCGCAAAGAGCCAGACCAGCATGTGGGCGCGGTGGATGTCGTCGCCGCCGCGGGGCTCCCACAGTTCGTAGCGGGTGACCAGACCGACGGCCACGAGCGCCATCGGCAGCCAGAACGGCCACCGCGCATCGAGTCGGCGCCAGGCCGGCAGGCAGACAAGCAACGTCAGGACCAGCACGATGGCCAGCAACGCTTCGAGGAACCAGAAGTGCCACGCCGGTTCCGACCATCCGGGTGGCCCGAGGAGTCCGTTGACGAGGAAGACGCTCCGCACGGGGTAGGTGCCGAACAGCAGTGTCACCGCACCGATCCAGAGAACCGCCGGCACCGCGATCCTGGCCATGGACGCCAGCCGCGAGCGCACCTGTTGCGCCGGTGTGCCGTGCGGTTGGAAGCGGGCGAAGTTGAAGCCACTGATGCCGAGCAGCAGGTGCGCCCCGCCGAGCAGGGTGAACAGGTTGCCGTGGGTGCCGACGATCGCCACGATCGCGAGCGCTCGCAGGAGCACACTGGTCTCGATCGAGCGCCATCGCTTGGTGCCCGCGACCGGCGAGCGGGACAGCTCCGCCAGCTCGGAGATCGGCAGCAGGTGCCATGCCGTCGGGAGATGCCCGAGGATCTCCTCCAGTCGCAAGGAGGTCTCGACGTAGGAGAGCGAGTCACCGCCGAGGCTGGCGAAGCTCTCGCTGGCCGATACCGACGGGTGGCGCAGGACAACGGCGTACGTCGATCTGATCCGGTCCTCCACGGACGCCTCTGGGTCGGGTGGGTCCGCGGCGTCCGGTGCGTTCGGGCGTGAGGAGGCGAGCGTGACCAGGGTCGGGAGGTCGAGCTTGCCGTTGGCCAGGCGCGGGAACTCGTCGACGACGACCGGCACGACGACTGAGGCTGGCAGCCCCCACGCTGCTCGGGCGACCTGGACGATCCGGTCGGCGACGTCGGGCGTCGGGTCGGTGGTGCCGACGACGAGTCGGTCGCCGCCATCGGCACAGCGAGCGACGATGCCGTGGTCGGCAAAGGCGCGCTCGGCGTCATCGAGGTCGATTCGCAGCCCGAAGATCTTGGTGAACCTGGACTGACGCCCCACGATCCGGTAGAGCCCGTCGTCGCCGACGCGCGCCAGGTCGCCGGTGTGCAGCTCGGTCAGGGTGTGTCCCAGGGAGAGGTCCTCGGGGCCGGTGGCATAGCCCATCATCACGTTCGGGCCGTGGAAGACCAGCTCGCCGGCGCCCTCGGCGTGACCTTCTGCCGGACGGATCTCGAAGCGCCCACCGGGGATGGGTACGCCGATCGCGTCCGGGTGCTCGGCAGCCAGGTCGGGCGGCAACCACGCCATCCGAGCGGTGGCCTCGGTGGCGCCGTACATGACGACGAAGTCGAAGCCCTTGGCACGCCCGAGCTCGGCGTACTTGCGCACCTGGTCCGGGTCGAGCCGCCCACCGGCCTGGGTGACCTGGCGCAGCTGCGGGAGGTCGAGGCTGCTGAAGTCGATGCGCTCCAGCATCTCGAAGGTGTGGGGGACACCGGCGAACGAGGTGACCCCATGGGTGCGGACTGCCTCCCACAAGCATGGGTCGACCACGGAGTTGTCGGTCAACAGGACTGCTGCGCCGTGGTGCAGGTGGCTGTGCAGGACGGAGAGGCCGTAGCAGTAGTGCGGCGGGAGGGTGGTCGCGGCGAGATCGTCGGCACGCAGCTGCAGGTAGTCGGCGATCGCTTCGGCGTTTGCGCGAAGGTTCTGGTGGCTCAACCGCACAAGCTTGGGCGAGCCGGTGCTGCCGGAGGTGGACAGCAGCAGGGCCAGGTCGGGGTGCAGGACGTGGCGTGGCGTCGGGAAGCGATCGGTCACCAGACCGTCCTGCACGATCGTGTCGGGTCGATGGACCGCGACGAGCCGTTCGAGCTGATCCAGAAATTCCAGGGCACGCTCTGGACGACGACGCTCGATCATTCGCCGCTCGACGTGGTCGCCTGGCACGGCAACCTCGCGCCCTGCCGCTACGACCTGC